>JBGQAU010000016.1:0-43230 GCA_041494445.1 Acidobacteriota bacterium | reverse complement strand
CTTCTGCACCGCGTAGATCGCCACGTTGCCCGAGCCGCTGATCACGACGTTCAAGCCCTTCCAGCTCATCCCGCGGGCCTCGAGCATCCGGCTCACGAAATACGCCAGGCCGTACCCCGTCGCCTCGGTGCGCACCAGCGAGCCGCCCCACTCCAGCCCCTTGCCCGTCAGGACGCCGGTGTAGGAGTTCGTGAGTTTCTTGTACTGTCCGAAGAGGAAGCCGACCTCGCGGCCGCCCACGCCGATGTCGCCCGCGGGGACGTCGGTGTCGGGTCCGATGTGGCGGAACAGTTCGCTCATGAATGCCTGGCAGAAGCGCATGACCTCGTTGTCGCTCTTGCCCTTGGGGTCGAAGTCGGAGCCGCCCTTGCCGCCGCCCATGGGCAGCGTGGTCAGCGCGTTCTTGAACACCTGCTCGAACGCCAGGAACTTGAGGATGCCGAGGTTCACCGACGGGTGGAACCTGAGGCCGCCCTTGTAGGGGCCGATCGCGCTGTTCATCTCGATGCGGAACCCGCGGTTCACCTGGTAGTTCCCCTGGTCGTCCTGCCACGGGACACGGAACATGAGCAGCCGCTCAGGCTCGATGATCCTCTCGAGGATCTTCGCCGAGCGGTACTCGGGGTGGCGGTCCATCACGAGCGCGAGGGACTCGACGACCTCCTGCACGGCCTGGTGGAACTCCGGCTCCGCCGGGTTCTTCGCCTTCACCCCGGCCATCAACGACTGGACGTAATCCGCCATGGGGCTCTCCCTCCGATCTGCCGCCGCCCCACGGGGCGGCGGGATCACATTGATCGAAAAGCCTGCGACACCGCGTGGCGGAGCAGTATAGAGATTTCCGCGCGGAGCGCCTCCGTAGAAAACGGTAGGACAAAAGCCAAATAAGGTCTTACAGGTCGATGAGCTGGTTCCGGATGCAGTACTTGACGATGTCCGCCACGTTGCGGGCATCGAGCTTCCGCATGATCGAAGCGCGGTGGGTCTCGGCGGTCCTGACGCTGATGTTGAGGGCGGCGGCTGCCTCCTTCGTGGAGTAGCCGTCCGCGAGGAGGCAGGCGATCTCCCGCTCGCGAGGGGTCACGATTCCCCCCGGGGACTGCCGCTGGATCACGGCCCTGACGTACTCGTCCACCTTGTCGGGCTCCTCCGTCCCGGAGACGTAGTAGTCGCCGTGAGCGGCGTGGCGGATGCTCTCCGCGAGCACGTCGAGATCGCAGTCCTTGAGCAGGTAGCCCCGGGCTCCCGCCTCGAAGGCCCGCCTCTGATAGGCCTCGCTCGGATGCGCCGTGAGGATGACGATCTCGGTGCGAGGATGCGACCTCCTGATCCGGCGGGCCGCCTCGATCCCGTCCATTCCCGGCATCACGATGTCGAGGACGACGACGTCCGGATCGAGCTCGAGCACCCGCTCCACGGCCTCGGCGCCGTCCGCCGCCTCCCCCACGACCTCGAGCCCCTCGACCGATCCCAGCAGGTGCACCAGCCCCTGGCGCAGGATGGCGTGGTCGTCGGCCACGAGGATGCGGATCGGGCGTGCCGCCATGAGAGGCGGTAGTTTAGCGCAAAGGAAAGGGGTACCGGGACGCCCGTCCCGACCCTCAGGGGCTAGCCCTGCGGGCCGAGGGCGCGGCGGCTCCAGGTCCTGCCCAGGCCGCCCGGAGCGGCGGGATGAACCCGCGGGCCGGCTCGTCCGATCGAACCACGCGGAGCGGCCGGCCGTCCAGCGACGCCAGGTACTCCGGTTCCGCGACGAGACCCAGGAGGTCCAGGAAGGTCGGCAGGAGGTCGATCAGCCTCGACCCGGCGAGCGAGGCCCCGGGAAGGACCATCGGTCCCGCGAGCACCAGCGAAGTCTCGATCGAGTCCCGCCGCAGGCCGCCGTGGTCACCCTGGGTGTGGCGGAGGAACGACCAGCCGGGGGCGGACGTGAGAACGAGGTCACCCTGGGTCGGCCCCGAGGCGCACCCTTTGAGGATCAGCGGAACTGCCGCGGGGTACATAGTGTCCTCGCTGGCCAGGTGCCATTCGTCGAACGAGTGGAAGGCGGCGGGACGGACCGGCCCGTCGAGGGACCCGTCCACGAACTGCACCAGGCGCGACGCGGCGGGGTCGGCGAGGTACCCCAGGGGATCCTCGCCCGGGCCGGGGCCGACCAGGTAGGCGAACCTCCGCGCCCCTCCGTCCCCGTCCTGGACGAGGACGGCGGGCCGCCGCCCCTTCGCCCGAAGCTCGAGGCGGTCGTCGGCGACGCGCCGGATGACGAACTCCACCCCCGGGACGTCAGCGAGCACTCCAGCGATCCCCGCGGTCGCCGCAGCACCCGCGGGTCCGCTCCCCCAGGACCCGCCGGCGCGCCGCAGGTACGCCTGCGTGACGTTCGACCCGCCGGGGGCGAGCACCACGTCCGGCCGGGCCGCCCATTTTCGGGAGAGCTTCTCGCGCACCGCGACCTGGAACACCGTGCCCATGTCCACGACCTTGAGGCCCCGGCGCTTCAGGGCGCCGGGAAGGTCCACGAATCGCCCGCTCGACTCCATCCCGTGGTCGCCGAAGATCGCGACCGTGGTGTCGTCGAGGTAGGAGCCGCCGCCGGGGAGGGGGTATCGTCCCATCCAGTCGAAAAGCTCGTCCCGGAGCAGCCGGTCGAGGCGCACGAGCGCGTCTTCGTATCGTTTCGACTCCGGCGACCTCATGTGGCCGGCCAGGTCCACCGAGTTGAACATCAGAAACGCCGCGCGTGGAGGCATCCCGCGGACCTCCACCATCCTGCGGAAGCGGCGCAGGAGCGACCGGTCCGGGTTGTAGACGTGGAGGCGCAGCGTCTCGAGGATGCCGCCCCAGATCATCTCGCGCCTGGAAGAAAAGCTGACGCTTCCCTCGAAGTGCCCCTCGAAGAGGTTGTAGCTGGTCTCGCCGCGGGAGTCGAGGAGCGTGAACAGCGTCGGCGTGCCGTCCTCCCAGGCGGCCGGCTCCAGGCTGTACCGCCGCGCCGCGCCCGATTCCCGGTCGAAGGCGTGGATCGCGCGGGGCATCGACGTCGTGCGGTCCGCGTACATCCCGGTCAGGAACTCCGGCACGGACGGGGCGGTGGACGACGGGAACGACGCGAGAGCGCGCCCGAGCGTGGACGGGCGGCTCTTCATGAGCCGCTCGATCGCGGGCAGCCGACCCTCGGCGAGGAGCCTCTCGAACACCTCCGCTCGGAGGCCGTCCACGCATAGAACGAGCAGTCGAGGGCGTGCGCCCGGGGCGGCCGGCTCCGCGGCACGGGCGACGCCCCAGCCCAGGATCAGGAGAAGCGCCGCAAGGACCGGGGGAAAACGGTTGGACCGCCGCACCTGACTACTCTTCATCGTCTCGCTCGCCACCGTCACGAGGCTTGGATCAGCCTCAGCGCGTCCGCCCCGTGTTTCGACATCATGAAGAACGCCCCGAGCAGCAGCGCCACGGCGGCCAGCGCGAGGCCCTCCCACAATACCGCGGTGGCGCGATTCCGGAAAGGGCCGGGGGGCACGACGAGGCCCAGGAGGCACCCTCCCGCGAATCCGCCGGCATGGGACAGGAAGTCGACACCCGGTAGCAGGCTGAAGATGAAGACGTACAGGGCGTACCTGCCGATCGCCGAACGGAGATTCTGGCCGAACACCCCTCCGCGCCGGAAGCCGTACACCAGCAGGAGGCCCATCAGACCGAGGATGGCGCTCGAGGCGCCGACCGTCGGGCGCGTTCCGAGCAGCTGGCTCGCGACGTTTCCCGCGATCCCGGTGACGAGATACACCAGGAAGAACCGCTCCGTGCCGTACTCCTCCTCGACCAGCGGGCCGAGCTGCAGGAGCACCATGGTGTTGAACACGATGTGGAGCAGCCCGCCGTGCAGGAAGATCGGCGTCACGAGACGCCACCACTCGCCGAGCTGGAACGTGAGCGGACCGTACCCTGCCCCGTAGCGGAGGAGGGTCGCGACGTCGAGCCTGAGCAGGCGCGCGCCCCCGGCCGGAGCCCCCTCGATCCCGGAAACCGGCGCGAGGACGGCGAGAAGGAAGAGAAGGCCGTTCACGAGGAAGATCAAGCCGGTCGCCGCGGTCGCTCCCGGCAGCACATTCGCCACGAGACGGCCGATCCCGGGCGCCCGAACGTTCGCGAGGCCGATGCCGCACTCCGTGCACTTCCATGCAGATTTCGGCACGAGCGCTCTGCACGACGGGCACATCTTGAACCGTCCTCCGGCGGAGCGAGCGATCACCGCGGCGCGCAGGCCGGCCTCGCCGAGATCCCGCCGCCGGACGTTCCAGCGCCACCTGAGGCGGGTCCCGTTGAAGCCGAGGGCGTCGAGCCCGCGCGCTAGAAGGTCCACCAGCCGGTCGAGCAGCCCCGTTCCCGTTCCGGTTCCGTCCACTCTTCGCTCCGTTCGCCCTTCTCGCCTCGCCGCGCGATCGCGGAGGCGGGCCCATTCTACAGGCGGAACCGCGCGAGCACCGACGCGGCCGCGGCGAGCACGAGCAGCGCCGCAGCGAAGCCGCCGGTGGGTCTGGGCTTCCCCGAGAGCCCCGCGAGGAGCCCGGCGAAGCCGGACCCGAGCGAGGCGGTCAGCGCCACCGCGCCGAGCGCCGCGGCGACCGGATCGCCTCCGAGGAGGGCTTCCCGCGCGGAGGGCGTCATGCCGAGCAAGAGGAGCGCCACGGCGGGAACCTCGAGGAACGTTCCCGCGCCCATCCAGAGCCCGGCGCGGCGGGCGAGCGCCCGCGACCCCGCCACGAGGCCGCGGCGTTCCAGTGCGCCGGAGTGGAGGAGAAACGCGCAAGCGATCGCCGTGATCGCCCCGGCCGCGGCCAAGGCGACGAGGGCGGCGGGGTAGAGAGTCGGCTGGGTGGAGGGGGTCAAGGAGGGGCGGATCCAGCGGCCGCCGGCTTCCCCGAGACCGTGAATCGGCGCTCGGCGCGGGCCAGCTCCCGATCGCCGGCCACGAGGCGCACCTCGTAACGGAACTCGCCGGGACCCATGACCTTGGCCGGGACCACGTCGCGGATTTGCGCGCAGGGGTCGCCTTCGAGTTCGAGGTCCTGTGGATCGAAGCTGACCTGCGACTCGCCGAGGAGGCGGCGCTCGGCGCGGAGAGGCCCCTTTTGATCGCGGCCGCGGCAGACCAGGGTCACGAACGCGGCCGGGCGATCCGGGCCGAGCGGCTCGGCCTCGCCCTGCGCGCGCGAGCCCCGTCCCTGGGTCGCGCCGTTCCGTCGGAACACCCCGACCGTCGGCTGCAGCACCGCGATCGGCCCCACGGCCGCGGGGACATCCCGGAGGTCCGGCCACGTGCCGTCCGCCTGGCGGGACGCGATCTGGTCCGTCGAGACCTCGTGGGCGACGGCGACGATCTCGTAGGGGCCCGACGCGAAATGCATCTCCCGCTCGAGCACGAGGGGGACACCGGCCGCCGTCACCGCGAGCCGCGCCGAGGCGTCCTCGCGGACCTGGCCTTGCGAGACGACCGAAGCGCCCAAATCCCAGCTCGCGTTCGGGTAATTCGACGCCGGCACGAAGAGCTGCACCAGGGCCGTGAAGGCGCCGTCCCGGTAGCCGGTGGGGATGACCTGGACGTCGATCGGAACATCCGACCGGCTCGCCAGGGGCGTCGAGAACGCGGCGAGGAGCCGGGAGGTCAGCCTCGAGGACTCGCTCTGGATCACGAGGCGTCCGCGGGCCTGCACCGTGACGCCGGGCTTCTTGACCGTGACCCTGACCGGGAGCGGCTGGTCCACCGGAAAATCGCCCGGATCGAAGCTGACCAGGAACACGCAGGAAAGGTCCTCGAGGACCCGGCTCGCGATCTTCGCGCCCGCGACCCCGTTGAGAAACGCGCGGCCGCCGGTCTCGAGCGCCATGGCCGAAAGCGTGTCCTGGGTCTCGCGGATTCGCACCGAGGAGGGGATGCTGGAGTTGTTCGCCTGATACGAGGCGCCAAAGCCGATCCCCCGGGACGACGAGAGGCTCACGAGCCCCTGCGCCTCGATCGGGTAGAACCGGATACCGTGCGCGGAAGCCTCGTTGATGATCCGATCCATGGTCAGGGAGCCGAACCTGGCCTCGGCCTCGAGGAGCGGCGCGGAGTCGGACTGCTGAACGCGATCGCTGAACAGGCTGAGGTAGTGGCCGCCCGGCCTCGCCCGCATCGTGTCCGCGAAGTAGAACACCGCCTTCGGCGGGTCCGCGTCCGCGAGGGCGCCCATCACCATGCTCAGCCGGTTCAGCGCTTTCTGCATCTCCCAGGACTCCTCGGCCTGGAAGAACCGTGCGCGGCCGATCGCCTGGTGCACCCCTCCCATCGGGTCGTCGAGGATCTCGAGCACTTCGTCCACCCGCTTTTCCTCGAGCGTCGAGTAGGGGCTCCACTGGGTCCGGTCCTTCTCGAGCCGGTTCAAGGCCTCGAGGAGCTTGGCGGGGTCCGGCGTGAGCGGGGCCACCGTGGCCAGCTCTTTCGCGCTGCTGACGATCATGCCGCGGGAGTCGCCGACGATCACTTTCGGGATGATCTCCCGGGCCAGATCGAGCGCGCGCTGCCTCCCCGCCATCGTGAGGTGCGGCTGGTCGTAATAGAAGAGGTACGTCGCCGGCTGCGATCGGACCGCGATCGTCTTCGCGCCGGGGGGGGAGGCGGCAGCCGCGGCGGGCTCTTCCCTGAGGGACGGCGCGGCCGCCTGGCAGACCCGGTCCACGATCACCTCGGGGACGCGCTGGCGGAGCACCGACAGCACGAAGTCGTCGGGACCGAGCGACGCGATGACCTCCGGCTTCCCGGACACCGTCACGTCCACCTGGGCGAGGTGGGTGCCGACCTTCTCCACGAGCCCGATGTCCTTCGGCCGGTCGTCCCCGCCCTTTCCCGTGGCCGCGGCGGCCGGCAGCAAGGTGGAGAGCGCCAGGATCGCGACACGCGCGCAGATCCTCATCGAGGGTCCTCCGGGTCGAGGAAGCGATCCTTACGTGTACTCGCGCCGACGCCGCCGGTCAAGGCTCCGGGACGGAGAGAGGACCGTCCGCGGTTGCCGTGCCGCAACCGTCAGCTCCTCCGGTGCACGCTCGTCGCCGACGCCTGGTCCGTGGGGAGGACGACCATCTCGGCGATCTGGACGTGGTCCGGCCGGGTGGCCGCGAACACCACGCCCTCGGCCACGTCGTTCCCGGACAGGGGAACGACCCCCCGATAAACCGTGGCGGCGCGCGCGCGATCCCCGTGGAAGCGGACCTCGCTGAACTCGGTGAGGACCATCCCCGGGTTGACGGCCGTCACGCGGACGCCCGTGCCGAGGAGGTCGAGCCGCAGTCCCTCGGTCAGGGCGTCCACGGCGGACTTGGTCGCGCAGTAGACGTTCCCACCCGGGTACACCTGCCGGCCCGCGATGGAGCCGATGTGCACCACCGTGCCCCTCCCCCGGGCGACCATGAGCGGGACCACCGCCCGGTCCACGTTGAGGAGCCCCTTGACGTTGGTGTCGATCATCTCGTTCCAATCCTCGAGGCTTCCCTCGTGCAGCTTGTCGAGACCTCGGGAGAGGCCGGCGTTGTTGACCAGGACCTCGACGGCCTTCCAGGGTTCCGGGAGCCCGTTCACTGCGGCGCGAACCGCTTCCGCGTCCCGCGTGTCGAGCCGCAGCACGCGCACGTCGGCGGCGCCCGCCTCGCGGAGCGCCGGCGCTTCGGCCTCGATCCGCTCCGCGCGCCGTGCCGCAAGCAGCACTCGCGCGCCCTCCCGAGCGAAGGCCCGGGCGCAGGCCGCCCCGATCCCGCTGCTGGCTCCCGTGATGAAGACGACCTGGCCCCCGAGTCTCGACATGCGCGTCCTCCCGCGAGCGACGAACCGGAAGACAGATTATCCGATTCGCCCGGAAACGGCCTCGACCGCGGCGTCCGCGATCCGCGGCGCTTCCTCCACGCAAGCGTTCACGGAGATGCCGCGATAGGAGTTGCCGCACGCGAGCAGGCCCGGGTGCTCTAAGAGGCGGCGCGCGATCGTCTCGAGCCTGGCCGTGTGCCCGAGGGTGTACTGCGGGATGCCGCGCGGCTGCCGGAAGATCCTGACGAAGCGGGGCGCGGCGCCGATCCCCATCGCGTCGTCGAGGTCGTGACGCACGATCTCGATCAGCCGCGCGTCGCCGAGGGTCACCGCCTCCGGATCGTGCGCCCCGCCGACCATGGAGGTGAGCAGCACCTTGCCGGCCGGGGCGCGGCCGGGGAAGATGCTCGAAGACCACAGCGTGCCGAGGATGCGGGGGCCCTCGCCGCGCGGCGCCAGGAAGCCGAAGCCGTGCGGGCGGCGCGCGAGGTCCTTCTCGTCGAATCCGAAGTGGACCACGGCCACCGAGGCCGATGGGATTCCCGCGAGGGCCGCGTGAAGCTCCGCGTCGAGACCCGACGCGATCTCGGCCGCGAACCATGAGGGACAGGCCAGCACCACCGCCGCCGCGTCGATTGGCTCCCCCGTCGAGAGGAACACCCGAAAGCCGCCCGCGCCCATGTCGGCGACGCGGACGACCCGCGAGCCGAGCCTCAGCGTGGGCCCGGCGGCCCGTGCGAGGGCTTCGATCAGCTCCTCGAGCCCGCCGCGGAAGGATGTCAGGGTGCCGCCGGGTCCCGCGGGCCCGCCGGCCTTCGCCGCGGCGCCCTTTTCCTTCCTGCGGGCCAGCATCGCGCGCACGAGACCGCCGTGGTCGACTTCCATCCGCCACATCTTCGGGAAGGTCGCCTGGAGCGAGAGGGCCTTGACGTCGCCGGCGTAGATCCCGCTCACCATCGCGTCCACCAGGACCCGCGCCGCCTCGTCACCGATCCTCCGCGCCACGAAGTCGAACACCGACTCCTCGGACGGGTCCCGCCGGGCCGGCACGAACGGCTCCAGCAGGACGCGCAGCCTTCCGGGCACCGAGAGGATGTCGGACGCCAGGAAGGACACGGCGCCCGACGGGAGTCTGCGGAGCCGGCCTCCGCGGTAGATGAAGCGGATCGCCGCGGACGGGTCCGACGGGAGGAGCCGGTCCTCGATCCCGAGCCGGCGGATAAGCGCGAGCGTCGCCGGGACGTTGTCTAGGAAGCCGTTGGGCCCCCACTCGCAGGTGAACCCGTCGAACCGGTCCGATCGGATGTTCCCGCCCGGGCGGTCCTCCGCCTCGAGGCAGACGATCTCGATCCCGCCCGGGACGCGGGCGCTCCGCTCCCGGATCTCGTACGCGACGGCGAGTCCCGCGACCCCGCCCCCGACGATCGCCACCGTGTGGGGCATGTCGGCTCCCCTCGAAGGGAGAGAAGGATATACGCCGCGGTTCGACCGGTGCTAACCTCCGCGCCCGGAATTCGTCTTGGGGATGCTCATCAGGTCGGGGTAGGCCGGTCAAACCGTGCGGGAGAACACGGGCTTGTCGGTCTTCTTGGCGCGCAGGTAGCGGTCGAAGACCATGGCGATGTTGCGGACGAAGAGGCGGCCGTTGCCGACTACCTCGAGCCGGTCCGGGTGCACCTCGATGAATCCGTGCCTCACCGGCCCGTCGGGGGCCAGCAGCTCCGCCAGCTCCACCTCGAAGTAGCGGGCGAAGACGATGTCGAACGCCCGCTCGACCTCGGCGCGGTCGAGGTAGAAGTTGCACATCAAGCGGCTGATCACGTCGCGCCGGATCAGGTCGTCGCGATCGAGGCGGTATCCGCGCTCGACCGGGAACTTCCCGGCGGCGAGCGCCCGGTAGTACGTGGAGAGCTTCTTCGCGTTCTGAGCGAAGGCGGAGCGGACGTCGCCGATGGACGACACGCCGACGCCGAGCATGTCGCTCCCCATCCTGACCGTGTACCCCATGAAGTTCCGGAACAGGCGGCGGTTCCTGACGGCCGTGGCCAGCTCGTCGTCGGGGAGCGCGAAATGGTCCATGCCGATCTGGACGTAGCCGGCGGCGAGAAACCTCTCGCGCGCGATGCAGAACAGGCGGAGCTTGGCCTCGGGAGTAGGCAGCTGCGACGTGTCGATCCGCTTCTGGTTCGACTTGATCCACGGGACGTAGGCGTACGAGTACGCGGCGACGCGGTCCGGTTTCAGGTCCAGGACCACGTCCATGTTCCGGTCGAACGCCTCCGCGGTCTGGAGCGGCAGGCCGTAGATGAGGTCCAGGTTGATCGAGTGGAAGCCGAGCTTCCGGCAGTACTCGAAATGGTCGCGGGTCTCGCGCTCGGTCTGGTTCCGGTTGATCGCCTCCTGGACCTCGGGGGTGAAGTCCTGGACCCCCATCGAGATCCGGTTGAACCCGAGCGCCTTCAACAGGTCCATCTGCCCGTGGGTGGTGACGCGGGGGTCGGTCTCGATGGCGACCTCGGCGTCGGCGTCGACGCGGAAGTGCTCGACGACCTTCCGCTGGAGCGCCTCCATCTCGGCGGGGCTCAGATACGTCGGCGTTCCGCCGCCCCAGTGGTACTGGGAGAGACGCCGCCGGGCGGGGAGGTGCTCCGCCAGGGTGTCGATCTCGCGGTGAAGGTGGCGGAGGTACTCCGCCGCGACCTCGCGCTTGCGCGAGATCACCACGTTGCAGCCGCAAAACGAGCACCGCTCCTCGCAGAAGGGGATGTGGACGTAGAGCGACAGCGGCTCGTCCGCGGCGGCGTTCGCCGCCGCCAGGCTCGCGCGGTAGTCCGCCTCGCCGTAACCCTCGTTGAACTCCACCGCGGTGGGATACGAGGTGTACCTGGGTCCCGGGCGGTCGTACTTCCTCAGGAGGTCGAGGGTCACCTCGGCGCCGCCGCTTTCGCTCACGGCTTCGCCTCCGGCGCGGGGGCGCTCCGGACCGCGTCGACCAGGACCCGGGCGTGCTCGACCGGCGTCTCCGGCAGGATCCCGTGTCCCAGATTGAACACGTGCCCGGGCGCCGCGCGCCCCTCCACCACGATCCGCCGCGCGCGTTCTTCGATCGTCGCGGGGGACGCGAGGAGCGCGCATGGGTCGAGGTTCCCCTGCAGCGCGAAGCCGTGGCCTAGCCGCCGCGCCCCCTCGGTGATCGGCGTCCGCCAGTCGAGGCCGATCACGTCCGCCCCGCACTCGCGGATGTCGTCGAGCAGGTGCGAAGCGTTGAGCGCGAAGTAGATCCTCGGGACGCCCGCGTCCCGTAGCGAGTCGAGGACCCGCCGCGCGTAGCGCAGCGCGAACTCCCGGTAGTCGCCCGGGTCGAGGAGCCCCGCCCAGGTGTCGAAGACCTGGATGGCCTGGGCGCCCGCGCGCACCTGGGCCGCGAGGTAGCTCGAGAGCGTGGCCGTGCACTTCTCGAGGAGGCGGTGCGCCCCGGCCGGCTCCGCGTAGATCATCCTTTTGAGGTGCTCGAAGTTCTTCGAGCCGCCTCCCTCGACGAGGTAGGCGGCGAGGGTGAACGGGGCGGCGCCGAAGCCGATCAACGGCACCCGCCCGTCGAGCTCGCGCCTCAGGATCCGGATCGTCTCGTAGACGAACGGGACCGTCTCCTCCGGATCGGGGACGCGGAGGCGGTCCACGTCCTCCGCGCGGCGCACCGGCGGGTCGAGTACCGGGCCCGGATTGAAGGTGATCGCGAGCCCCATCGGCTCTGCCGGAATCAGGATGTCCGAGAACAGGATCGCCGCGTCCACCCCGAGGCGGTCGATCGGCTGGATCGTGACCTCGGCGGCCAGCTCCGGCGTCTTGCAGAGGGTGACGAAATCGACCCGGGAGCGGACCGCCCGGTACTCCGGCAGGTAGCGCCCGGCCTGCCGCATCATCCAGATCGGGGTGCGCTCCACCGGCTGCCGCCGGCAAGCCCTGAGGAAAAGGTCGTTCAACGTGCCGGCTCCCCTAGCGGGACGGGACGCTTGATCTCGCGACCGGGACCCTCCACGAAATCAAGCTACCGGACGGGGGCCCGCGCCGCAAGGAGAGCAAGCTGGGCTCGGGCCAGGATCGCCGAAGCCCGGTTTCTCGTGGACATCCGGGGGTGGAACCCCCGGATGCTGGCCTACTCCTACATCTGTCCCCGGATCGAGCCGCCATCCACCGGGAAGTACGAGCCGGTGACCGCCGCCGCCTGGACCGAGCAGAGGTACGCGATCGCGGCCGCGACCTCGTCGGGCTCGACCAGGCGGCCGATCGGGAGCCCCTCTCCGAGATCGCGCGCGATCTCGTCGTCGTCCGCGTCCGGGCTCCGGAATCGTCCGAGCTCGAGGATGCGGCCGGTTCGGGCCGGGCCCGGGCCTACCACGTTCAGGGTGATCCCCGACGGGGCGAGCTCGGCGGCGAGCGCCTTGACGAGCGCCGCGGCCGCCGGGCGGATGGCGTTAGAGAGGATCAGCGAGTCCACTGGCTGCCGGACGCTCACGCTCTGGATCGAGACGATCCGTCCCCAGAAGGCCTCCTTCATGGCGGGGAGCACCGCCGAGACGAGGTGGTGGAGCGGTCCCACGATCTCGGCGAACGCCTCGACCCAGTCGTCCCAGGCGAAATCGCCGAACTTGCCCGGACGCGGGCCGCCGACGTTGGCCACGAGAATCTCGACCGGACCGAGACGGGAGGCGACCTCGCTCACGAGCTTCCGGGCCTGCTCCCGGTCGGCCGCGTCCGCGGGCAGCGCCAGGACCTCGGCGCCGGTCGCCGCGCAGATCGCCTCCGCCGCGGACCTGAGCCGCTCGGGACGGCGTGCGGCGATGGCGATCTCGGCCCCCTCGCCGGCCAGGGCGCGCGCCGCGGCGAGACCGAGACCGTCGCTCGCCCCGGTGATCAGGGCCACCTTCCCGCGGATCCCGAGGTCCACCGGTCACTCCGACAGGATCATCTTGCCGATGGTCTGAAGCTGCATGAACGAGGTCCCCTCGTAGATCTTCCCGATCTTCGCGTCGCGGTAGTACTTCTCCACGGGGTACTCGACGGTGTACCCGTACCCGCCGAACACCTCGACGGCCGCCGAGGTGACCCGCTCCGCCGCGTCGCTGGAGAAGAGCTTCGCCATCGCGGCCTCCTTGACGAACGGGCGGCCGGCCTCCTTGAGGCGCGCGGCGTTGTACACCATGAGGCGGGCCGCTTCGAGGTGGGTCGCCGCGTCAGCGATCGAGAACTGGATCCCCTGGAACTCGCCGATCTTCTTCCCGAACTGCTCCCGCACCATCGCGTACTTGGCCGCGGCCTCGAGAGCGCCGCGCGCGATCCCGACCATCTGCGCGCCGATCCCGATCCGCCCCTCGTTCAGGGTCTCGATGGCGATCTTGTACCCCTTGCCGACCTCGCCGACGACGCGGTCGGAGGGGATCCGGCAATTGTCCAGGAGAAGCTCGCAGGTGCTCGAGGCGCGGATGCCGAGCTTGTGCTCGCGCTTGCCGACGGAGAAGCCCGGGTCGTCCCGCTTCACCACGAAAGCCGTGATCCCGCGGTATCCCTTCGAGGGGTCCACGGTCGCGAAGATCAGGAACTGCCCGGCCTCGCCGGCGCTGGTGATCCAGAGCTTGCGGCCGTTCAGGAGCCACTCGCCCCCTTTCTCCTCGGCCTTGGTCTTGAGCGCGAACGCGTCGGATCCGGAGCCGGCTTCCGAGAGGGCGTAGGCGCACACGGTCCCCGAGGCCGCCTTCCCGAGGAACTCCTTCTTCTGGGCCTCGGTCGCCCAGCGGAGGATTGCATTGATGAACAGCGTGTTCTGGACGTCGACGAGGACCCCTACCGCCGCGTCCACGCGCGAGACCTCCTCGACCGCGAGGATGGACTGGAAGAACGTCCCGCCCGAGCCGCCGTAGGCCTCCGGGATCTCGATCCCCATCAGGCCCATATCGAAGATCTTGGGAATCAGGGCCGGGTCGTACTGGCTCGCCTCGTCCATCGCCTGGACGCGGGGCCGGATCTCGGCTTCCGCGAAGTCGCGCACGGCGTCGCGGAACATCTCTTCTTCTTCGGACAGGACGGTGAGCGGAAGACGGGCGGTATCGTCGGTCATACTCCCTCCAGGACGCTCTTGGCGTTCGCCGATCCGAAAGTTCGGCCATTATGCTGCGGCTGCGCCCCCATTTCCAAGGCCTTTCCGTGGGGGGGCCCCGACGCTTGAACCCCGCCCCAGGCCAGAGTGGCCGTCAGCCCCCGGCGGTCCCGCCGAGGAGCAGCGTCTCCTCGCCGTAGACCTCCCGGGGAAACAGTAGCGGGATCAGGTCGCGCAGGAACTGCCGCCGCTTGTATGCGGTGTGGCTGGCGAAATGCTCGTCGTGGAGCGTCCTCAGGTACGCCTCGATCGTGTAGATCTGCACCTCGACCGGGAACAGGTAGGGCGACTCGTCCGCCGGGTCCTCCGCGAGCACGTCCACGATGGCCTTCAGGATCTGGAATCCGCTGGACGAGCTGGGGCCGAGCCGCTCGCGCCCGCGCTGACCCGACAGCGTGTCCACGCGGTCGCGCCACCTGAGCGGCCCCCCGAGCACCGAGAGGAGTCTCCGCTCGAGGGCATACGCCTGCCGCCGGTCGCCGACGATGAACATGGCCCCGAGCATGTCCTCCACCGCGGAGGGGTGCGTGATCCCGCGCCGGATCATCTTGCTCAGGATGGAGCCGTTGCGCCCGCCCAGCGCCGGCCATCGCGCCTCCTCGGCCAACTCCAGGAGGCCGTCCTCCCCGCGTGTGGGCGGCGCGGGATTGGCCTCGCGCTTGAGCCGGGAGCGGTAGTGGAACACGTCGATCGCGGCTTCGCCCTCCGACGGCCGGAGCCGCCTCAGCTGGAACCCGTAACATCGTACGCCGGCGGCGGGGGCGACGCCGACCTCGAATCGCTCCGCGCCCTTCGGATCTCGAACGAGCCGGCAGCAGATCTGGACCTCGCCGCCTTCCTCCGTTCCGCTCCACAGGCCCTCCGACAGGACGCTCTCGAATCGCTGCCGGTGGTGCGGGCCGTCGCGGACCGACCGGCAGTGCTCGATGTCGAAGAGGAGCTTGCCGAGGTAGAGCTTCCGCTGGGCCTCGTAACGAGTCCTCGCGTCGGTCCCCTCGAACACCGCGCGGAACAGCTCGATCATCGCGTTCAGGCGGCGGGTCCGGGCCAGCGGCTCGAGGTGGCGCGAGAGCGAGTCCGGGACGAGACGGAGGAGGTCGTCGAGGTACAGGTCCGCGTCACGGTAGTGGATCTCGATGGGCAGGGGAGCCGGGGACGCGCTCCCGGCGGGACGGGAGTACGAGGCGAGCATGCGCCCCGCGGCGTCCGGCTCCTGGAAGAGCTTCCGCCAGACAGCGACCCACACCCGCGCGAGCCCACGGTCGTGGCTCGGCAGGCGGGGATCGAGCAGCGGGTGGACCCGGTACGCCTGAGGGACCTCGAGGGACCGGGCCGCGGTCTCGACCATCGCGCGCCCTCCGACGCGACGACGTTACCGCCGCGCCGGGAACGGCGTCAACCTCGCGATCCCGACTCGCCCTTCGATTCGTGCTACGCTGAGCGTTTCTCAAAGGACGACAGGGGCGATGCCGTCGCCCGCCGCGCGAAAAGGAGAGGCAGCATGGCGACCGTGACGCTCAAGGGAAACCCGATCCACACCATCGGCGACCTGCCGAAGGTCGGCGGCAAGGCCCCCGACTTTCGGCTCGTGGGCGGCGACCTCAAGGACGTCTCCCTCGCAACCTTCAAAGGCAAGAAGAAGGTCCTGAACATCGTCCCCAGCCTCGATACCCCGGTTTGCGCCACCTCGACCCGCAAGTTCAACGAGAAGGCGGGGAGCCATCCGAACACGATGGTGCTGATCGTGTCCGCCGACCTTCCGTTCGCCTCCGGCCGTTTCTGCACCGCCGAGGGGCTCAAGAACGTGGTCCCGTTGTCGCTGATGCGCGGGCGGGAGTTCGCGAAGGACTACGGCGTGCTGATCACCGACGGGCCGCTCGAGGGGATCACGGCGCGCGCGGTGGTGGTGCTCGACGAGAACGACGGGGTCATCCACACGGAGATGGTCCCGGAGATCGGCCAGGAGCCGAACTACGACGCGGCCTTGGCGGCGCTGAAGTAGGGGCGGGTTTCCGGCCCCGTCGAGGGCGGCTCTCCGGCGCGGTCAGCCGCGGTCCTCGGTGAGGAACGAGGCAAGCCCGTCGCGGAAGGAAGGCCAGGCGAGGGTGAGTTCGAGCTCCGCACGGGTCCTGTCGCCGAGGATCCTGCGGTTCGCGCCGTGCCGGCTCGAGGAAGCGCGCGCGCCGTCCTCGGCGATCTGCGACGGTGCGATGCCCAGCCGCGCGGCGATCCACTCGACCACCTCGCGCCGGCGGGCGGGATGGGCGTCGGTCGCGTGGTAGATCGCGCCGGTTCGGCCCCGATCCATCGCCGCGATCACCGTCGTCACCGCATCGTCCACATGGCACCAGTTCATCCACGCGTCGTCGCCGGGGCCGAGGGCGAGGACGAAGGTGCGGACCCGGTCGATCACCCCCGCACGCCCCGGGCCGTAGAGACCGGAGAGCCGGACGATACGGGCGGGGAGGCCGGCCCGGGCGGCGTCGAGCACGACCCGCTCCGCCTGCAAGAGCACCTCTGCGGTGGGCCCGACCAGCTCGGGCTTCGTCGTCTCGTCCACGTCGCCGCCGTCCCGCTGTCCGAAGACTCCTGTAGACCCGGTGTACACGAAGGCCCGGATCGGGAGTCTCCTCGACGCCTCGAGGAGGTTCCCGGTCGCCTCGACGTAGGCGGCACGGTAGGCGGCGGCCGAGTCGCCGCGCGCAGACTGGCAGGCGACGATCGCCTCGACGTCGGAGGGGATCGCGCGCATGGAGTGCCAGTCGGAGAGGTCGAGGAACAGGGGCTCGATGCCGAGGCCGCGCAGCTCCGGGCCCGCCGAGGCGTTGCGGCGCACGCCCGTCACGCGGTCCCCGCGCGCCACGAGCGCGCGTCCGAGGACTTTCCCCAGCCACCCGCAGCCGGCGACGAGCACGTGCATCGCCACGAGGGTACCACGCCGGCGGCGTGACGAAACCGCGCCGCGGGCCTATCATTGGAGGCAGGGAGGCGGCTGGTGAAGCGCGCGGCGGCGATCCTGGCGGTCCTCGGGTTTCTTGCCACGGCGGCGTGGGCCGGCGCGGACCTGCTGCTCGTGGACGGGACGCTTCTCCAGGGCCGCTCGGTGGAGCGGAAGGGAGGAAGCTACCTCCTCAGCACGAACTTCGGAAACGTGATCACGGTCCCCGTCGAGCTCGTGAAGGAGATGCGCCTTACGGGCGGGGACGCGACGCCGCCCACGGGCCTGGTCTACGCGACGCCGAAGACGCTGGCGGGTCCCGAGGTCAAGCTCCCGGGCCGCCGTGAGGAGCTCGCCGCGTTCGGCCGCCCGCCCGCTTTGTTCCAGGGGTCGCCGATGTCCTTCCGCTGGTACCCGACGAATGCGTTTCAGGGGAAGGACGCGACCCAATTCCATCCTGTCACCTGGGCCAAGGCGACCATCGACCCGATCTGGTCGCCGGTCTCGGCTTACACCTGGTCCACCGACATGACCGAATTCCACCCTGTCTTGTGGCGCCAGCCCCTGATCGATCCCATCTGGAATCCCACGGACGGCTTCGGCCCCCGCGAATGGTTCGCCCCGATCGTGAAGAAGAGGGATTGACTCCAGGGATCAGCCGGCAGGACCGTCTCGGCGCAGCACGCCCCCCTCTGCGCTACAATCTCCCGCTTCCGGAGGTGGCATCGCGTGAACTTCGCCGTCGAGGCCTTCCAGGTCGAGAAGAACTTCGCCAAGAAGCGCCCGATCGGCGAGCTGCTCAAGCACCCTTTCCGGAGGGCGGAGCGGGTCGAGGCACTGCGCGGAGTGGACCTCCACGTCCAGAAGGGGGAGATCTTCGGCCTCCTGGGACCGAACGGCGCGGGGAAGACGACCCTCCTCAAGATCCTGTCGTGCCTGGTGCTCCCCGATCGCGGCCGCGCGGTGGTCGGCGGGGAGGACGTGCGCCATGAGGGGAAGGTCAAGCCGAAGATCGGCCTCGTCCACACCGACGAGCGGTCGTTCTACTGGAGGCTGTCCGGCCGGGAGAACCTGGACTTCTTCGCGTGCCTCTACGACGTCCCGAGGCGGCGCACGAAGCCCCGCATAGCGGAGCTGCTCGAGCGCGTCGACATGGTCGAGGCGGCGGACCGGCGGTTCGCCGACTACTCCTCCGGGATGAAGCAGCGCCTCGCCATTGCCCGCGCGCTCCTCCACGACCCTCCGATCCTGCTGATGGACGAGCCGACGCGGAGCCTCGACCCGTCCTCCGCGATGGCGCTCCGGGCCTTCATCCGCGACGAGCTGAAGACGCGGGACGGCAAGACGGTGCTCCTCGCGACCCACAACCTGCGCGAGGCGGAGACCCTCTGCGACCGCGTGGCGATCCTGGTGAAGGGCAAGGTCCGGCAGATCGGGACCGTGCAGGAGGTCCGCAGCTGGGGCGTGGACGAGCGGCGGTTCCGCCTCGAGGTGGCCGGCTGGCCCGAGGGGCTCGCCGGGCCGTTCCGTCTCGTCTCCGACGAGCCGCTCAACGGCATCCGCCGCGTGACGATCGCCCTCGCCCCGGACGCGCGGCTCGACGACGTGCTGCGCCTCCTTCTCACCGGTGGAGCGGTGGTCCACGCGTGCGACCGGATCGAGCCGGACCTCGAGGAGGCGTTCTCCCGCATCCTCGAGGACCAGGGAGCGGGGGAGGGGGCATGATCCGCGGCCTCCGGAAACTCCTGGCCTTCCTGAAGCGCGACTTCCAGTCGGAGGTGTCGTACCGCGTGGCGTTCCTGCTCCAGGTGGGCGGGATGCTCTTCTCGGTCTCGGCGTTCTACTTCGTCGCGAAGATGGTGAACCCGAAGACCGAGGGGCTGAACGGGATCGAGCCGTTCCCCTGGATCCTGGTCGGGCTGGCGTTCCAGTACTACTTCTCCACCGCCCTCTACGCGTTCTCCGCCAAGATAAGGAGCGAGCAGATGCTGGGGACGCTCGAGGCGATGCTGGTGTCCCCGACCCCCACCTCGATCGTGATCTTCTCGGAAGCGGCCTGGGATTTCGCGTACGGCGCGATCCGGGTCGCCGTGTACCTCCTCGCCGCGACCTTGGTGTTCGGGGTGAAGCTCCACACGAACAGCCTGGGGACGCTGGCGGTCGGGATCTTTCTTACGCTGCTCTCGTCCGCCGGTCTCGGGATCCTGTCGGCGTCGTTCATCCTGTACTTCAAGCGCGGCGATCCGATCAACTTCTTCCTCTCGGCGCTCACGACCTTCTTCGGGAACGTGTTCTTCCCGTCGAAGCTCCTTCCCGGCGCGATCCAGTGGGTGTCGGGGTTCCTCCCGATTACCTGGTCGCTCGAGGTGGTCCGGGGGTCGCTCCTGCAGGGAAAGACCTACGCCGACCTCCGCCACGACATCCTCAATCTCGCGATCCTGACCTTGATCCTGCTCCCCCTGGGGCTCTTCTTCTCGCGGATCGCGATACGGAAGGCCAAGAAGGACGGCTCGCTCGTCCAGTACTGAGGCGCGAAGTGCGGAAGAAGATCACCGTGGTCGGCGGAGGCAACGTCGGGGAGCACGTGGCCATCGGCTGCGCCCAGAAGGAGCTGGGGGACGTCGTCCTGCTGGACATCCTCGAGGGGATCCCGCAGGGAAAGGGTCTCGACCTGTTCGAGTCGAGTCCCGTTTTCGGCTTCGATTCGAGGGTGAAGGGGACGAACTCCCGCGAGGACACGCTCGGCTCGGACATCGTCGTGATCACCGCCGGCCTGGCGCGGAAGCCCGGGATGGGCCGCGACGAGCTCCTCCGCAGGAACGCCGAGATCGTCCAATCGTGCGCGGAGCAGGTGAGGTCGGCGTCGCCCGACGCGCTGGTCATCGTCGTCTCGAACCCCGTCGACGTGATGGCCTACGTCACCAAGACGGTCACCGGCTTCCCGAGAGAGCGGGTGGTCGGCATGCTGGGGATCCTGGATACGGCGCGCTTCCGCTCGTTCATCGCGATGGAGCTCGGCGTCTCGGTCGAGAGCGTGCAAGCGTTGGTGCTGGGCAGCCACGGCGACTCGATGGTGCCGCTGCCGCGGCTCGCGACGGTGGGCGGGGTTCCGCTCACGGAGCTGCTCCCGGCCGGAAGGATCGGCGCGCTGGTCGGGCGCACCACCGAAAGCGACACCGAGATCGTCGCGCTCCTCAAGACCGGGTCGGCCTACCACGCTCCCGCGGCCGCGGTCGTCGAGATGGTCGAGTCCGTCGTGAAGGACAAGAGGAAGGTCCTTCCGTGCACCGCGTGGCTCGAGGGGGAGTACGGGATCCGCGGCGTTTTCGTCGGCGTCCCGGTGGTCCTCGGCTCGAAGGGGGTCGAGAAAATTCTCGAGGTGAAGCTCGAGTCCGGCGAGATGGAATCCCTGAGATCCTCCGCCGAGCAGGCGAGGAAAGCTCAGGAGCAGTTGCAGCTGTGATCGGAACGAGGTCGCCATGACACGCCCGCGCCCATCCTTCCTCCTTGCCCTCGCGGTCCTTTCTGCGCCGTCGCTCGCCGCCAAAGCACCACCCGCCCCCGCCGCGCCGACGATCGACATCTCGGTCAGGATCGATCCCGGCGCGCACCGGATCGAGGCGACGGTCTCGATGGATCTCGAGGACGCGGCGCTCGGCGCGCCGGTGTTCGGGATCCACCCGGGGCTCACCGTCCGAAAAGTCCTCGTGGACGGGAAGGCGGCACGGTTCGACGTGACGCCACCGGCCGAGAAGGGCGGCAAGGCCCGCCTCGCCGTCCAGCCGGCCGCGCCGAAGCCGGGGAGCCGCCGGTACGTGGTGCGCTACGACGGCGCGATCTTCGATCCGCCGAGCGTCGCGCAATTCTCGCGGGAGCGGATCGCCGACCAGAGCGAGGGCACCATCCAGGCCGAGGGGGTGTTCCTGGCGCCCTCGTCCGCCTGGTACCCGACGCATGCCGTTGTGCCTGGTACCACGATGCGGGTCGAGGTGGACCTCCCGCCGGGCTGGGAGGCGATCACCGAGGGGAGCCTCAAGGCGCGGGAGGAGGGGCCGAAGGGGACGCGCACCCTGTTCGAGGGGCGCTGGCCCAAGGACGGGATCGACCTCGCCGCGGGGCGGTGGAAGCGGATCCAACGCGAGCACCGCGGGATCAAGATCGCCGCGTACCTGTTCCCGGAGGACGCGGACCTCGCGGAGCCGTACCTGAAGGCGGTCGGCCGCTACCTCGACATGTACTCCAAATGGTTCGGCCCGTACGCGTACGACCGCTTCACCGTGGTGGAGAACTTCTTTTCCACGGGGTACGGCATGCCCGGCTTCACGCTGCTCGGACGCGACGTGATGCGGCTCCCGTTCATCGTGGGAACCTCCCTGGGTCACGAGGTCGCCCACAACTGGTGGGGGAACGGCGTGTTCGTGGACGAGTCGGGGGGCAACTGGTGCGAGGGGCTGACCACCTACGTCGCGGACTACCACTACAAGGACCTCGAGAGCCCCGAGGCCGCCGCGGAGTATCGCCGCGAGGCGGCGCGCGACTTCACGAACTATGTTTCGGAGCCGGGGCGCGACTTTCCGCTCACCCAGTTCACCGAGCGCTCCACACCCACGACCCGAGCCATCGGCTACGGGAAGTCCATGATGGTCTTCCACATGATCGAGCGGAGGATCGGCAAGGCGCGTTTCGACGCGGCGCTCCGGCGGGTTTATGCCGAGCGGCTGTTCAGGACGGCCTCGTGGGACGACTGGCGCGAGGCGTTCTCCCGCGAGGCGGGGGAGGACCTCGGCTGGTTCCTCGACCAGTGGGTGAAGCGGGCCGGGGCGCCTCGGCTGGCGCTCGAGGAGGTCGGCGTCGCCGAGGAGCGGGCCGCGGCCCGACAGGAAGAGAAGAGCGACGTGCCGGTCGAGCAGCTCTGGAGGGTGACCGGGCGGATCGTCCAGGCGGGGGACCCCTGGCGAGTCCGCGTGCCGCTCGTGATCGAGGCCGCCGGCCGCGCGGAGCGCAGGACGGTCGACGCGGCGGAGGGTTCGTCGCCGTTCGAGGTGGTGCTTCCGTTCCGGCCCGAAACCCTTCGCGCCGACCCGGAGCAGGACGTGTTCCGCCGGCTGGATCCGGCGGAGATGCCCCCCGTGCTCTCGCTCCTCTTCGGCGATCCGAAGACCCTGTTCGTGGTGGACGACGGCGCCGCGAAGGACCTCTCGAGCGCGTATCGCGAGGTGGCCTCGACCCTGACCCGGACGGGCGAGGGAGAGGTGAAGGAGGCGTCGCAGGTGGAGCCTCGCGATCTCTCCGGCCGGTCGGTATTCCTCCTGGGCCTCCCGAAGGGCGACGCGTTCGAGCCGCTCGTCGCCGGGCTTCCGAAGGAGGTCGTGGTGGAGGAGGCGCGTTTCGCCGTCGAAGGAACCGAGTACCGGCAGGACGGCGGCGCGCTCCTCGCGGTCGGCCGCAATCGGAACGATCCGGCGCGCGGCGTCGGCCTGTTCCTCGGTCTCTCTCCGGCCGCCGTCCGCTCCGCCGGCCGGAAGCTCGTCCACTACGGGAAGTACTCGTTCCTGGCGTTCGTGGACGGGACCAACAAGGCCAAAGGGGTCGCCCACGCCGACGGCGGCCCCCTCGTGTGGAGGATCGGCGTCTCCGCGCTGGAAACCCCGACGCGTCCGGCTCCGTAACACAAGTCGCGGACGGAGATCCGCCGGGAAGGAGCGACCATGAACGCGGGCGTGAGGCGTCTTTACAGGTCCCGGACCGACCGTCGCTTGCTCGGCGTCTGCGGGGGCCTGGGAGCGTACCTCGCGGCCGACCCGGTCGCCGTCCGGCTGGTCGTCGTGCTGTTCACGCTGCTGACGGGGATCGTTCCGGGTGCGATCTGCTATCTCGTCGCCTGGCTGATCGTGCCGGAGGAGCCGTAGGCCGACCGCGGCGGCCGAAGGGCCCGGACGGGACCGGTTCCGCCCGTCAGACGGTGGCACCCAGCTTGCGGCGGAGGGTGCCGTGCACGGTCTCTGCGGCGGCCTCGACGTCGAGCGCCCCGGTGTCCAGCACGAGGTCGTAGCCTAGCGGGTCGTCGATGTCGCGGTGGTAGACCTGGCGGATGAACGCGGCCCGCGCCGCGTCGGTTTCTCGCACCCTGCGCTCGGCCTCTTGACGGCCGATCCCTTCCCGCTCCGCGACGCGCTTCGCCCGGGTTTCGCAGGGAGCCACCGCGCGCACCCTCAAGCCGTAGCGCGCATCCAGGAACCAGTTGGCGCCGCGGCCGAGCAGGATCACATGTCCCTGCCGCGCGAGCGCCCAGATCACCTTCCCCATCTCCTGGAGGAACGTGATCTGGTCGAGATGGTCCGGCACGACCAGCTGCGAGAGCAGGTCGTCGAACCGGCCCACGGCCTTTTCGTCGAGGCGGGACAGGATCCGCTCCCGGGTATGAGTCTCGAGGGCGATTGCCTCGACGATCTCCTTGTCGAAGATCTGCCAGCCGAGCTTCCCGCCGAGGATCTGCGCGATGCGGCCGGCGCCGGAGCCGAGCTGCTTGGCAAACGAGATCCAGGGGCCCTCCGGGAGGTGGGCGATTTCCCGGCGAGCGGCCTCGCCCCCCTCCTCCGCGAGCCTGCGCCTCAAGTCCCACTGCTGGATCTGGCGCTGGATCAGGCGCTCGATGCGAAGGCGTTCGGAATCGGACCCCATGGCGTGCGTCCTCTTCTCGGGTCGGCCCATTCTAACCCGCAGGGCTCGAACCGGCGTCCACTCCGCTCGCGGCCAGCCGAGCACGTGCCGGCGTGCGCCTGAGGGGATGCAGTCGTATCATTCCGTTGCGGGTTGGCGGGAGCCTCGAAACGACCCCGCGGGTCCGACAAGATGCGAAAATCGTGGATCGTCATAGCGACCATCGCCCTCCTCGTCGGGCTCGCCGCGGGTTACCGCGTGGGTCGGATCGGGAATCCCTGGCGAAGATCCGGTCAAACCGGTCAAGAGTCCGAGGCCCGGCCGGATGGCGCTGGCGAGGCACGGAGCCAACCGTCGGAGCCCCTTGCGAAGGGGGCCTCGGGAGAAGGCTCCGGTGCGGAAGGGGACACCCGAGGACGTCGAACGATCCCAGGTGCTCCGGAGTCGCCCGGTGGACCGGTCGCGGGACGGCCCGGCACCGGACGCGATGCCGCCCACTCCAAGAGGTCCGAGATGCAAGGGGCCCGGACCCGGCCAGCCGACCAGGGGCCGGACGGAACGATGGGAGCGACCGCGGGCGGTGCGGCCGGAGCGTCGTCCGGCGCGCCCGCCCTGATCGAGACCGGGCGGTTGCCGGATGGATCCCCTCGCGGCCACGACGTTTCCCCGCCAGTCAATTTGCCGGCTCAGTCCTTCGCCCCCCCCATCAACGCGCCGGGAGCACCGAAGGCGGACCCCGCCAAGGGGGACGGGACACCTGTGGTCCCGATCGATCCGGAATCCGACCGCCAGGCTCCTGTCTTCGGGTACCTCCGCTTCGACCCCCCCGAGATCCCGGACGGCGGCGTGGCGACGCTCTCCGTCGGGGCCACCGATGACCTGTCAGGGGTCAAGATCGCCTATGGAACGGTTCGGAGCCCCGGCGGGGTGGCCATCGTGCCCTTCACCGCGCAAGACGAGGCCGGCAGCGGCGTGCTCACGACCAGGATCGCGATTCCCCAAAAGGCCGAGACGGGAGATTGGTACGTCGCGAGCCTTCAGATTCTCGATCGGGCCGACAATCCCCTGATTCTCGCGTTCGCGAAGACGTCGGTCCCTCAAGGTGGCGTGCTTCGGGTCTACTCGCAGGAGTCCGATTCCACCGCGCCGGTGGTGCATGGCGTCTCGGTCGACAAGGGGACGGTCAGCGGCGGGGAGAAGAACCTGATCGTGGTCGAGGTCGACGACGATCAGTCGGGCGTCGCATCCGTCACGGGGATCTTCCAAAACTCCACGAAATCCGCCTCCATCCCTTTTTCCTGCCACGCGAGCGCCGCAACTTCATACTGGGAGGGAGACGTGCCGGTGCCGGCGGACGCCGACTGCGGCGAATGGACCCTCCAGCTGCTCCGTGTCGCGGACAAGGCCAACAACACCGCCTTTCTTTCGAGCGACTCTCCGCAGGTCGGCCGGGTGAGCTTCGTGGTCGCGGGAGGCGGCGGATGCGACTCGGTCCCCCCGACGCTCGACGCGCTCTACGCCTCGCCGGCGATCGTGTCGAACGCGGCCGCGGCGGAGATCACCTTGACCGCCACGGCCCATGACGAAGGAAGCGGCGTTGCTACGTTGTTCGGCCGCGTCCAGGGACCGCCCTCGACGAGCGGTCAGGTTCCCAGGATCGCCTTCTCGTGCACGCCGGATCCGAAGAATCCCGAAGCGCCGATGACCACCAAAATCACCGTGCCGCAGTACGCAGCCAAAGGGATCTGGAAGGTGGACTACCTGCAGGTGCTGGACAAGGCGCGCAACGCCCGGACCTACCAGGGCGACGATCCGGCCCTCGCGAACGCCAACTTCACGGTGGAGTGAAGGCGTCCACCGAAACCGAACCCGCTCTAACCCCGGCGCGGTGCGGAGGCGATCGGCCCGCGCCGCTCCAGGAACACCGGCACCCGCCGGATGAAGCTGTATTCCGCCGCGCGCCGATGGATCGCCGCGACTTCCCTGGCACTGAGCCGCTCGAGCAACAGCCGGGTTTCCCGGGTCTGGTCGGTGCCGCTCACGGTGGTGTTGTCGGTGCAGACCGCGACTGGGATGCCGTGCTCCAGGAACGTGAAAATGGGATGGGGCTCGCCGGCGCGGACCGCCCCGGTCTGGAAATTCGACGTCATGCAGCATTCGACCAGGATCCGGTCGCGCTCGAGGCGCCTCAAGAGCGCCTTGTCCCGCACCGCCGCGCAGCCGTGCCGATCCGGTCGGCGCCCAGGAGGTCCACCGCCTCCCGGATCCGCTCCGGCCCCTCGTCCTCCCCCGCGTGGACCGTCATCCCGAGCCCGCCCCGGCGCGCGATCTCGTACGCCTCCCGGAAAAGGCTCGGCGGATTGCCCCGCTCGGCGCCCGCGAGGTCGAAGCCGATCACGCCGGTCCGCTCGTGCAGGTGTTGCGCCTCCGCGATCGCCTGCCGGGCGATGAGCTTGGCGATGTGGGGCCCGTGCTGGCGCATCGAGACCACGATCAGGCCGGCCTCGAGGTCGTCGTGCCGGCGCACCGCGGCGTTCATCCCCGAGAGCACCGCCCGGATCGCCTGCCTCAGGGTCAGCCCGCCGAAGGTATGGATCGACGGCGAGTAGCGAAGCTCCAGCGTCCTGACCCCATGGGAGTACGCCTCCTCCACGATGTCGCGGGTGACCCGCGTGATGTTCTCGTAGAACTGGGTGATCCACAGCGGGTAGTGGAACTTGTCCAGGTACGAGAGGAGCGACCCCTCGTCCTCGGGTTGGAGTTCCAAGAGCCGCCTCATCTCCCGCTGAGTGGGCACCGGGTTGAGCCCGTGCCGCTTCATGAGCGCCCAGGTGGTCCGGACCGGGATGGAGCCGTCCACATGCTGGTGCAGCTCGACCTTCGGGATGGCCGAGATCGCTCGATCGGAGGTCCTGATCCTTGCCATTCGAAGCCCCTCGCGCCGCCCCCGGCGGGTTCGCGGCCGCTTCGCCGGAGTATAATCGCGCTTCTTCGAGGCAGAAAGGTTGTAGTTGATGTCGCTCGACCGACCCCCGATCCGGCTGGTTCTCCTCTGGCACTTCCACCAGCCGGATTACACCGACAGCCCGACCGGCGCGGCCGCGATGCCGTGGACCCGCCTCCACGCCCTCAAGGACTACGCGGACGTCGCCGAGCACCTGGCCCGGCACCCCGGCGTCCGGGCCACGATCAACGTGGTCCCGTCGCTCCTCGACCAGATCCGCGATATCGCCGACGGGACCGCGCCCCCCGATCCGTTCCTGGCGGTCGCCGAGCGCCCCGCGTCGTCGCTCTCTCCCGACGAGCGGCGGTTCGTGGTGAGCCAGTTTTTCTCGTTCAACCGGGACACCATGGCGAAAGGGCTGCGACGGGTCGCGGAGCTTTCGGCTCTGAGAGGGGATTACGGGATCGAAGACCTTCCCGCGTCGGTCGTGGACCGGTTCGACGAGACGGCGATCCGCGATCTGCAGTTGCTCTTCCACCTGGTCTGGTGCGGCCCACTCCTCAAGGCCGACCCCCGGGTGCGGGCGCTCTGGGACAAAGGCCAGCGCTACACGGAGGGCGACAAGCGGGCGCTGTTCGCGATCCAGAAGGAGTTCCTGCGCGGCGTGCTTCCCCGGTGGAAGCGCCTGTTCGAGGCCGGGCGGGTGGAGTTCTCGGTCACGCCGTACTATCACCCGATCCTGCCGCTCCTGTGCGGGCTCGAATCGGCCCGGGAGGCGCTCCCCGGAATCCGCCTGCCGGCCGCTGCGTTCCGGCACGCAGAGGACGCCCGGATCCACCTCGCGCGGGCCCTCTCGGCGTTCGAGGAGGAGTTCGGACGGCCCGCCGCCGGCGGATGGCCGTCCGAGGGCTCGATCTCGGAGGCCTCACTCGCCCTCATGGCCGACGCGGGTTACCGCTGGGCGGCGAGCGACGAGGACGTCCTGTTCGGGTCGCTGGGCGAGACGCTCCCGGCGGACCGGGCCGAGGTGCAACGCGGGACGCTCCTGTACCGCCCGTGGAGGCACGGGCGCGGGCCGGTGCTGTTGTTCCGCGACCACGATCTCTCGGACCGGATCGGCTTCGTGTACTCGGCCTGGCCGGCCGCATCCGCGGTCGAGGATTTTCTCCGGCGGCTCCATCACTTACGCGCGGCCCTCCCGCCGGAGGAGGGTCCGTACACGGTGTCGGTGATCCTCGACGGGGAGAACGCCTGGGAGTACTACCCCGGCAACGGCTGGGTGTTCCTCGATTCGCTCCACGCCGCCCTCGAGTCCGACCCGGGCATCGTAACGCTGACCGCTAGGGAGGCGGCCGATCCCGCCGCGGCCAGGCCGCTGCCTCGCGTCGTCGCCGGATCCTGGATCGGGAGGAACCTCGCGACGTGGATCGGCCATCCCGAGAAGAACCGGGCCTGGGAGCTTCTTGCCGAGACGCGCGACGCGATCGAGAAGGCGCGCGGCGCGCCGAGCTTCGCCGATCCGGCCTGGCGGGCGGTGTTCGCCGCCGAGGGGAGCGACTGGTTCTGGTGGTTCGGCGACGATCACCCCACCGCGCACGCGGCGGAATTCGATGCGGGGTTCCGTCGGAAGCTCCGCTCCGCGCACCGGTTCGCGGGGCTCGATCCGCCCGCGGTCCTGACCGAGCCGATCCGGCGGAGCACGGCCCGGGGGTTCGTGCCCCCCACCGGCCCGGTCCGGGCGATCGTCGACGGGAGGGTGACCGACTACTTCGAGTGGCTCCCCGCCGGCCGCGCAGGGACGGCGTCGGGAGCGATGCAGTCCTCGGCGCGGCTGGTGCGCGAGCTGCGGTTCGGCCGCGACGATGCGAGCCTCTATCTTCGGCTCGATCCCTTCGACCCGCCGGCGTCGGCGAGCCTCGGAGGTTCCACTCTGATCGTGAGGGTCCCCGGCGCGCCGGACCGCACCGTCCGGGTCGCGCTCCCGGAGCGCGGCGAGGGGGGCGTCGGGGAGGTGCGCGTCGCAGTGGACCGGATCGTCGAAGTGGCGGTGCCGATCGAGGCGCTCGCGTCCGCGGCCGCGGCGGTGCGGTTCCAGGTGGAGGTTGAGAAGGGGAATGGCGTGGCGCAGAGAATCCCCGCCGAGGGGAGCCTGACGATTCCGGCCGCAGCGGACGACCCCTCGCAGTTCGACTGGATTCTCTAGGAGGAGCGAGTCGATGAAGACCATCGGCATCCTGACCGGCGGCGGGGACTGCCCCGGCCTGAACGCGGTGATCCGGGCGGTGGTGCGTCGCGCGGCGTCGCGTGGCCACCGCGTGCTCGGCATTCGCAAGGGATGGAAGGGAATGATGGAGGGCGACACGGTCGAGCTGACCCTCGCCACCACGTCGGGAATCCTCCACCGCGGCGGAACGATCCTCGGGACGAGCCGCACGAACCCGTACAAGAAGCCGGAGGACGCGAAGAAGGTCGAGGCGAACTTCGGCGCGCTGGGGCTCGAAGCGCTCGTCGCCGTCGGCGGCGAGGACACGCTGGGGGTCGCCGCGCGCCTCGCCGAGGCCGGCCGCCCCGTGGTCGGCGTGCCGAAGACCATCGACAACGACCTGTCGGGGACCGACGTCACGTTCGGCTTCGACACCGCCGTGTCCATCGCGGTCGAGGCCGTGGACCGGCTCCACACGACGGCCGAGTCCCACGACCGGACCATCGTCCTCGAGGTGATGGGCCGGCACGCGGGCTGGATCGCGCTCCACACGGGCCTGGCCGGCGGCGCGGACTACATCCTGGTCCCGGAGCGACCGGTGGACGTCGAGGCGGTCGTGAGCGCGATCAGGAGCCGGCGCGCGCGGGGCAAGAACTTCAGCATCATCGTCGCCGCAGAGGGCGCGGTCCTCCCGGAGGGAGCCGTGACCAAGGAAGTGGAGAAGGACGCGTTCGGACACGTGCTCCTCGGCGGGATCGGCGAGCGGCTCGCGAAGGAAATCGAGAGGCGCACCGGCTTCGAGACCCGCTCGGTCGCCCTCGGCCACGTGCAGCGCGGAGGCACCCCGACCGCTTACGACCGGATGCTGGCGACGCGCTACGGCCTCCTCGCGGCCGACATGGTCGAGGAGGGGAGGTTCGGCATGATGGCGGCGCTCCGGGGCGGGCGGTTCGAGCCGGTCCCTCTCCGGGATGCGGTCGCGCAGCTCAAGACGGTGGACGGATCGCTCCTCGACCTTGCGAGCGTATTCTTCGGGTAGTCCGGCGGCGGGGCGCCGCTGCCCCGGGAAAGGACGGCCGATGTCGGAACTGAGACACGACCCCCTCTCGAGACGGTGGGTGATCATCGCGACGGAGCGGAGCCGCAGGCCCGAGGACTTCATCTCGCCGCGGGAGGCGTTCGCCGAGCCGAAGTTCTGCCCGTTCTGTCCCGGGAGGGAGGACAAGACCCCGCCGGAGATCACCGCGATCCGCCCGAACGGCTCTCCGCCCAACGGACCGGGCTGGGAGGCGCGGGTCTTCCCGAACAAATACCCGGCTCTGGCGATCGAGGGGGATCTCGAGCGGCGGGCGGTGGGGATGTACGACCGGATGCGCGGGATCGGGGCCCACGAGGTGATCGTGGAGACGCCTCGTCACGACCTCCACCTCGCGGATATGGAGCCCGCCCAGATCGAGAAGGTCCTCTCGCTCTGCCAGGACCGGCTCCGGGACCTGATGCGGGACGGTCGCTTCAAGTACTCGCTTCTGTTCAAGAACCACGGCGCCGCGGCGGGGGCCGCGCTGCCGCACCCGCACCTCCAGATCATCGCGACGCCGGTGACGCCCAGGGCGATCTCGGTGGAGCTGGAGTCCGCCCGGCAGCACTACCACCTGAAGGAGCGATGCATCTACTGCGACCTCCTGCTCCAGGAGATCGAGGCGCGGGAGCGGATCGTGATCCTCGACGAGCATTTCGCGGTGTTCGCCCCGTACGCCTCCCGCTTCCCGTTCGAGATGCTGATGATCCCGAGGCGCCATTGCCACTCCTTCGCCGAGGAGCCGAGGCCGGTGCTCGCCGGGCTCGCCCGCTGCTTGCAGGACCTCATGGCCCGGCTCAAGGGGGTGCTTCGCGACCCGCCGTACAACTTCATGCTCCACACGGCCCCCAACACGGAGACGCTGGTCCGCCGCCGGAACTACTGGGACACCCTGCCGATGGATTTCCACTGGCACATCGAGATCCTCCCGAGGCTGACCCGGGTCGCGGGCTTCGAGTGGGGGAGCGGCTTCTACATCAACCCGACCGCGCCGGAGGAGGCCGCCGCGTTCCTCCGCGAGGCGATTCTCTGAGGGAGTGCGTGCGGATCCTGATGGCATCCACGGAGTTGTGGCCCCTGGCCAAGGTCGGCGGCCTCGCCGACATGGTCGGGGCGCTCGCCCGCGCCCTGGGCGCGCTCGGACACGAGGTCCGCTGCGCCCTGCCCCGGTTCCCCGAGGCGGATGCCGCCCTCCCGGCGGGGGCGCACGAGGTGAGGCGGAGCGAGGTGCCCGTTCGCCTCTCGCGTGGGCGGACCGTGGTCGCCGTCTCGCGGTACGAGGGGGACGCGCTTCCCTCACCCGTGCTCCTCGTGGGCCACGAGATGTTCCGCCGCCCCGGGATCTACGTCGATCCCGCGACCCGGCTGGGATACCCGGACAACGGGCGCCGTTGGGCGCTCTTCTGCCGGGCGATCCACGCCGAAATCGGCGAGGACGGCTGGATCCCCGACGTGGTCCATGCCCACGACCACCAGGCGGCCCTCCTTCCCGCGCTGTTCCGCTGGGCGCCGCCGATCCGCGATGGGCGTCCCGCGACCGTCTTCACCGTCCACAATCTCGGCTACCAGGGGATCGAGCCGCGCTCGTGGATCGAGGACTCGGGCCTCCCGGCGGGCCTCGATTTCCCCGCCGGGCCTCTGGAATACCACGGCAGGGTCAACCTGATGAAGCTCGGGCTCGAGGCGGCGGATGTCCTGACCACCGTCTCCCCGCGTTACGCCGAGGAGATCCGGAGCGGGCCGGAGTTCGGAGCGGGGCTGGAGGGGGTGCTCTCCGCGAGGACCGAGCACCTGCGCGGGATCCTGAACGGAATCGACGTCGTGGTCTGGGACCCGGAGAGGGACCCGCACCTGCCGTTCGCCTACGGCCCGCGCCGACTGGGAAACAAGGCGAAGGTCCGGGCGGCCCTCCACGAAGAGACGGGTCTCGATGCTCCCGTCCCCGGCGTCCCGCTCGTCGGGATGGTGACGCGCCTCGTATCCCAGAAGGGGATCGACCTGCTGATCCCGGTGCTCGATGCGATCCTCGGCGGCGGGATACAGATCGTGATCCTCGGAGCGGGAGAGGCGCGGTTCGAGGCCGCGCTCCGCGAATCCGCGTCGAGGCACCCCGGCCGCCTCGCGTTCCTGTCGAGGCACGACGAGGGGATCGCTCACCGGATCGAGGCCGGCTCGGACATGTTCCTGATGCCTTCCCGCTACGAGCCGTGCGGCCTCAACCAGATGTACAGCCTGCGCTACGGGACCGTCCCCCTGGTTCGGGCGGTCGGCGGGCTCAAGGACACCGTGGTGGACCTCGACGAGGACCCGGACCGGGCCAACGGATTCGTGTTCCGGGCGTACGAACCGGCGGAGCTGCTCAAGACCGTGCGCCGGGCGGCGCGGGCGTTCCGCGATCGAAAGCTCTGGCGCGGTCTGGTCGCGCGCGGGATGAGCGCCGACTTCTCCTGGGAGCGTTCGGCGCGGGAGTACGTCGAGGCTTATGGGGAGGCGGTCGCCGAGCGCGGTCGGAAGCCGCCGGAGGCCGTGTGGACGGCGAGATGAAGTCGAAGGCTTCGGACATGCCGGTCGCGTGCGAGGACGTGATCTCGCGCGTCATGGAGATCGGCCGCCTCGGGGCGGTGGTCTTCGGCGCCGACCGGAGGGTGGTCTGGGCCACGGGCGTGCTCCCGGGCGCCAGCGCCGAGGAGGCCGTGGGCAAGTCATGCACGGAAGTGTGCGCGGGGAGCGACAGGCCCTGCGAGCCCTGTCTCCTGGAGCTGAGCGCGCAGGAGGGGCCGCTTCGACGGGTATTGCGTCTGGTGCAGGGCGGCGTGCCGCACCCCCGTGTCTTCGAGGTGACCGTGGCGCCGCTGCGCATCCCCGGCCAGACGGAACCGCGCTGGCTCGAGCTGGCTCGGGAGATCCGCGGAGCCGAGGGGATCGAGCAGTTCTTCCAGGGCGGGACCATGGACCTCGTCCGCCTCATCGCGGCGTGGTCGATCCCTGTGGTGCTGGTGGACGCGAACGGCGTCGTCCGGGCGTGGAACCGCGGCGCGACCTCGCTCTACGGGCGGCCCGGGGAGGAAGCGGTCGGTCACCGGTGGGACGAGATCGTCGAGGAGATCGTCCCGCAGGAGCCGGAGACGGCGCCCGGCACCGCGACGCACCGGTACGAGGCGCAACACCGCACGCACGAGGGGAGAACTCTCCGCGTCATGGTGACGCGCACCGAGATTCAGGGGACGGAGGGCACGGCCCAAGGCGCATTCTACCTGGTCCTCGATCTCACGGGCTCCAAGGCCCTCGAGCGGAACCTCGAGCGGCGCGTCGCGCAGCTTTCCATCATTCGGGAGATCGCCGAGGCGCTGCAGTCGGCCATGGGCCTGAACGAGATCCTTCGGACCATTCTCGTCGGTGCGACCGCGGGAGAGGGGCTGCGTTTCAACCGGGCGTTCCTTCTGCTCGCCGACGAGAAGCGCGGGGAACTCCGGGGAAGGGTGGCGATCGGCCCCTCCGACCCGGAGGAGGCCCACCGGATCTGGGACGAGCTGTCCCGCTCGAAGGCCGGCCTGCGGAAGCTCCTGCGGGAGTATGAGCCGTTCGTCGAGCGGACCAGCAGCCGCGTGAACGAGATCGTCCGCGGGATCACGGCCCGCCTGGCCGACAGGGAGAACTTCCTGATCGACGCCCTGCGCTCGCCTTCCACGGTGCGAGTCCAGGGCGGTCGCGAGATGCCGGAGGGGCGGCCTGTGAGCCCCGCGCTCCTCCAGCGCCTCGGAGTGGGCGACTTCGTCGCTGTGCCGCTCGTGGCCGAGGGGAAGCCCGTGGGGCTGCTGCTGGCGGACAACGCCATCACCGGTCGGCCGATCGAGGACGACGACGTGGGCGTGCTCGAGCTCCTGGGGATGCAGGCGGGCCTCGCCATCGAGCGGGCGAGGCTGATCGGCGAGCTGGAGACCCAGGTGGCGTCGCTCGAGAAGGCCACCCAGGAGATCCGCGAGAACCAGGAGCGGCTCCTTCGGACCGAGCGCCTCTCGGCGGTGGGAGAGATGGCCGCCAGGGTCGTGCACGAGATCCGGAACCCCCTGGTGGCGATCGGCGGCTTCGCGCGCTCCCTCCTCCGCGAGGTCCCTCCGCAGGACACCAAGCGCGAGTCCATCCAGATCATCGTGGACGAGGTGCGGCGGCTCGAGACGATCGTGAGGGAGGTGCTCGATTACTCGCGGCCCGCCGTCCCGCGGATCGGCAAGGTCAACCTGGCGCAACTGGCGGTCGAGGCGCTCGACCTGCTCCGCTGGGAGGTGGACGACGCCGGGGTCGTCGGAAGAGTGGACGCCGAGCCCGGGCTCGTGCCGGCGGCCGCCGACCGCAACCAGCTGTTCCAGGCCCTGGTCAACGTCATGCGGAACGCCGTCCACGCGATGCCCCACGGCGGCACGCTCACCCTGAGGACGCGGGAGGTGCCGGGCGGGCTCGAGCTGGCCGTCGAGGACACCGGAGTCGGGATCCCCGCGGACGTTCGCGGACGGATCTTCGAGCCGTTCTTCACCACGAAGGCGACCGGATCGGGGCTCGGTCTCACCATCGCCAGCCAGATCATCAGCGATCACCGGGGAGAGATCCACGTCGAGAGCCAGGTAGGGTCCGGAACGACGGTCTACATCAGGCTCCCGGCAGCGCAGGAGGAACCGAACGATGCCGAAAATCCTGGTCGTTGAAGACGAGAAGAACCTCCGACTGCTCTACAAGCACGACCTGGAGCAGGAGGGGTACGAGGTGATCACCGCCGCGACCGCGGTGGAAGGCCTTGAGGCGTTGGAGACCGGGTCGCCCGACCTGGTCGTCCTGGATATCCGGATGCCGGGCATGGACGGCCTCGAGGCGATGGGCCGGATCCTTGAGAAGCACCCCAAGATCCCGGTGGTCCTCAACTCCGCGTACTCGTCCCATAAAGACAACTTCCTGAGCTGGGCCGCCGACGCCTATATCATCAAGAGCGCGGACACCTCGGAACTCCGGGGGAAGATCCGCGAGCTCCTTGCGGCGCGGCCCGGCGGGGAGGGGCCCGCCGAGGAGCCCAAGTAGGGCCCGGGTCCGCTCGAGGGAGGTAGCGTGATGGCCCGAAGGTCGGTGATCCTGCACGACGTGCTGGCCCTCGTGCTCGCGGGAGGGCAGGGCGAGCGGCTCTACCCGCTCACCCGAGACCGCGGCAAGCCCGCCGTCCCTTTCGGCGGGATCTACCGGATCGTCGACTTCACCCTGTCGAACTGCCTGAATTCGGGGCTGCGGAAGATGTTCGTCCTGACCCAGTACAAGTCCGGGAGCCTCGAGCGGCACATCAAGCAGGGGTGGGACCCGATCTTCTCCGCGGAGCTGGGAGAGTGGATCTACACGGTGCCGCCGCAGCTCAGGATCGGGCAGCGCTGGTACGCCGGCACCGCCGACGCGGTCTACCAGAACATCTATCTTCTCGAGCAGGAGAGGCCACGGCACGTGATCATCCTCTCCGGCGACCACATCTACAAGATGGACTACCGGCGGATGCTGGAGTTCCATGAGGCGAAGGACGCGGTGGCCACCGCAGCCGCGGTGGAGGTCCCCATCGAGGTTGCGTCGGCGTTCGGGGTGATCGAGGTGGACGAGGACTGGCGGATCGTCGCCTTCACGGAAAAACCCTCCGACCCTCGCCCCGTCCCGGGACGGCCGGATCGGGCCCTGGTGAACATGGGGGTGTACTGCTTCGAGACGGAGAGCCTCGTGCGCGCCCTGTGCGCGGACGCGCGCCAGGAGAGCCGGCACGACTTCGGGCACAACATCCTGCCGAACCTCGTCGGCTCCGAGCAAGTCTACGCCTACCCGTTCGTGGACGAAAACCGGAAGCAGATGCTGTACTGGCGGGACATCGGGACGCTGGACGCGTACTACGCGGCGAGCATGGACCTCGTCTCGGTGGACCCGGTATTCAACCTGTACGACCGGGATTGGCCGCTTCGCACGATCCCCCACCAGCTCCCGCCGGCGAAGACCGTGTTCGCGCAGGAGGAGCCAGGCGGGCGCATCGGACTGGCGCTGGACTCCATCCTGAGCGGCGGCGTGATCGTCAGCGGCGGCAGGGTGGAGAGATGCGTCCTGGGGCCGAGGGTGCGCGTGAACTCGTTTGCCCGGGTCGCGGAGAGCGTGCTGATGGACGGTGTCGAGGTCGGCCGTTACGCGCGGGTGAGCCGGGTCATCGTGGACAAGGAAGTGCGGATTCCCCCCGGCTTCGTGATCGGGGAGGATCCGGAAGACGACAAGGAGCGTTTCACCATGACCGCGGGGGGCGTCGTGGTCATCCCGCGGGGCACGCAGCTCGATTAGAGGGAGGCGTTGGTGGTGCAGCACGACGTCGTGATCATCGGAGCCGGACCGGCGGGGCTCACCGCCGCCATCTACTGTGCCCGGGCGAATCTCTCTCCGGTGGTGGTGGAGGGTCTGCTCGCCGGCGGACAGCTCATGAACACGACGGAGGTCGAGAACTATCCCGGCTTCCCCGAGGGAATCATGGGGCCGGAGCTGATGGACCGGTTCCGCAAGCAGGCGGAGCGGTTCGGCACGGAGTTCCTGCCCGGCGACGTCGTCAGGGTGGATTTCTCGGCGCGCCCGTTCGGGGTCTCGACCGACGACCGGGAGGTGCGCGCGCGCGCGGTGATCGTGGCGACCGGCGCCTCGCCGCGCACCCTCGGGGTCCCCGGGGAGAAGGAGTACGCCGGGCGCGGCGTGTCCTACTGCGCGACCTGCGACGGGTTCTTCTTCCGCGGGAAGGAGATCGTCATGGTGGGGGGAGGCGACTCCGCGATGGAGGAGGCGCTTTTCCTGGCGCGCTACGGCTCCCGCACTACCGTGATCCACCGGCGCGACGCGTTACGCGCCTCGAAGATCATGGCCGACCGAGTGCTCAAGAACCCGAAGGTTGAAGTGGTCTGGGACTCCGTCGTGGACGAGGTCCTGGGCGACGGCCAGAAGGTCGCGGCGGTCCGCGTCCGGAACGTGAAGACCGGTGCCGTTGCCGAGCGGCCCTGCGCCGGCTTCTTCGTGGCCATCGGCCACACGCCGAACACGTCGATGTTCAAGACGGTCCTCCCGATGAACGCCGAGGGGTACCTCTCGATCGATGGGACTTCGTCCTACACGAACATCCCGGGGGTCTTCGCCGCCGGGGACGTGCACGACCACGTCTACCGCCAGGCGGTCACGGCGGCTGCGGCCGGGTGCCGGGCTGCCATCGACTGCGAAAGGTGGCTCGAGGGGGAGGGGCGGTAGGTCCGCGATCTCAGCGTACCGTCACCGATGCGTTCTGGAAGACCCCGGGCACGATCCGGTTGCTCGAGTCCCGCACCTTCTCGTGGGCGAAAGCAAGCACCGCGTAGCCCGAGCCGACGGCGGTGAAGCGGAGGACGCACAGCTCGCCGTCTCCGGAAATCCCGTTGCCCGGGCCGAGCCGCGAGAGTCCGACCACGACGGTGTCCCCCGAGGACGTCGTGGAGGCGAGGTACGCGGTCTGCCTCCCGTCGCTCCCGAGGAACGGCCCCTGCTCGCTCCCCTCGAAACGAAGCACGGCGGGATTGAACACCAGGTGGAACGGCACGCTCCCGACGTCCAGCGCGCCCTGGATCACGACGTGCAAGGAGACGCGATCGCCGACGCCGACCTCGCTCGCGTTCACGAACATGCGTACCACCGCCGGCGTGGATGGCGCTGCGGGAGGCGCGCCCTCCGGAGAGGGAGCGGTGGAGCCGCTCGGCGGCGAGAGAGGCGCGGTAACCGGCTCGCGCCGGCTTCTGCACGCCGTCGTCGGCACGAATGCTGGAAGCACGATCAGGAGGAATGCCGCCACGCATCGGATCGGCTTGTGCACCGCGATCTCCCCGAACGCATCACCCCGCGGACCCAGCAGAAGCACACAAGGAACGAAGGACGTACCGTTTATACGGCCGCAAGAGATCTACCGCAAGGTCGAGCTTGAACCCGTCGAGCTTGAACCCGGCGTCACCGCCCGGCGCCGTTCGCGGATACAATAACGAGCCATCGATGCCGGAGGTGCGTCATGGCGGGGATCCTGTTCTGGGACGTGGACACGCAGGTGGACTTCATGGACCCCTCGGGGGCGCTCTACGTGCCCGGCGCCGAGACGATCGTCGCCAACCTGGAAACGCTCACGCTCCACGCGAGGCGCTCGGGGATCGACCGGGCTGGGTCGGTGGACCACCACGCGCCCGACGATCCGGAGTTCTCGGACCGGCCCGACTTTCGCGAGACCTACCCGCCCCACTGCGTCGCGGGGACACCGGGGGCCGCGAAGATCGCCGCGACGGCGCCGCAGAACCCGCTCTGGGTCCCGTCGAACCCAGTCCCGGCCCCGGCGCTCGCGGCGCAGGTCCGCAACCACCGGGGGGAGGTGTTCCTCCAGAAGCAGCGGTTCGACGTGTTCTCCAACCCGAACTCGTGCACGGTGCTGCGCGCGTACGACCCCTCGCGCATCGTGGTGTACGGGGTCGCCCTGGACGTCTGCGCCCGGTACGCCGTCGAGGGATTCCTGACGCTCGGGCGGTTGGAGGTGTGGCTCGTCGAGGACGCCGCCAAGGCGATCCGCGCCGAGACGGCTCCCGGGCTGCTCGAGGAATGGCGCCGGCGGGGCGTGAGGATCGCGCGCACCGACGAGGTCCTGGAGCTGACGCGGTAGGGGGAAGCATGAGACCGATATTCCGGCTGCTGGACGACACCCTGATCGAGCGGATTCTCGCGGAGGCCAGGGAGGTTCTGTGGCGCCTCGGCGTCGAGGTCCACAACCCTCGCGTGCTGTCGCTCCTTGCCGACCACGGGGCGAAGGTGGACCGGGAGGCCCAGCGGGTGTACTTCCGGGAGGAGTTGGTGGATCGCGCGGTCGCCAGCGCCCCGAAGGGATTCAAGCTCTACGATGTCCTGGGCCAGGAGACCCACGACCTCTCGGGTCGTCGCATCCACTTCACGCCGGGGTCCGCGGCGATTCACGTGCTCGACGGAGCGTCCGGCGAGATTCGCAGGCCCTCGACCCGGGACTGCGTCGAGCATTTCAAGGTCGTGAGCGGTCTCCCGGACATCCACGCGGCGAGCACCGCGATCGTCCCCGCGGACGTCCACGAGTCGGTGTCGGACAGCTACCGACTGTACCTGAGCCTCATGTACTGCGAGAAGCCGGTCGTCACCGGGGCGTTCCGGATCGAATCGTTCGAGTTGATGAAGGACTTTCAGCTCGCGGTCCGGGGCGACGAAAAGGCACTCCGGGAGAAGCCGCTGACGATCTTCTCGTGTTGCCCCACATCGCCGCTCAAGTGGAGCGAGATCACGTCGCAGAACCTCGTGGACTGCGCGCGGTGGGGGATCCCGACCGAGCTGATCTCGATGCCGCTTTCGGGGTTCATGGCGCCGGTGACGCTGGTGGGGACGCTGATCCAGCACACCGCCGAGACCCTGAGCGGGCTCGTGATCGCCCAGCTCGCGGGCCCGGGGGCGCCGGTCCTCTACGGCGGCTCCCCCGCCGCGTTCGACGTGAGGTACGAGACCACGCCGATGGGTGCGGTCGAGACGCAGATGGTGGACTGCGCCTACAACGAGATCGGAAAGCACCTCCATCTCCCGACACAGGCCTACATCGCGCTGAGCGACGCGAAGCGCCTCGACGCACAGGCCGGGCTCGAAACCTCGATGGGGGCGACGCTGGCGGCGCTCGCGGGGATCAACAGCGTCTCGGGACCGGGCATGCTCGATTTCGAGAGCTGCCAGAGCCTCGAGAAGCTGGTGCTGGACCACGAGATCTGCGGCCTCGTCCTGAGGCTCGCCCGAGGGATCGAGCCGCGCGACGATTTCCCCTCGCTCCCGCTCTTCGAAGAGCTGCTGCGCGAGAAGCACCTTCTGATCGCCGCTCATACGCGCCGGCACCTCAGGACCGAGCACTGCTTCCCGGGACCGGCCATCGATCGGGCGAACCTTTCCCGTTGGCGCGAGGAGGGGAGCCTCTCCCTCGGCGAGAGGGCGTTCCGGGAGGTGAAGCGGCTCGTCGGCGCCCATGTCCCGTCGCGGCTGTCCGGGGACGTGAAGCGGGACCTGACGCGCCTGATGGAAGGCGAGGCCCGCCGCGCCGGGATGGAAGCGCTGCCCCCGAGGGAAGCGTGAGGGCCGTCCTGAGACTCGACCTCGCCGAGGCGGAGCCGGACCCGCGAGCGGTCCTGGAGCGCCTCGGGATCGGAAGGGACCGCGAGCCCACCGCCACGGTGAGCGGTCTCCTGTCGAAGGCCGTGGACCTGCTCCGGCGTCACGCGCAGCCCGCGGGAGTCGTCGAGCAGATCGCGCGGCAGGAGTTCGAGGCGGTGTACGCCGGCGAGGGGAAAAACCTCTCGCCCGCCCCGCTCGACGCCGTCTTGCCGCGCGCCGACCGGCTGGCGCTTTTCGCGGCGACGCTCGGCGAGGACGTGAGCCTCGAGATCGCCGCCCTCTTCGGTACAGACGACTTCGCGCTCGGCTACGTGCTCGACGCCGCGGCGTCGTCCGCCGCCGAGGGACTGTCGCGGATCCTCGCGCGCCGTTACCTCTCGGCTCTCATCGCCCGGGGCGAGGTGCCGGCCGACCGGCGGGCCCTCGACTACAGTCCCGGTTACTGCGGGTGGGACCTCACGGGGCAGCGGAGGCTCTTCGCGCGCCTCGTGCCCGGGGAGGCCGGCATCGTTCTCAACGAGAGCTGCCTCATGCGGCCGCTGAAGTCGGTCTCGGGGGTGATCGCCGTGGGCCCGGAGGGGATCCATCGGCTCGAGCCGGTCTACGCGTGCTGCGCGACGTGCGGAGAGAGGAGTTGCCGCGACCGGGCGGCCGCCGCCGTCGCGCCGGGAGAGGATTGGGAGGACGAACATGGAAATCCTTCGGGAGATCGCGGAGAGCCTCGGAAGGGGTGAGGATCGGCGGGTGGCGGAGCTTGCGAGGGCGGCGCTCGCGGTCGGCACCACGCCGAAGGAGGTGCTCGACCGCGGACTGATCCTCGGGATGGCGGACGTCGGCGAGCGCTTCCGCCGGCACGAGATCTTCCTTCCCGACGTCCTTCTCGCGGCGAAGGCGATGACGGCGGGTGTCGAGGTCGTGAAGCCGCTCCTCGCGGGGGAGGCGGCACGGGCGCGGGGAACGGTGGTGATCGGCACGATCCAGGGAGACCTGCACGACATCGGGAAGAACCTGGTGGGGATCATGCTCAAGGGGGCCGGGTTCGATGTGATCGATCTCGGGAACGACGTGGCTCCCGAGCGGTTCGTCGAGGCCGCGGAGCGCGAGGGAGCGGGAGTCGTCGGCATGTCGGCGCTGCTCACCACGACCATGCCCGGCATGGCGAAGGTCGTGGATCTCCTGGGGCGGCGCGGCCTTGCCGGGAAGGTCAGGACCATCGTCGGCGGGGCGCCGGTGTCGGCCGAGTTCGCGCGGGAGATCGGCGCCGACGCCCACGGCTACGACGCGGCGAACGCGGTGGAACGCGTTGCCGAGCTGGTGGGGGCGGTCTGACGTGCGGGGGCTCTTGGAGCGGCTGGCCGTGGGCGAGGTGCTGGTGGCGGACGGCGCCATGGGCACCCTGCTCATGGCCCGCGGTCTCGCCCCGGGAGCGTGTCCCGAGGCCCTCGCCCTCGAGAGACCCGACGTGCTGGAGGAAGTGGCCGCAGTCTACGCGGCGGCGGGCGCCGATCTCGTGCAGGCCGACACCTTCGGCGGCTCCCCGCTGAAGCTGGCTCCGTACGGGCTCGGACGGCGCGCAGCCGAGATCAACGCGCGGGCGGTCGAGGCGGCGAGACGGGGGGTCGCCGGGCGCGCGCTGGTCTACGGGTCCATGGGTCCCTCCGGGCGCCTGCTCGAGCCGTACGGCGACGCCTCGGAGGCCGAGGTTCTCCGGAGCTTCTCCGTCCAGGCCCGCGCCCTGGCGGAGGCCGGGGCCGACGCGATCTTCGTGGAGACCATGAGCGACGCGACGGAGGCGGCCCTGGCGGTCCGTGCGGCGAAGGAGGCGGCGCCGGCCGTTCCCGTTGTGGCGACGATGACCTTCGACCGGACGCCTCGGGGGTTCTTCACGATCATGGGGGTCACGGTCGAGCGCGCGTGCCGCGTCCTCGAGGACGCCGGCGCCGACGCCGTCGGCTCGAACTGCGGGAACGGCAGCGACGCGATGGTGGAGATCGCCGCCGAGTTCAAGGCGCGCACCCAGACGCCGGTCGCGATCCAGCCCAACGCCGGCCTTCCCCACGCGTCGGCGGGCGGCCTCGTGTACACCGAAGACCCCGGGTACATGGCGGAAAGGGCCCGCGCTCTCATCGCTCTCGGCGTCGCGATCGTAGGCGGCTGCTGCGGCACCGGCCCCGAGCACGTGCGCGCCTTACGCGAAGCCGTCGACCGGCGCGGAACCCGGTAACCCGGCGATTTCCATGGCGAGGCTGACGGTCTTCCTGCTGATCGTCCTTTCGGTGTGGACCCTCATGCACGCGTACGCGTTCTGGCGCGTCTCGGGGCTCCCGGCCTTCGCGTCGCCCCTCGCCCGCCGCTTCTTGGCCCTCGCGGCGGCGGCGCTCTGGCTCAGCTACCCCCTGGCGCGGATCCTCTCGTCGCGGGCCGGCCGCCTGGACTTCCCGCTGGACGCGATCGGCTCGGTCTGGGTCGGGGTGCTCTTCCTGACCGTCGTCTCGCTCCTGGTAGCGGACGTGGCCACGGGCTTCGGCTTCCTGTTCCGCGAGCACGCGGCGCGAGCGCGGGCGGTCGCGCTCGCCGCGGCGGGCTTCCTGTCCGCGGCGGCCCTGGTCCAGGGACTGCGCCCGCCGGAGATCACCGAGCGCACCGTCGGGGTGAAGGGTTTGGGGCCCCAGCTCGACGGCCTCGTGGTGGTTCAGCTCTCGGACCTCCACCTCGGGCCGCTCCTGGCGAAGGGCTGGCTGTCGCGCCGGATCGCCGACGTCGAGGCCCTGAAGCCGGACCTCATCGCCGTCACCGGGGACGTCCTGGACCATGATGCCTCGAGGGCCGAGGCCCTGGCTCCCGTCCTCCACCGCCTCACGGCGCCGCTCGGCGTCTTCGCGGTCACGGGGAACCACGAGTTCTACGCGGGGCTCGATCGGTCGGTCGCCGTCCTCCGGGCGGCGGGATTCCGGGTGCTTCGGGACGAGGCGGCCGAAGCGGCGCCGGGCCTCGTGGTGGCCGGTGTCGACGACCTCACCGCCCGGCGGCAGTTGGGCGAGAGGGACGGCTTCGTCGCGCGCGCTCTCGCGTCGCGTCCCCGCGGCGCCACGATCTTCCTCTGCCACAGCCCGAGCGAGGTCGAGCGGGCGGCAGAGCTCGGCGCCGACCTGATGCTCTCGGGCCACACGCACAACGGCCAGATCTGGCCGTTCGCCTACCTCGTGAAGCTCG
>JBGQAU010000142.1:0-3834 GCA_041494445.1 Acidobacteriota bacterium | reverse complement strand
CGGAGCGGGGAGGTCACGTTCATGAAGAGAGTGATTCGGATCGCTTTGATGGCTTTGGTCGCGCTTGCAGTGATGGTCCCGGCGAACGCCGCGGGCAAGGTGACCGTTGGCGACTTTCTGACCCAGATCGCCCAGGTGAAGAACCTGTCGGCGACGGACGGTGCCGCGGCGGCCGCTTCTCTAAAAGCCGCCGGGGTCAATCTTCCGGTGCTGGACGTGAAAGCCACTCTGAACGAGGGGGCCGTGGCCCAGATCGCCAGCGCCCTCGGGCTGAACGTCAGCACGAATAGCCCCCAGGCGCCGTTCAGCCAGACCCAGATGGATGCGTTCGTCGCGACGTTCGCGTCCGAAATCGGCCGGCCCCTTCCCGGCAACGAGCCGCAGCCGATGTCTCCGCCTTTCGACCCGGAGACCAAGGGATTGAAGAAGGGGCACCACAAGTCGCAGACCGAGCCGATCTAAGGCGCTGCTGCGCCGGTTCGCGCGTTCCGCTGTTTCAGCGGACCCGTTCCGGCGGAAACCTCGGAGAACCGCCACCCCGTCCTGCGGTGGCGGTTTGCTCTGTGTCGGAGACGCCTGATTGATCCCGTCGCTTCAACGCCGCCGCGCCGGGATCTTCGTTCTCTTCTTCTTCTCGGGGGTGACGAGCCTCGTCTACGAGGTGCTCTGGCTCCGCCAGTTGATTCTCGTCCTCGGCTCCACCCTGTTCGCAACCAGCGCCATCCTCACCGCCTTCATGGGCGGGCTCGCTCTCGGCTCGTTCACAGCGGGCCGCTACGTCGATCGCAGCACGGCCCCGCCTCTGAGGATCTACGGTCTGCTCGAGATCGCGATCGGAGCGTACGCGCTCGCCGTCCCCCTCCTCTTCCGCGCCCTCACCCCCGTCTACGCGGCTCTCTGGAGCGCCGGCGGCGAGAGTTCCTACGTCCTGTTCAGCGTGGCCAAGACCGTGGGAGTCCTGGCGGTCCTGCTGCCTCCCACCTTTCTGATGGGCGCGAGCCTTCCGGTGCTCGCCCGCCAGGTCGCCGCTGATCCCGACCGCGTCGGCGGAGAGATCGGCTCCCTGTACGCGGTCAACACGTTCGGCGCCATGGCGGGGACCTTTCTCGCGGGGGTGATCGCGATCCCCGCGTTCGGCGTCCGTCACACGCTGTGGTCCACCGCCGTCGTGAACGTCCTGGTCGGAACCGGGGCGCTGTTGCTCGCGCGGCGAGCGGGCGGCCCTGCCGCGGCGACCGCACCCACGGCCCGCCAGGCGGCGCCGCCTCGGCGTGGCTCGCGACTCGCGCTGTGGCTCTTCGCGGCGTCGGGCTTCGTGGCGATGGTCCTGGAAGTGGCTTGGACCCGCGGCCTCGCGCTGATCGTCGGCAGCTCCGTGTACGCCTTCTCCCTGATGCTCCTCGCGTTCCTGACGGGGCTGGCCGCCGGCAGCGCGACGTTCTCGGCGTGGATCCGGCGGCGACCGCGGCTCGACCCGGGCGCGCTTCTCGCGGGGCTGCTCGGCGCCGCCGGGATCCTCGCCTACGCCACCGCGTTCCTGCTCCAGACGATGCCGAGGATCTTCGCCGAGCTGTACTTCGGCGGCGGGCTCGGTCCGAACGCGTGGCTCGCGGTCCAGTTCTTCATCGGGTTCGCGGTGATGTTCCCGGCCACCTTCGCGCTGGGCGGGCTCTTTCCCGCGGTGCTCCAGCTCCACGCGCGGGGGCTCGACGGCGTCGGCGCGTCGGTGGGATCCGTGTACGCCGCGAACACGTTCGGCACGATCGTCGGCTCCGCCGCCGCGGGGTTCGCGGTCGTCCCGCTCCTCGGCGTGCGGAACACCCTTCTCGCCGTCGCCTTCTTCGAGGTCCTGCTCGGGCTCGTCGCCGCGCTCCGCCTCCAGACGGCCGGCGGGCGCGCGCGGTGGGCCCTCGTGCTCCCGCTCGTGGCCGCGGCGGCGATCATCCCGGCGCTGCCGCCGGGCTGGAACACGCTCCTCATGAACAGCGGGGTGTACATCAACGTGGTCGACCTGCCGGAGCACGCGGGCTGGAAGGACTTCGTGAGCCGCACGATGACGCACAGCCGGCTGGTCTTCTTCCAGGAGGGTTTGACGGCGTCCGTGATGGTGGCGGAGCAGCCCGAGATCAACAACCTGTTCCTCTCGGTGAACGGCAAGGTCGAGGCCTCGACGAGCGGGGACATGGAGACGCAGCTGATGTGCGCGCACCTGCCGCTGCTCCTCCACCGCGCCCCGCGGGACGTGCTCGTCATCGGCCTCGCGAGCGGGATCACCGCGGGCGCGGTCGCGGCGCACCCGGTCCGAAGCATCCGTGTCGTCGAGATCGAAGCGGCCATGGTCCCGGCGGCGCGCCGGTTCGCCTCGGTCAACTACGACGTCCTCGACGATCCGAGGCTGGTCCTCGCGATCAACGACGCGCGGAACGAGCTCACCTTCTCTCCTCGGCGCTACGACGTCGTCGTCTCGGAGCCCTCGAACCCGTGGATGACGGTGGCGTCGAACCTCTTCACCGAGGAGTTCTTCCGGCTCGCCCGGGAGCGCCTGAACCCGTCGGGGATCTTCTGCCAGTGGGTGCAGACGTACGGCCTCGCCACCGAGGACATGCGCTCCATCGTCGCCGCGTTCCACGCGGCTTTTCGGAACACCATGTTGTTCGAGACCTTCGAGGGGACCGACCTGCTCCTGCTCGGCTCCGACGCGCCGCTCACGCTCGATCTCGACCGTATGGCGCGGCGGATGTCGGAGCTGCGCGTCTTCATCGACCTCGGCCGCATCGGCGTCCGCAGGCCGGCCGACGTCCTCCCGCTGTTCAGGCTCGGCACGGCCGAGGTGAGTCGGCTCGTCGCCGGAGCGAGCCGCAACACGGACGACAACGCCCGCGTCGAGTTCTCCGCCCCGAAAGCCATGTACGAGGACACCTCGGATCCGACTCTGGCCTACATCGAGCGATTCGCGGTCTCCCCTCTCGACCACGTCACTCCGGCCCCGGTGACGCCCGAGGATCGAGACCGCCTGAGGGTCCAGCTCGTCAGGGCCTGGCTCGCTAGGAAAGAGGTGGGGCGGGCGCGGCGTCTCGCCGCGGAGATCACCACGGGCCCGCTCCGGGCGGAGGCGGAGCAGCTTCTGGCGACGCCGGCAACGCGGTAGCGAGAAGAGAAGCAGGGCTCTCGCGGCGGAATCCCTCCGAAACCATCCGCCCCGTGGCGGTTCCGGCCCGGCAGGGGGTCCCCGGGACGCGCGCGGCGAGGGAACTCACGGAGCGCTTGCCGTTCCGCGCCACTCGACGTATATGAACGGGGTTGCGGTCCGTCATACACCCCCCGTCGGGGGGGGTTCGGGTGGGTGGAGGGATGCGGCTCATTACCGTTCGTGGGGGGGGAGCCGTACTCCTCGTTCTTCTCGCCTCCCTCTCGACCGCGTGGGCGCAGCAGACTGTGTACGTGTATGCGACGAACTGCCCCGGTCCCGGCGACGGCACCTGGGACAACCCGTACTGCAAGATCCAGGATGCGATCTGCTACCTCAAGAACAACGTCCCCGCGGGCGGCACGGTCCTCGTGCGGCCGGGGACCTACGCCGAGGCGATCCGGATCTTCAGCGGGATCAGCGTCGTCTCGACCGACGGCCCCTTTGTCACGACGATCAACGCCACCGGCAAGCCGTGCATCAAGTCGGACTGCACGCCCAACACCGCGACCACCTCGTGCACCGTCGTCCAGGCCACCTCGGTGAACGGGGTGGGCCCGACGACCGCGGACCGGATCCAGGGGTTTCACCTCACCGGCGGCAAGGGGTACGTCTGGCCCCCCCCCAGCACGATAACTGCCGTGGGG
>JBGQAU010000022.1:0-38930 GCA_041494445.1 Acidobacteriota bacterium | reverse complement strand
TCGGACGGCTCGTGGACCGCTACGTGAACCGTGGTCCCGATGGCGTCCGGATCGTCACCTACCTGTACCCCACCGAGCGGAGGTGGAAGCGGGAGGCGCCGCCGGGGTTGGTGGAGGCGCTGACGGCCGGCGACCCCGGGGTTGTCGTGACCGGCACCAACGTCGTGGGTCAGGAGATGCGGCGGGTCTTCGTCCGGGACGCGGTTCGCGCGGTCGTTCTCGGTCTCGTCCTGGTGTCCGTCCTTCTCCTCCTGGACTTCTACACCCTGGCCGGCTCCGGGCGCCCCGATTTCGCCCGGAAATGGGGGATCCTGCGCGTACGGCTCAACCGGGATCGTCTCTACCGGAGCCTGAAGCTGACCGGCATCGCCATGTTCCAGCTCCTGACCGGCGTCGTCATGATGCTCGGGCTCATGAAGGTCTTCGGGATCCCGGTCAACTACGTGAACGCGTTCGTCGCGACCATGATCCTCGGCGTGGGGATCGATTACAGCATCCACCTCGTGACCCGCATGAACCTCAGCGGGGGGCTGGTGGACGCGGGGCTCCTCGAGACCGGCAAGGCGGTGGTGCTGGCGGCGCTCATGAACGTCGGCGGCTTCGGCATCCTCATGCTGGGGAACTACCCCGCCCTCCGGAGCCTGGGCATCGTCGCCCTCATCGGGTCGGTGACCTGCCTCTTCACTTCGCTGACCCTGGTGCCGGCCCTGATGGCCCGCCGGGAGCGGAAGATCGGCTAGGATACCGGGATGCCCGAACAGGACGGCTCCTCGGCGCTCCTCGCGCCCACGGTCGAGGAGACCACTCTCGACTATGGGCTCGGGAGGACCGGCCCCGCCGAGGTCACGCGGCTCCGCGTTCTCGGGAGAGGACGGGCCGCCCATGCGGTCCTGGTGGATCTCCGCACGCCGGAAGGGCACCGGAAGGTCGTGGAGAAGCACTTCGCCCCCGCCGGCCTGACGCGCGCGGTCTACAAGTTGTTCTTCGGCGCCCCATTTCCGTACGGGATCAACCGCGATGCCGCGATGTCCTGCCTCTACCGCAGGCACGTCGCGGGAGCGCTGCTCTCGGTCGAAGAAGGATGCCGCGTCGCCGAGGCGCTGTACGTCCGCGAGTGCGCGGGGGGGCACTGGGCCCTCGGGACCGAGTGGATCGAAGGGCGGCCGGTCGCGCCCCCGAAGCCCCACGAGGGGCCGGAAGGAGGAGGGGCGCCGGGGGAGATGAAGGGCCTGCTGCACCAGATGAAGGCCATGGAGAAGTGCCTTCTCCGGTCGGGCCTCGTCGGAAGCGGTTGGCAGGTCGCCACGGCGGCGATCGTGTCCACGGCGAATCTGCTCCGGAACGCCGACGGCCAGTTCGTCTGTGTGGACCTGGAGTCGGGGATTCCGGCGGTGCTGGCGCCCCGGTACGTGCTTCTCGCGCTCACGGGGCAGCCCTTCCCGATGTTCGACGATCTGGACGAGAAGCGGCTCCGCCGCTATCTCGAGGCCCACCGGGCGCGCCTGAGGGAGCGCCTCGGCGAGGAGGGGCTCGCGCGGCTCACGGCGTCCGCGGAGAAGCTCATCCACCACTCCCGCCTCTGGAAGCGGACGGAGATGGCGCCGGGGCGCCACCGCACGGCACTTCTTTTCGACCGGGATCTCCGGGACACCGTGCGCACGGCCCTCGCCGCGCGATGGTGCGAGGAGCGCCGCCTCGACGACGACGCGGCCAGGCGCCTCCGCGAATCCACGCTGCTTTTCCTCCATCCGCTGGTGCTCCTCGGGATGATGCCGACGCCCCTGGGAAAGCTGCTCCACAGGATCGCCGGCCATCGCGAGTTCCGCTCCCGGTTCTTTCGGGCCCTGTTCCACCCGGGGGTGCTCGACGCGGAGATCCGGGCTTACCAGGCCCGCAGGGCGGAGGTCTTCCTCCGGGAAAAGCGCATTCCCGAGGCGGGCATCGGCCGACTGACGCGGGGGCTCCGGTCCATCTTCCCCTTCGCGGTCCACAACTCGTGCGCGGCGATCCTCCCTGCCCGGTTCCACCGGTACCTGGCCGACTGGCGCGAGCTCGGGGCGGCGGTGAAGGTCGCGTTCCTCGCCCTCTTCTCGGAGAGGATCCAGGAGTACCTCGCCCACTCCTTCGTCGAAGGGTCGGCGCGCCGTTGGAAAGGCCTCGGCCGGCTCGACGATGCCGGGCGAGAGGAGCTGTCGGGAGAGCTGCGGGGACGGGAGGCCTCGGAGTATGCGAGGGGCCTCGGGATGCACCTGGCGCTCAAGTTCTTCGAGCCGGTGACGAGCGGGATCAAGGCGATCGGCGTCGGCATGCTCCTCGTCTCGCCGTGGAACCCGGTCGGGTGGGTCCTCATCGTGAACACCTCGGTCTTCCGGGTGCTCATCACCACCTACCGGTGGGTGCGCGGGCGCGGAGCCGGAACGTCCTACGCCGTGGCGTTCGTGATCAGCCCGATCCCGATCTTCGGGACTCTGGCCTTCCCCTTCCAGTTCTATGACCGGAGGCCTTGGCTCGGACGATTCCTGATCCGGAGCGCCATGTCCAGCCTGGCGGGGGCGATCCCCATTTACGGAGGGACCGCGACCCGCCTCGAGCACGGGATGGTGCGCCTCGCGACCCCGCTCACGGCGATCGTGGCGGCGATCGTCTGGCCGCTCAAGTGGCTGGGCCGGAGGCGGCCCGCGGGGCGGGCCGACGGCCCGGACGCTGCACCGGCCAGCCGGGGAGGAAGGCTCGCTCCCCAGATCGACCGGGCGATCGAATGGCTGTCGCAGAAGGAAGACCGGCCGGATCCCTGCGCGCGCTCCTGACCCGGGATTCTCCGGGTCCCTCGTGCCGGGAGACCGTCCGGCCCAAGGGATCCAGCGTCCGGGAAAGGGTCGAATGGCACTCCGAATGTCCTGAAGCGACAGGCTTGTGGCAATGCGGTGACGGTGGTAAAACCGCTCCCTAAGACATAGGGGGGACCGCTATTCATGCGACTCATCCCACGAAAGGTCGAGTTCTACACGCTGCTCGAGCAGCAAGCCGAGAACACCCTCAAGGGGGCGCGCCTCCTCCAGAAGTGCTTCGAGGAGTACGACGCCGAGGGAGGGGTTTACCTCGCCGCCAAGGAGATCCACGACATCGAGCACACGGGCGACGACCTGGTCCACAAGACCCTCGACCTTCTGAACAGGACCTTCATCACCCCCCTCGACCGCGAGGACATCTACGCCCTGACGGGAAGGCTCGACGACGTGCTGGACTTCGTGGACTCGGTGGCGAAGCGCCTCGTCACCTTCCAGATCCAAAAGCCGACGCCGCACGCCATCGAGCTGAGCCGGATCATCACCCGGGCGTCCGAGGAGATCGTCAAGGGGGTGCACCTGCTGAGGAATCTCAAGGATGCCGAGATGCTCCTGAGGCGGTGCGTCCGGATCAAGCAGCTCGAGGAGGACGCCGACCAGGTCGCCCGGGACGCCCTGACCTCGCTCTTCAAGGACCACGGCCAGGACCCGATGGAAGTCATCAAGTGGAAGGATCTCTACGAGCACCTCGAGTTAGCGACCGACAAGGCCGAGGACGTGGCCAACATCCTCGAAACCGTACTCGTGAAGTACACGTAGGGTCCCTCCCCCAATCGAAGCCGACACCCAGGCCGGGAGCCCCCGAGTGTTCTCCGGATTCCTGAACGACGTGGTGGCGATCGCCTCCCACCCGTACATCTTGCTGATCATCTTTGTCGCGCTGGCGTTCGATTTCGTCAACGGCTTCCACGACGCCGCGAACTCCATCGCCACGGTCGTCGGCACCCGGGTCCTCTCGCCCGCCTACGCTGTGGTCTGGGCGGCCTGGTGGAACTTCGCGGCGGCGTGGTTCTTCGGGGTCTACGTGGCCAACACGGTGGCCACGTGGGTCTACCCGGAGTTCGTCACGCCGGAGGTGATCCTCGCCGGTCTCCTCGGTGCCGTGGTGTGGGACTTGATCACGTGGTACTGGGGGCTGCCGACCAGCTCGTCCCACGCGCTCCTCGGCGGGTTCGGCGGGGCTGCCATGGCCTTCGCGGGCCAGTCCGGCGGGGTGCTCCACACGAGCAAGGTTCTCGTCACCGTCGAGTTCATCGTCCTCGCCCCGCTCATCGGCTTCGCCCTCGCCCTGGTCCTCGTCACGATCCTGATCCGGGTCGTCTGGAGGGCGACCCAGGCTGGCGTGGACAAGTACTTCCGGGTGATCCAGCTCGGCTCCGCCGCCGCGTACAGCCTCGGCCACGGGACGAACGACGCCCAGAAGACCATGGGGATCATCGCCGCGCTCCTTTACGCCAGCGTCTGGAAGGACCGGCAGGCTGCGTTCGAGACGGGGGGCGTCCAGTTCCCGTTCTGGATCGTCCTCGTGTGCCACCTCGCGATCGCGCTGGGCACGATGGCTGGCGGATGGCGGATCGTGAAGACCATGGGGATGAAGATCACGAAGCTCCACCCGTACAGCGGCGCGTGCGCGGAGATCGCCGCCGCGTTCTCGCTCTTCACGTCGGCGAAGCTCGGGATCCCCGTCAGCACGACCCACACGATCACCGGCGCGATCGTCGGCGTCGGCGCGATCCAGCGCCTTTCCGCGGTCCGCTGGGGGATCGCGCGCCGCGTCGTCTGGGCCTGGGTGCTGACGATCCCGGCCTCGGCCATCATGGGAGTTCTGGCCTACTGGCTCATCGCCGCGGTCCGATCGCGTCTCTAGCCGCGCGCGGCATCCGGTTCTCCGAGCGGGAGGCAACCATGGGTGGCGAAATGCACCTCACCCCGGCTCAGCTCGGCCTCTCCGACATGGACCCCGCCGAGTTCCGCGAGGCGGCCCACCGCGTGGCCGACCTCGTCGCGGACTATCTCGAGGGGATCGAGTCGAGGCCCGTCCTTCCCCCCATCGTGCCTGGAGACGTGCGCCGCCGTCTGCCGCAGGAGCCGCCCCAGGCCCCGGAGCCGCTGGACGCGATCCTCGCCGACTACCTGCGCCTGATCGAGCCGAACCTGACGCACTGGCAGCACCCCGGGTTCATGGCCTACTTCTGCAGCGTCGCGTCGGGGCCCGGGATCCTCGGCGAGTGGATCGCGGCGAGCCTCAACTCGAACGTGATGTTCTGGCGGGTGGCACCGGCCTCCACCGAGCTGGAGCAGACCGTGGTCGGCTGGCTCCGCCTCATGCTCGGCCTCCCCGAGGCCTTCGACGGGATGTTCATGGACACCGCGTCGATGTCCACGCTGACCTCGGTGCTCGCCGCCCGCCACGTCCTGCCGGGGCTCGACGCGAGGGACGAGGGGCTCGCGGGGCGGCCCGGCATCGGCCGGCTCCGGCTCTACTGCTCCACCGAGACGCACTCCTCGATCGAGAAGGCGGCGATCGCGGCGGGCGCGGGTCGCGCCGGGGTGCGAAAGATCCCGGTGGACGGCGAGTACCGGATGCGCGCGGATCTCCTCGAAGCGGCGATCGCCGAGGACCGGGCGGCGGGATGGTGGCCGTTCTGCGTCGTGGCGACCCTAGGCACCACGTCCTCGACCAGTCTCGACCCCGTCGGCGCCATCGCGGCGATCTGCGGGCGCGAGGGAATCTGGCTCCACGTGGACGCTGCGTACGGCGGCTCCGCCGCGCTCGTCCCGGAGATGCGGCCGATGTTCGCCGGCTGGGAGCGCGCGGACTCGATCGTGGTCAACCCGCACAAGTGGATGTTCACGCCGTTCGACGCCTCGCTGCTGCTGTTCCGGAGACCGGAGGCGTTCCGCGCGGCTTTCAGCATCGTCCCCGAATATCTCCGCACGCCCGAGGGCGAGATCGCCCGCAACTTCAACGAGTACGGCATTCAGCTGGGGCGCCGGTTCCGCGCGCTCAAGATGTGGATGCACATTCGCTGGTTCGGCGCCGAGGGGATGGCGAGGCGGATCCGCGAGCACTGCCGCCAGGCCCGCGACCTGGCCTCGTGGATCGACGCGGACCCCGACTGGGAGCGGCTTGCGCCGGTGCCGTTCTCGACGGTCTGCTTCCGCCACCGGCCGGCCGCGCTCTTGGGGCGCGAGGACGAGCCCGGCGTGGCGAAGCGGCTCGATTCCTCGAACGAGGCGATCCTCGACCGGGTCAACCGCACCGGGAAGGTCCTCCTGTCCCACACCAAGCTCCGGAACCGGTACACGCTGCGCGTTGCGCTGGGCAACCCGCGGGCGCGGGAAGAGCACGTGCGGATGTGCTGGGAGATCCTCAAGGAGGCCGCGCGGGAAGCTGGGGCGAAGTGACGGAGCGGGGGAGCCGGGGGCCGGAAAGGAAGGGCTCGAGCGAGCTCGCGCCGGGCGGGGAGCCCCTCATCCGCTCGGCTTCGGTCCGCTCCCTCCTCTCGGATGGATGGTGCGGATCCTCTGGCTCGTGTACCTGATCTTCCTGGTCATCCTCTCGATTCACACCTGGATCGCCCTTCGCTTCCACAGCTTCACCGTCGCGGTCGGGGTCGGGATGGCGGCGGCGATCGCGTGGCTCCCCTGGGCGCTCGCGGTCGGGATCCTCGGCGGCCTGGCCCTCGCCGTCGCCGGCTGCTGGGAGGTCACGCGCCGGGACGTGCTCTAGTTCGACTTCGCCACCCTCTCAGGCCGAGCCCGTCGTCCGACACGAACGCTGCGTACCAGGCGCCGGGGCCGGTACACGATCCGCCTCCCGACCCGAAGCCTTTCACCCGGGCATCTTCTCCCCTGGGTGTTCGGGAGCGTCAGTAATCCGTTGCATCCTTGCCGGTTTGTGCGTATAAAAAAACTAGGATTTGCCAGGCGTCAGCCAGACTCGCGGTGCGTCCAGCACCAGCGAGGGGGGTGTGTGACATGACACGACAAGTCGTCAGGTTGATCATCGCCGTCGTTATTGCGCTGGTTTGGCTCGGTACCGGCGCCCGCGCGGTCGTCGGCACGGCGACCGCGACCGGCGAAGCCTTCAAGGCAAGCTCCATGCCGCAAGCCGGGCACGGGTTTGACTTGAAGATCAAGGCGGGAGGCCAGCTCGATCCCGGCGTTGCCGTAACTTTCGCCGGGCAGGCGACGCACCTCGGACAGTTCTCCGCCACCGGTCAGTTCAATCCATCCACGCTCCAGATGGAAGGAACGATCATCGTCTCCGAAGCCGACACGCTCCGCTGGTACGGCGGGTTCGAGTACGGACCGCTCGGCGAGGTCGAGGCGGTGGTCCGCATCGCAGGCGGGACCGGTCGTTATGTGCAAACCCAGGGAGCCGCCCATGGACCCGTCGCGATGGATGAGGATTTCATGTTCACGATGGATCTCGAAGGATCGGTGTTCTTCGTCGATCCTACCGTGCCCGTCTGGCCATGCCCGCATTTCCGGTCGTACTGCGGGACATCTTGCGAAGATTCCACGTACGGGGGTGGGCTCTGTCAGGGAGCCAACGGCGAAGTCTCGGCGATCTCGATCCAGTGCTGTTGCTGCACGGACGGCTTCCAGCGCCGATCGTTCGTCGGGATGTAGTTCGGCCTGACTCGTCGAATCACCGCGTCGCGCCTGGCTCGTGGAGCGCGCGCGACGCCGCGGCTCGAGCATGCTTGATCTCGATTAAGCCTTCGGTTCCGCTCCGCGGTTCTCCGCTCTCGCCCGGTCATCCCTGAAGAACCGCGACAGCCCCACGACGAGGAGCGTCCAGCAGAAGATCGCGATGCCGAGGCCGAGCCCGTAGGCGATGAACGCGCCGTGGGCCGCCCCTTTGTTGAAGCTCGTCAGCACGGCGGGCGGGACGGTCCTGTCGTACAGGCCGAAGAACCACTGTGCCGAGATCACCCCCAGCACGACGCTCCCCACGGCGGCCAGGACGATGCCGATCAGGCGCTTGGACATCTGACCTCCTCCTCTACCATCGGGCCAGGTCGCGGATCGCGCTCGTGACGTCCTCCTGGGACGGGAGCACCGCGGCCTCCAGGGTAGGAGCGTAAGGCGAGAAGCAGTCCTTCGCGGCGAGGCGCCGCACGGGGGCGTCGAGGTCGGGGAAGCAGCGGTCCGCGATCCGGGCCGCGACCTCGGCGCCGAAGCCGCCGGTCAGGATCGCCTCGTGGACCACGATCGCCTTGCCCGTCTTGCGGACCGAGGCGAGCACCGATTCCTCGTCGAGTGGGACCAGAGTCCGGAGGTCGATCACCTCCACCGAGATCCCCTCTTTCTCCAGCTCCGACGCCGCCCGGAGGCACCGCACGACGCCGCTCCCCCAGGTGACCGCCGTGAGATCGGTCCCCTTATGCGCGATCTTCGCCTTGCCGAACGGGATCAGGTAGTCCGCGTCGGGCTCCGGCGACTTCGAGAACACCTGCCGGTAGAGCCCCTTGTGCTCGAAGAAGATCACCGGGTCCGCGATCCGGCACGCGGTCTTGATGAGCCCCTTGGCGTCCGCCGCGTTGGACGGGTACGCCACGTACCACCCGGGCGCGTGGGCGTACAGCGCTTCCGGGCACTGGCTGTGGAACGGGCCGCCGCGGAGGTAGCCTCCGGTCGCCATGCGCACGACCATCGGGCAGGACCAGGCGCCGCCGCTCCGCCACCTGAGTGTCGAGATCTCGTTCCGGATCTGCATGAACGCCGGGTAGGAGTAGTCCGAGAACTGGATCTCGACCACCGGCTTGAAGCCGCCGATCGCCATCCCCTGGGCGACACCGACGATGGACGCTTCCGCGAGCGGCGAGTTCTCCACGCGGCCGGGGAAGGCGTCGGTCAGGCCGCGGGTGACGCCGAACACGCCCCCCTTCGGGTCCTGGATGTCCTCGCCCCACATGACGATTTTCGGGTTCCGTTCCATCTCCTCCCGGAGCCCGTGGTTGATCGCGTCCACCAGGGTCACCGAAGCCTCCGCGAGCGGTCGCGGCTCCCGCTCCTCGGTCACCGGCGACCGGTCGGAGTAGACGTGGAGCATCGCGGTCGCGGCATCGGGTGCCGGCGCGGCGTCGGCGGCCTCCGCGGCGGCGTCCACATCGGCCTTGACCTCTTCGTGGATCTTCCGGATCTGGTCCTCGGTGATCAGCCCCCAGGAGAGCAGGCGGCCCGCGGTGTAGGTCATCGGGTCGTGGTGCCGCATGCCCTCCAGCTCCTCGTCGCCCCGGTACTTCGTCTGGTCGTCGGACGAGGAGTGGGAGTCGAGGCGGATCGCGTGGGCCTCGACGAGCAGGGGGCCGCCCCCCTTTCGCATCGCTGCGATCAGCGGCCTGACCTCGACGTACATGTCGGTGAACCGGGTGCCGTCCACCTCGAGCCCGTGGACGGGAAACCCTTCCGCGATCTGGTGGATGTGGCCGCCGGTCTGCTGCGCCTGCGGGACGCTGATCGCGTAGCCGTTGTTCTGGACCACGAAGAGCACCGGCAGCTTCTCGCGCCCGGCCCAGTTGAGCGCCTCGAAGAACTCCCCCTCCGAGGTCGCCCCCTCGCCGGAGGAGACGTACACGATCTCGTCGCGGCCGTCCGCCCTGATCGCCTTCGCCATCCCCACCGCGGCCAGGTACTGCGTCCCGGTGCACGCGGTCGGGGAGACGACCCTGAGCGGTGCGCTCGAGAAATGCTCGCTCATGTTGCGGCCGCCGCCGGACGGATCGTCCGCCTTCGAGAGCATGTGGAGGAAGATGTCCTTCAAGGGCATCCCGAGGCCGACCATGAGCCCTTTCTCGCGGTAGTAGGGGAACACCCAGTCCTTCCCGGGCGTCAGGAGCATGGACATCGCGATCTGGATCTTCTCGTGGCCGCGGCAGGAGGCGTGGAAGGAGATCTTGCCGGCACGAACGAAGAGCTTGCACCGCTCCTCGAGGTAGTAGACGGTGAGCATCTTCCGGAAGAGATCGAAGTAGATCTCCTTGGCGACGCCGGGCTTCCGGCCCTTGGCGGGCGCGGAAGGTGCCTTCTTGGTCGTCATGGCCGGGTCTCCCTCGCGAAACGGGGGTCAGTTTGACCGATTCGGGGGGGAGGAGCAAATGTGCCTTGCTGCACCGCCGCTTCTCCCGCTCCGCATTGCGGCGCGGCAACGATCATCCTCTGCGTTTCTTGACCACCGTAGAAACGCGCCGTACTCCTTCCTCGAGCGAAAGCGCTCACCCCCCCTACCCACTCCTTCTGGAATGGGGCGCGAGGCTGCCGCAAGGCAGCCTCCGCCCTTTGAGGCGTGCCACACGCACGTCCAGCGGGAGCGCACCGTGGTGCTGCCGCGCCCCCGGACGGGTGTAGACTCCGGTCGTCGCCCGCGTCCCGCGCTTCTCCTCGCGCTCCGACCGGAGGTCCCCATGAAGGATGCAACGACAGCTTCCGGCCGCAGCATCCCGCGGATCGTCCCGACGATCGCTCTCGCGGCGGCAGCGCTGGCGGCGGCGGTGCGCCCGCTCCCCGCCGGTTGAACGCCGATCGGCTGCGGCTCGGGGGGCCGCCTGGGGAAAGGGGAGACGACGTTCCTCGATCGTATGCTGGCGGAGTACCGGGACTACCTGCCGAACGTGGACATGTTCCCGTCGCTCACGCCGGAGGAGGTCGACCGCTTCGTCGCGCTGGGGAAGCTCGGATGGGAGCGTTTGCGCGAGGGGGATCCTGCGGGCGCCGAGGCCGCGTTCCGCCGGCAGCTCGCGATCTTCCCACCGAACCCCGAGCCGCATGTCTCCCTCGCACTCGTTGCCGCGCGGCGCGGGGCCAAGGACCAGGCCATCGCCTCCCTTCGCGCCGCGGTGCTCCGCGGCTTCACCGACCTGCCGCGAATCGAGCGGGCCGAGGTGTGGCTGGAGCTGCGGAGAACCCCCGGGTTCCTTGATCTCGTGGGGGCCGTGCCGTTCCTGATGAAGGCCGACGAGCGGTGGATCGGTTGGGACGCGTTCGGGGCGTCGAGGCCGCCACCGGATCTCGATGCCGTGGCTCGAGAGTGGGACCGCAGGAAGCAAGCTATCGCGGCGATGGCCCCCGCGCTGGGTCCTCGGCTGGAGCGGCTGTGGCACGGAATGATCGACCGGTCCGCCGCGGCGCTCCTCGAGGCGTACATCTCGGCGAAGCCGGAAGCCCCCGACCTCGAGCCGGCGCTCGAGCAGTTGATGTCGTTGTACTCGGGCGGGCTGATCTTCCGGTGGGATGTCCTATCCGCCGAGGCGGCGCTCAGGCTCAAGGGGATCGCGGCCGCGGCGCTGAAACGCTTCCCCGACGGCCCGATGCGGCCGGGCGCCCTCACCTGCCTCGCGCTGGCGCGGTACGCCGAGCGCGACCGGAAGGGAAGGCTCCTTCCCGCGGCCCAGCAGGAGATCCGCACGTCCCTCGGCGAGGTGCTGGCACGATACGGTAGCTCTCCATTCCTCGCCCCTGCGGTAGAAGGGCTCGTGCGAACGGACAGCGAAGCGGGGCGATCCGAGCTCGCGACGGCGGACTACCGCGCGTTTCGGGAAGCCCACGCCGAGAACCGCACCCTTCTCGACGGCGTGCGGGATAGGCTCGGCGTGCTGGCGCTCACGACCGGAGGGCTCCCCGACTTTCACGCCCGCGCACTCGACGGGGGCGTCGTCGACCGGGAAGCGCTCAAGGGGAAGGTCGTGGTCGTGGACTTCTGGGCGACTTGGTGCGGGCCGTGCGTCGAGGAGCTGCCGGTGCTCCGGCGCATCGAAGAGCGCAGCGGGAACCGCGTGGTCGTGCTCGGAGTGTGCCTCGACCGTGCCGAGGATCTCGATGCGACGGCCCTCGAGGCGTGGATCGCGACGAAGGGCGTGGCCGGGCGCCACGTCTGGGACGGCCTCGGTTGGGATTCCGATATCGTCAGGCAGTTCGGCGTGAAGGAGATCCCCTTTACCGTGGTCGCCGCGGCCGACGGCTCGGTCCTCGCCGCCGGGGAACGCGGTCGCGATCTCGAGAAGGCGGTTCGCGCCGCGGTTGCCACGCGGGCGTCCGGCGTGCAAAACTAGCTTTTTCCCGCCGCGAGCGACCGCAGGAGGAACCACCGTGAGCAACGGCGCCAATGTCCCGATCGTCCTGGTCGCGATGGGCGGCCACGCGTTCATGCAGAAGGGCGAGAAGGGGACTATCGAGGAGCACGAGCGGAACGCCGAGGTCATCGCCGCCCTGCTCATGACCCTCGTGGAGCGGGGGTATCACCTCGTGATCTCCCACGGCAACGGCCCCCAGGTCGGGAACCTCTTGATCCAGCACGAGCTGGGCCGCGAGGAAGTCCCGGCGATGCCCCTCGACGTCCTGGTCGCCATGACGGAGGGGAGCTTGGGGTACATCCTGCAGCAGGCGTTGCTGAACCAGCTCCGGAAGAAGGAGCTGCGCCGCTACGTGGTGACCGTCGTCACGCAGGTCCTCGTGGACGAGGCGGACCCGGCCTTCGCCGCGCCTTCCAAGCCGATCGGGCCGTTCCTGAGCCGCGAGGAGGCGGAGCGCCGGCGGCAGGCTCTCGGCTGGCAGGTCAAGGAAGACTCCGGCCGCGGCTGGCGCCGTCTCGTGGCGTCGCCCCGGCCGATCAAGGTCGTCCAGCGGCACATGATCCGCGACACGGCCCGCGCCGGACACATCGTCGTGGCGTGCGGCGGGGGCGGCATTCCGATCAAGAAGCAGGACGACGGCCAGTACGCCGGGATCGAGGCGGTGATCGACAAGGACCTGACCTCGAGCGTGCTCGCGACGGACATCGGCGCGGCGCTCCTGATCATCCTGACCGCGGTTCCGCAGGTGTACGTCAACTTCGGGAAGCCCGACCAGCAGGCGCTCGGCGCGGTCACCCTCGAGGAGCTGGAGCGGATGCAGGCCGAGGGGCACTTCCCGCCGGGGAGCATGGGGCCGAAGATCGAGGCGGTGGTCCACTACCTCAAGCAGGGAGGGCGCCGCGCCCTGATCACGAACCCCGAGAGTCTCCCCCAGGCGATCGAGGGCCGGGCGGGGACCCACTTCGTGGGGAAGATCTGAACGGCGGGCCGCGTGCCGGGAGGGCCGGGCCGAACGAAGTTGTTGATGAGCGCGGGTCCCCGCGGTACACCTATCGGTGGCCGCCACGCGGGCCAAGGGAGGTGACTGCCCATCCCGGAGCTTCACGGTAACCTGCTCGGGCTATCACCGGCCGAGAAGCATCGTCTGGAGCGCCTGTACCGGCGGCGCGTTCCGCCGCACGCGATCCTCACCCACGACCTCGCGAGGGAGATGGCGGAGATCAGCGCCGGGCTGAACCGGCGCGTGGGACTCCTCGTGGACCGCGCGGGGAGGATCGAAGCGGTGACGGTGGGAGAGGCCGCGCGGATCGCGGTGCCCCGCAAGCCGAGCGTCCCCGCCGGGCGCGACCGGTTCTGCACCCTCCGTTTCCTCGCGACGAGGCTCGGCGATGCGCCGCTCTCCCCGGCCGATCTCGCGCCGCTGGCTCTCCATCGACTCGACGCGATGGCGGTCGTCGCCGTAGCCGACGGGGGCCTCCCGGGGCCGGTCCGGGTGGCGCACCTCCTCCCCGCCGAGGAGCGGCAGGCGCAGCCTCCACCGCGACCCGACGAGCACGCCCTCCCGCTGCCTCCCGGCGCCGTGATCCCCGGCCGGCGCAGCGGGCGCCGCGCGCCGTCCCCGGACGTGCAGGATGTCGTCGCGGACGGCGAGCGCTACCGTCTTTTCCCGCCTCGGCCCGCGAGTCTGGTGGACGAGGACTTCATCGCACTGATTCGGGCGCTCGAGGAGGAGTTCGAGCGGCGTCGCGGGCGCACTCGCGTCGCGGGAAGGGAAGGCCGCGCGATCCTGGTCCACGTGACCACGCAGAAGCGCTCCTCCGCCGAGGCGTCGATCGCGGAACTCGAGGAGCTGGCGGCGTCCAGCGACCTCGCGGTGGTCGACCGGATCATCCAGCGGCGCCAGGCCTACGACGCTCGCACGCTGATGGGATCCGGCCGGCTCGAGGACCTGATCATCCGCGCGCTCAGACTCCAGGCGGACTTCATCGTGGTGGACCGGGACCTGGCGCCCGCCCAGGCGCGCGCCATCGCCGAGGCGACCGACATCAAGGTCCTCGACCGGACCCAGCTCATCCTCGACATCTTCGCCCGCAGGGCGCGGACCCGGGAGGGGAAGGTCCAGGTGGAGCTGGCACAGCTCAAGTACCTGCTCCCCCGCCTCATGAGCCGGGGAGACTCCGGCCTCTCGCGGCTGATGGGCGGGATCGGCGGTCGCGGGCCGGGCGAGCAGAAGCTCGAGGTGGATCGCCGGCGCGTCCGCGACCGGATCCGGAGCCTCGATCGGATGCTCGACGCCGAGCGGACGCGCCGCGAGCAACGCCGCGCGCGCCGCCGCGAGCGGGACGTGCCGGCGATCTCCCTGGTCGGCTACACCAACGCGGGCAAGAGCACGCTGCTGAACCTCCTGACACGGAGCGAGGTCTTCGTGGAGAGCCGGATGTTCGCGACGCTCGACCCGTCGAGCCGGCGCCTAAGGCTCCCGCGGGAGCGCGAGGTGGTGATCAACGACACGGTCGGGTTCATCCGCGACCTGCCGAAGGACCTGCTAGCCGCGTTCGGGGCGACCCTTGAGGAGATCCGGGACTCCGACCTGTTGGTGCACCTGGTGGACGCATCCCACCCGGGCCACGAGGCGCAGATCGTCGCCGTGGAGGGGATCCTGAAACAGCTCGGCTACGCCGAGATCCCCCGCCTTCTCGTGTTCAACAAGGCCGATCTCCTGGACGAACACGAGCGCGCCGAGCGGCTCGCCGGCCGCGACGCGCTCACGATCTCCGCGGCCACCGGGCTCGGCATCCGGGAGCTGCTCCGGCGGATCGACGACGCGCTCCCATTCAGAACTCGCGCGCGAGCGGCCCCGGCGGCTGCGAGGTCGAGCGACCAGGTTTGACCGCCGGCTCGGCCGCTACCCATCCAATTATCTAGTCCAATTTCTGAACGGCTACCGTCTTGGTCCTTGACAGTGCCGTCAGCGCCAGTATTATGGACTAGTGGACTAGGCCAATACATCGAGGCGGCCGTGCAAGTTCCAGGGCTCAGGATCGACGTGGACAGTGACGTCCCCGTGTATCGCCAGATCGTGGACGGGATACGCACGGCGCTCCTGGATGGGCGGATCTCGCCCGGCGGAAAACTCCCGCCGACGCGCGAGCTGGCGCGCCAGCTCGGCGTCAACCGAAACACCGTGGTCGCGGCCTACGACGCGCTGGCGGCGGAGGGGCTCGTCACGAGCCACACGGGCCGCGGGACGTTCGCGTCGGACCCGGTCGAAGCGCCTCTCGATGCCGGCTCACCCGCGCACCTCGCGTCCGGCAGCTGGCTGACCTCTTTCTCCCGCGCGGTCGAGGGGCCCGGCGTGGCGGGCCTCCTTTCGGTCTACCGCGTCGCGATGAACTCCGAGGGAATCTCCTTCGCCGGCTCCTACCCGGCGGCCGAGCTGATGCCGGTCGAGCGGTTCCGGCGGGCCCTCGATGCGGTTCTGAGCCGGAGCGGCGCCGAGATCCTCTCGTATGGCCCGACTTCCGGCTTCCTGCCTCTCCGCGAGGCGATCGCCGCGGACATGCGACGGAAGGGGTCCAAGGCCGCCGCCGAGGGGATTCTGATCACCAACGGGTCGCAGCAGGCGGTGGAGCTGGTCTTCCGGACGTTGATCGACCGGGACGATCCGGTGGTGGTCGAGGAGCCAACCTACACCGGGGCGCTCAGCGTGCTCAGCTCGCTCGGGGCCCGGCTCGTCGGCGTCCCGGTGGACGAGGAGGGGATCCGGCCGGACCTCCTGGCGATCGCGCTGGAGCGGCACCGCCCGCGCGTCCTCTACGTCCAGCCGACCTTCCATAACCCGACGACACGCGTGATGGGCGAGGCCCGGCGTTTGGAGGTGCTGTCGCTCGCGGCCCGCTACGGCTGTGCGCTGGTCGAGGACGACTGGGCCAGCGACCTGCGGTTGGAGGGGAACGAACTGCCGACGCTCCACGCGCTGGACGCGGGGCGGCGCGTCGTCTACCTCAGCACGTTCTCGAAGAAGCTGATGCCGGGGATCAGGGTCGGTTGGGTGGCCGCGCCGCCCGCGGTGCTGGAAAGGCTGATCGCGCTCAAGCAGATCGCGGACCACGGCTCGAGCCCGTTGCTCCAGGCGGCGCTCCACGAATTCCTGGCGGACGGCGGCCTCGCCGAGCATCTCGAGCGGGTCCTGCCGGCCTACAGGGAGCGCCGGGACATCATGCTCGGCGCCATGCGCCGCCACTTCCCGGACGGCGTGGTTTGGACGAGGCCGGAGGGCGGACTGTTCCTGTGGGTGACCCTGCCTCCCGGGATCGACAGCACGGATCTCTTCGTCGCCGCCAGGGACCGGCAAGTGATGATCAGCCGCGGCGAGCTGTTCCACTCCGACGGCTCGGGCTCCGACACGCTCCGGCTGACCTACGCCTCGGTCCGGCCGGCGCAGATCGAGACCGGCGTCGCCGTGCTCGGCGAGCTGGTAAGGGAACGCTCGGCGGCGAGGGCAGGGGCGGCCACCCGTCGCGTGGACGAGGCGGTACCGATTCTCTAGACGAAGGAAGGCGAGGCCTGCCATGACCGAGGTCAGCAAGGGGACGTTGAGGCTCAAGACCGGACTGGCCGAGATGCTCAAGGGCGGCGTCGTCATGGACGTCACCGACGACGCCCAGGCCAGGATCGCCGAAGACGCGGGCGCGGTCGCCGTGATGGCCCTCGAGCGGGTGCCCGCGGACATCAGGGCGCAGGGCGGGGTCGCGCGCATGTCCGATCCGGCCATGATCGAGAAGATCCTCGCCGCGGTTTCGATCCCGGTCATGGCCAAGTGCCGAATCGGGCATTTCGCCGAGGCACAGGTCCTCGAAGCGCTGGAGGTCGACTACGTGGACGAGAGCGAGGTCCTGACCCCCGCGGACGAAGAGCACCACGTGGACAAGTTCGCGTTCAAGGTCCCGTTCGTGTGCGGCTGCCGGGACCTTGGCGAGGCGCTGCGGCGGATCGGCGAGGGGGCGGCGTTGCTCCGCACCAAGGGAGAGGCCGGCACCGGGAACATCGTCGAGGCGGTCCGGCACATGCGCGCCGTCGTCTCCGGGATCAGGAGGCTGACGACCCTCGCCCCGGAGGAGCTGATGGCCGAGGCGAAGCGTCTCGGGGCACCGTACGAGCTGGTCCGGATGGTCTCGGCCGACGGGAAGCTCCCGGTTCCCAACTTCGCCGCGGGCGGCATCGCGACCCCGGCGGACGCGTCGCTCATGATGCAGCTCGGGGCCGAGGCGGTGTTCGTCGGCTCCGGCATCTTCAAGTCTCAGGATCCCGCGAGCCGCGCGAAGGCGATCGTGCGCGCGACGACGCACTTCAGGGACCCGAAGATCGTCGCCGAGGTCTCCCGTGGGCTGGGCGACGCGATGCCGGGCATCGAGACCTCGAAGCTGGCCGAGTCCGAGCTGATGCAGACGCGGGGATGGTGATGTCCCGGATCGGTGTGTTGGCGCTGCAAGGGGACTTCGAGGCCCACGCGAAAGCGGTCGAGCGCCTCTCGGCGACCGCGGTCGAGGTCCGCCGGTGCGCGGAGCTCGCGGGGCTCGACGGGCTGGTCCTGCCCGGAGGGGAGAGCACCACGCTCCTGAACCTCATGCGCGACGAGCCGTGGTTCGAGGCGCTCCGACGGTTTCACCGGGAAGGAGGAGCGTTCCTGGGGACCTGCGCCGGCGCAATCCTGCTCTCGAGGAGCGTGCTCCATCCGTCCCAGCCGAGCCTCGGCCTTCTCGACGCCGTGATCGAGCGGAACGGTTGGGGCCGGCAGGTGGACTCCTTCGAGACCCGTCTCGAGGTCCCGGCGCTCAAGGGGTCGGTCGAGGCGGTGTTCATCCGTGCCCCTCGTTTCAAGTCGCTGGGACGGGACGTCTCGGTCCTGGCGCGCTTCGGCGGGGAGCCGGTCCTGGTGCGCCAGGGCCGCATCCTCGCGATGACGTTTCACCCCGAGCTGACGGGCGACGGCCGCCTCCACCGGCATTTCATCGAGATGGCGGACAGGCGGCGGCCGGCTTTCAAACAGGACGACGACGAGCGATCGAGGGCGGTCGCATCCTGATTCGGACCGGGGCGCCGGGGCGGGCCGAGGGGCCCCGACCCACGGCGACGGAGGCTCACATGCAGGTGCTGGTTTACGTGGACGGGAAGATGGTTCCGAAGGAGGAGGCCGTGGTGTCGGTTTTCGACCACGGGTTCCTTTACGGCGATGGGGTGTTCGAGGGGATTCGCGTCTATGAGGGGAACGTCTTCCGCTTGAGGGAGCACATCGATCGCCTGTACGAGTCGGCCAAGACGATAGCGCTCGAGATCCCGATGACCCGAGAGGAGATGATCCAGGCGACGCTGGAGACGGTGGCGGCGAACTTCAAGAAGGACGTCTACATCCGGTTGGTGGTTTCCCGGGGGAAGGGGGACCTCGGCATCGATCCGGCCAAATGCCGCCGTCCCACCGTCGTGATCATCGCCGACTCGATCTCGCTGTACCCGCAGGAGCTTTACGACGATGGGGCCTCCCTCGTCACCGCCAGCGTGCGGCGGATCCCGATGGAGTCCCTCGACCCGAGGATCAAGTCGTTGAACTACCTGAACAACATCCTGGCCAAGATCGAGGCGAAGAAGGCGGGGGCCCTCGAGGCGATCATGCTGAACCACCACGGCCTGGTGGCGGAGTGCACCGCCGATAACCTCTTCATGGTTAAGCAGGGCACGCTCAAGACGCCGGACCTGATGCAGGGCGCCCTGGGCGGAATCACCCGTTCCGCGGTCCTCGATCTGGCGCGCAAGGCCAAGATCCCGTGCTCCGAGACGGTCCTCGGCCTGCACGATCTCTACAACGCGGACGAGTGCTTCCTCACCGGGACCGGCGCCGAGGTCGTGCCCGTGATCACCATCGACGGCCGGCGTATCGGCGACGGCAAGCCCGGGCCGATCACGAAGCGGCTCCTTGCGGACTTCCGCGTGCTGCGGACCCAGGACGGTATCAAGGTGACGTACAAGGAGCCCGTCGCGCGGTAGGCTCGCCCGACGATCCGCGCCCGGGGGGATCCTCCCGATCCGCTTCCGTGTAGAGTAGGTCCGCGCCCCCGTGAGAGGCGCGCCGACCCGGAGGTCCCCGATGCTGAGAATCGTCCTGTTCGGCATGGTCGTCGCGCTTCTGGCGGCGCTGGCGGCGTACTTCGCCGCGAGGTCGAAGGCGCGGAAGGGCGGCGTCGAGGTGCTGGATACCGAAGGCCGCCGCAGGCTTCCTCCGCCCAGGAGCGCGCCCGGCCGGATGGTGGCCGCGGGAGCGATCATTGCCCTGGCCCTCGTGCTCCTCGCCGCGTCGGTGAGGGTGGTGCCGGTCGGCCACGGGCTCGTGGTGTTCAACACGGTCACGAAGACCTTCCGGCTCGCGCCGCAGGGCGTCGCCCTGGTGGTGCCGGTCATCAGCGACACCCAGCTTTACGACCTGAGGCGGGTCGAGTACACGATGTCCGGCGTCCGCGGCGAGGGGCGGAAGTCGGAGGCGGACGACTCCCTCTGGTCGCCGACGCAGGAGGGACTGCAGGTCGGGATCGACATCACGGTGTGGCACCACCTCGACCCGCTCCGCGTGATCGACATCCACCGCGGCATCGGCCCCGACTTCGAGGAGAAGATCATCCGCCCGGCGGTGAGGTCGGTGATCCGCCTCGTGATCTCCGAGTACGCGGTCATGGACGTCTACTCCTCCAGGCGGGCGCAGATCCAGGACGAGATCAACGCGAAGATCAAGAAGCTCGTGGAGAAGGACGGGTTCATGATCGACGAGGTCGTGCTGCGCGACGTGCGCTTCACCGAGCAGTTCGCCAAGGCGATCGAGGCGAAGCAGATCGCCCAGCAATCGGCGGAGCAGATGAAGTACGTCCTCGAGAAGGAGCAGAAGGAGGCGGAGCGGAAGGTGATCGAGGCGCAGGGACGCGCGAAGGCGATCGAGACGATCAACGAAGCGCTCCGGCAGAACCCGAACTACATCCGGTACCTCTACGTGGACAAGCTGTCCGACAAGATTTCCGTGATCGTCTCCGACCAGAACACGATCATGGATCTCAAGGGGATCCTGGATTCGAAGAAGTAGCCGCCTCCCGGATCGCCCGAGTCCGGCGGGGCTCCGTTGTACAATGGAGAGTCTCTCCCACGGCTGAGGATCCATTCCGCCCGCCCGACGGAGATCACGGCGGCCCGAGATGCCCCTGACGTCGAGCTCGACGGTCACGATCGCGGGTGCCGGTCCCGCCGGCCTGGCCGCCGCCATCGCGCTGGGCCGAGCCGGCCATCCGGTCCGCGTTCTCGAGCGGGCACCCGTCGTGGGCGCGCGCTTTCACGACGACTTCCAGGGAATCGAGAACTGGACGCGGGCGGAGGACGCCCTCGAGGAGCTTTCGGCCGGCGGCATAGAACGCACCTTTTGGGCGCGTCCGTTCGACGGCGGAACCCTGTTCGATCGTTCGCGAAACGCCAGCAGCGTGAGATCCGGCCGCCCGCTCTTCTACGTCGTCCGGCGGGGAACCGGCCAGGCGGATTCGCTGGACCGCGGCCTGCTCCGCCAGGCCCAGGATCTCGGCGTCAGGGTCGAATTCGGGACCCGCGTGGACCCGTCCCGGGTGGAGATCGACGCCAGCGGTCCGAGCCGGCGTCCGGTGGCGGTCGCGCGCGGGATCACGTTCCGCCTGGAGATGAGCGACTCCGTGGTGGCGGTCCTGGACGATGCGCTGGCACCCGGCGGCTACGTGTACTTCCTGGTCGCCGACCGGCAGGCGACGCTGGCCACCGTGCTCTATCGCGACTTCGCTCGCGCCGACCACTACCTGGACCGCTCGATCTCGGCGCTCGAGAGTCTCGTCGCGACCGCGCCGTTGCCGAGGAACCCGAGATGGAGCGGGCACGGCTCGTTCGGTCTCCCTCCGACCGGGCGCGACGGGGGCCGAATCCGGGTCGGAGAGGCGGCGGGGTTCCAGGACCCCCTGTTCGGGTTCGGCATTCGCAGTGCCATGGTCTCGGGTCTTCTCGCCGCGCGGAGCGTCCTTTACGGTCACGACTACCAGCGGCTGTGGCTCGAGAGGTTGATGCCGCACATGAAGGCCGCGGTCGTAAACCGGGCGGCGTACGCGGTCCTGGGCGACGTGGCCAAGGTCCTGTTGTGCTTCGCCTTGAGACGATCGCGCCGACCGGAGGATCTCATGCGTCGGCTGTATGCCTTCACGCCGGTCCACCGTGCTCTCTTCCCCTTCGCGCGGGCGCGTTTCTCCCACGCCTCGGAGCGCGGGAAGTGAGTCATGAGGGAGACCTCCCCGCTCGGCGAGCTGGAGGCGGGACTCGTCGCCTGGCTGTTCCGCTCCGCCGCCGTCGGCGCGGTGGTATCTGTGGTGTCGGGCGGGGTCCTCACGCTCGCCGTCGCTGCGGTCGTCGCGATGGCCGCGCCGTCGGTCCGCCGGTACGACGTCCGGGAGCACCTGAGAGGCTCAGGGTAGCCCGCGCCGCTTGCCGGGACGAACGAAAGGCCGGATAGGTTACAATGAGGGGAAATCGATTCCGGAGGGAACGTGTATGGGCAGAATCGGCGACGTGCTCCTCGAGAAAGGGAACGCCGTCCACAGCATCGAGGCGGCCGCGACGGTCTTCGACGCGGTCAAGCGGATGGTGGAGGTCGGGGTGGGAGCGCTCCTCGTCACGGACGGGGAGAAGATCTGCGGCATGATCACGGAGCGGGACTACCTCCGCCGGATCGCCGTGGAAGGCCGCACGTCGCGCGGGACCCTCGTGCGCGAGATCATGAGCTCCCCGGTCGTCTGCATCGAATCGGGCGCCGACGTCGCCGAGTGCATGGCCCTCATGACCCACAAGCGCATACGTCACCTCCCCGTGGTGGACCACGAGCGGCTCGTGGGTCTCGTCTCCATCGGCGACCTGGTGAGGGCGGTGTCGAAGGAGCACAAGTTCCACGTGCAGGTGCTCACCGACTACATCACCGGGAAGTACCCCGCCTGAGCCCGGGCGAAGCGCGCCTAGTACCCCGCCGCCGCCGCGTCCACGCCGTTCCGGAAGATCGCGATCCCGCCGCCTTCCTCGGGGAAGCCGCGTCCCGCAGTCTCGCCCCGCGCGTCGCGGCCTCTCCTGAACCAGCGCGGGTGCTGGAAGGCGTACAGGAACGCGTCCGGGTGCGGCATGAGTCCGAAGAGGCGCCCCGAGGGATCGCAGATTCCCGCGACCGCGCCGGGGGAGCCGTTGGGGTTCCACGGCCACTCCTGCGACGGCCGGCCATCGGGGCCGACGTACCGCGCGGCCACCTGCCGCCCCGACTCGAGCCGCGCGAGGACCTCCTCGTCCGCCACGAGGAACTTCCCCTCGCCGTGACGCGCGGGAAGGTCCAGCGCGCCGAGTCCGCGAGTCCAGACGCACGGTGACCGTGGGTCGAACAGCAGCCGCACCCACGCGTCCCGGTAGCCCAGCCGGTCGTTCGGGGCCAGGGTCGCGCGCGGGGTGCGGTAGTCGCCGTCGAAGCCCGGGAGCATCCCGAGGCGCACCATGGTCTGGAAGCCGTTGCAGATTCCGAGGGCGAGACCGCCGCGGGCGATGAACTCCAGGAGGCGGTCGTAGAGGCGCCACCGGATCTTGTTGGCGAACACGGAACCCGCGCCCAGGTGGTCGCCGAACGCGAACCCGCCCACGAACGCGAGGACCTGGTACTCCGAGAGCGCACCCGGCGCCCGCCCGTCGAGAAGGTCCAGGAGGTGAACCCGCTCCGGCCGCGCGCCGGCGGTCCGGAAGGCGGCTTCGGTCTCGGCCTCGCAGTTGAGGCCGAGACCGGTGAGGATCAACACGCGGACGGAGGCGCGGAGGAGATCCTTTTCGTCCTCGGAGAGGGAACAAAAGTGGTCGAGGCGGGCATCCGGGGGTTCCACCCCCGGACCCCCGGCAACCATCGGCTCGGGCGACAGAGGACTGCCGCCCGAGCCGATGGTTACTTCACAATACACGGAGGAGCCCGCGCCTCCATTCTGGATTCCGTCAAGATGGTCCGCGCGGAGGATGCGCCGGTCCTCCGGCGCATTCGGAGCGCGGAGCGGGGGTCCGGGGGCAGAGCCCCCGGAGGCTCCATCGACTTCTCCCTTGTCTTCCCGCAGAGTTGCCTTGAAAGAAGCCTTCAGCTCGAAAACGTCCGCGTCGAGCACGGTCCTCCCGCCGAGGCGCGCGAGGATGCGCGGCGCGGTGGTGACCGTCCCGATGCGCTGGCACGCGAGCCCGTCGAACCGGCGCTGGAAGGTCGCGGCATCGTCCTCGGACGTCGTGGCGACGAATCGCCCGCAGGATTCCGAGAACAGCGCGACGTCAGCCGGCAAGGCGACAAGGTCGGGGCAGCGGTCGAGGTCGAGGTCCAACCCCAACTCGCCGGCCATGGCGGCGCGGCCCAACGCCGCGGCGAGCCCGCCGCGCGTCGGCACGCACGCCGACCGGACCAGGCCCTGGCGAACCGCGCTGTCGAAAGCGCGGTAGAGCGGGACCGTCTCCGCCGGGTCCACCCGGGGGGCCTTGTTCCCGACGTAGGGGCGGGGTCCGCCGGGGAGCTGCTCGAGGCCGTCCAGATCCCCGCGGTAGCGGAGGTATTCGCTCGCGCCGGTGTCGTCGCGTGTCGTCCCGACGAGGAAGACGGCGTCCCCTGGCGCCTTGAGGTCCAGCGTCACCGCTTCGCGCACGTCGTCGATCCGGCCGATCGCCGAGACGAGGAGCGTGGGCGGGACGCTGATCTTCACCCCGCCCATGGTCGAGTCGTTCTTCATCGAGTCCTTGCCGGAGATCAGCGGCGTGCCGTAGGCGACAGAGAGATCGTGGAGCCCCCGGCAGGCGCGCACGAGCTGCGCCATCTTGTACGCCCCATCGGGTGTCGACTCGGATTCGACCGGATCGGGCCAGCAGAAGTTGTCGAGGAGCGCGATCCAGTCGAGACGCGCGCCGGCCGCGAGCTGCCGCCGGACCGCCTCGTCGACCGCAAGCGCCGCCATCGCGTGGGCGTCGATGTCGGACAGGAAGGGGTGGATCCCCTCCGAGAGGACGTACCCCCGCACCGAGCCGTGCCGCGCGAGGAGCACCGTGCCCTCCGCGGGGACGTCGGCCTTCGTCCCCGTGAACGGCTTGACCACGCTCAGCCCCTTGACCTCGTGGTCGTAGTACCGCGCCTTCGCCTCCCCGGAGCAGAGGTTCAGCCGGCCAAGGAGATCGCGGAGCACGCGGGTCAGGTCGCCGGGGGGCGGGCCGGGCGGCTCGGGGAAGGACGGCGGCGTCCAGCGCGCGTCGAGGTCGAGGTCGGGGTTCCCGTCGTACAGGAACTCCATGTCGAGGACGGCCGCCGTCTCATCGCCGTACGTGACGTGCAACCGGCCGCTCGACGTGAACTCGCCCAGGACCGTGGCCTCGACCTCCCTCCGCCGCGCGAGGTCGAGGAACGTGCCGATCTTCTCAGGCGCCACCGCGAGGGTCATCCGCTCCTGCGCCTCGGACAGGAGAATCTCCCACGGGGCGAGCCCGGCGTACTTGAGCGGGGCGCGGGCGAGGTCGATCCGCGCGCCCCCCGATCCGCGCGCCATCTCGCCGACGGAGGACGAGAGGCCGCCCGCGCCGTTGTCGGTGATCGCCTCGTAGAGGCCCAGATCCCGCGCCTCCAACAGGAAGTCGAACATCCGCTTCTGAGTGATCGGGTCGCCGATCTGGACCGCCTGGACCGGCGACGATTCGTCGAGGGCCGCGGACGAGAACGTCGCGCCGTGGATCCCGTCGGCGCCGATCCGGCCGCCGGTCATCACGATCAGGTCGCCCGGGCGCGCCTTCTTCACGTGCCCCGGCCGCCCTGTGACGGACACCGGCAGCGCCCCCACGGTGCCGCAGAACACCAGGGGCTTCCCGAGATACCGTGCATCGAACACCTCGAAGCCGCGGGCGTAAGGGATCCCGCTCTGGTTCCCGCCGTCGATGACGCCGCGATGGACGCCGTCCCGGATCCGCCGCGGGTGGAGCAGCCCCTTCGGAACCGGGCCGTCGTGGAACGGCGAGGCGAAGCAGTACCCCCACACGTTCGCGAGGAGATCGGCGCCGAGGCCGGTCCCGAACGGGTCGCGGTTGACCCCGACGATCCCGGTGATGGCGCCGCCGTACGGGTCGAGCGCGGAGGGGGAATTGTGGGTCTCGACCTTGTAGACCAGGCTCACGTGGTGGTAGAACGCGACGACGCCGGCGTTGTCGTGGAATACCGACACGAGCCAGGAGACGCCATCGCGCTCGCGGATGGCCCGGTCCACTTTCTCGGTGGCCCCGCGGATGAACGTCTTGAAGATCGAGCGGATCGTCTCCGGCGGGCGGCCGGGCTCGCGATAGGTGACCGTGGCGTTGAAGATCTTGTGCTTGCAGTGCTCGCTCCAGGTCTGGGCGATGCACTCGATCTCGACATCGGTGGGCGCGTCGCCGAGTCCGGCCTCTCGGCGCCCCGGATCCGCCGCGGCCGCGCGGAAGTGGTCGCGGACCGTCCGCATCTCGGCCAGGGAGAGGGAGAGAAGCCGCTCCCGGCTGATCCGCAGGAGTTCGTCGTCGCTCCCCGAGAGCGGGACCGGGACGACGCGCGGCCGCTCGTGGGCCGCGACGCTCGGCACGGAAAGGTCGGGCGCGGAGGCGGCCCACTCCTCGCGCGTCTCCACCTTCACGGTCTCTATGACCGAGTTCGCCAGGAGGCCCCAGGCGATCCGCTCGGCCTGCGCGCGGTCGACGCCGTCGAGGAGGTAGAGCGTGGAGGTGAAAACGGCGGACCCCTCTCCCAGGGGCCGCCCGAGCGTGTCCTCGACCGCGACTCTCGCGCTCTTCCCCACGGGATCGGTGACGCCCGGCTTGTACGCGACCGTGACCGCGACGTCGAAGGGCCCGTCCTCGACGCGGCCGATGGCCCCGGCCTGGAGGACCGGGTCCGCGAACTCCGCGAGGACCCGCAGGGCTTCCTCCCGCGTGAGGTCCGCCTCGATACGGTAGACGTCCCGGGTGCGAACCCTCAGGACCGGGACCCCGAGGAACCCGCGCACCGTCCGGGAAACCTCTTCCCCCCGCGGGTCCCGGAGCCCGGGCCGTGTCGCGATCTCGATGCGAGTGATCACGCCGACCTCCGTGAGCCGGGCAGGTTAGTGCACCGGGGTCGGGTCCTGCAATCGTCCGTTGGAGGCCGCCTTCTCGCCGCCGCCGAGTGTTAGACTTCGGCCAATTTCCACGGGAGGCCCCGATGCGCTCGCCCGCTCCGACGTTCCTCGCCGCCGCCGCAATCCTCCTCGCGGTCTTGGTTCCTGCGGGCCCGATCGCATCCGCGGCAAACGACCTCCGGGTCGTGAGCGCCACGCCGCAGGGGAAGCTCGAGGAGCCGGGCGTCGATCGGATCCAGATCCTGTTCGACGGGCCGATCGTCCCGCTGGGCGCGGCCGAACCTACCGACGCGCCGCCGTCCTGGCTCGACCTGAAACCGGCCCTCCTCGCCCGCTGGAGATGGGCGGGCACGTCCACGCTCATCGCCGAACCGAAAGGACCGCTCCCCGGCGCGACCACGTACACGTTCCGGATCGCCGCGGGCCTCGAGGCCGCGGACGGCAGGAAGCTGCGCAAGGAATTCGCGTTCACGTTCTCGACGCCTCCGGCGGCGGCGGTGGTCTTCTTCGACCCCGGTTCCGAACAGGACCCGATCGAGCTCGCCCGCGGCGAGCGCGGGTCCGGCGGCGTCGCTTCGTTCGCCGAGGGTGCGCCGATCCTGCTCGTCTGGAACCAGCCGGTGGACGACGGGAGCGTCGCCGAGCACGTCAAGGCGACGATTCGTCCGCGGCCCGCCGTCACGCAGCCCGTGGACGTGCTCTCGCCGGACGCGGTGGCGCGGCTTCGGAAGGACGACCCGAGCGGTTACGACGGCTGGAGCCGGTACCTTGCCACGATCCGCGGGCCTGCCGTCGGGCCGGTGGATTTCGTTCTGGAGCCCGACCCGGGACACCCGCACCGCGTCTATCGAATCCGCCCGAGAACCCCATGGCCGCGCGCGGCCGAGACGCTGGTCGAGATCACGGGTGGGACACGGGGACTCGAGGGGCCGGATCCCGGCATCCCCGCAAAGGTGACCTTCGACCTGCCTTGGCCCCTCGCGCCGCTCGGCGTCTTCAGTAGGAGGAGCCGCGAGGGAGGAGCCCTCGACCCCGACGGCGCGTCGCTTCGCTTCACCGGCAACGTGCGATGGGTGGACGCCGCTCCGCTGGTCCGCCTGCGTACCGCCGGCGCCAAGGAGTGGCGCCACGTCCCGTCCATGGAGGGCGAGTGGTACTGGGACAACCCGACGGCGGACCTTCCCCTCGCGCCGCTTGCACTCGACGGCGGGGTGGAGTACGAGGTCTGCGTGGACGCGGGGCTCAAGGATGCCATCGGCGGCGGGATGGCATTCCCTTGGTGCGGGACGTTCCGCACGGCCCATCGCACCCCGGGATTCCACCTCGTCGAGGGGAACGGGGTCGTCGAGTGGGACGGGCCTCACAAGCTCCCGCTGAGCACCGTGAACGTCACGAAGTACCTCGTGGACCACCGGCGGCTCGACGAAGACGAGCTGGTGCCTGCGCTGCGCTCGGCGGAGTCCGTGCTGGCGGCGCCTAAAGGCCTCGAGCTCGAGCCCATGACGGTTCCGCTGTCGCTCCCACCCGATCGCTGGTCGATCTCCCCCCTGGACCTGGATTCCGCGCTCGGCGGGAGGCCCGGCGTGGTGCTTTCGCGGCTCAGGGTTGGCGACGTCGTCGAGGCCAGCGAGTACGAGTCCAGCGAGGCGGACCGGCTGCGCGAGCCCCGGATCGCTTTCACGCAGGTGACGTCGCTCGGCATGACGGCGAAGATCTCGCAGCACGAGGGGGTTCTGGTTTGGGTCACCCGCCTCAAGGAGGCGGCGCCGGTCGCTGGAGCCGCTGTCGTCGTCCGCGATCGCGATAACCAAGTCGTCTGGCAGGGGACCACGGACGCGGACGGGCTGGCGAAGACCGGTCCGGAGATTACCGATTGCCAGGCCTTCCTGGTGACCGCGCGCGTCGGCGACGACCTGGCGTACGCCGGGACGGGCTGGCACGAGGGCCACCGGGGCTGGGACTTCAATCTCCCGGTGGACTGGTCCGCCGCGAGGCTGGTGGTCGGCTTCGTCTGGGCGGATCGCGGGATCGCCCGCCCCGGGGAGACGGTGCACCTCAAGGCCGCGCTACGACGGCACGACCTGCGGCGCCTTCTCTTCCTGGAGGGGAAGGAGGTGACGTTCGTCGTCCGCGACTCTCGCGACCAGGACGTCGCCGTCCGGAAAGCATCGCTCGATTCATGGGGCGCGGCCGAGACCGAGATCGAGATCCCACGGAGCGCGCCACTCGGGCCGTGGAACGTTCTCGTCGGCGCCGGGTACGACGAGGGCAAGCGGTGCTTCGCGGCCGACGCCGACTGGCCGGCCGCTCCAGGGGGGGCCGAGGCGCAGCCCGTCTACGGATCGTTCAGGGTCGCGGAGTTCCGTCGGCCGAAGTTCCGTGTGCGCGTGACGGTCCCGCCGGACAAGCTGGTCGCGGGAGATCCTCTCGCCGCGTCGATGGATGCGACGTATCTCGCCGGAGGCCCGATGGCGGGCGCCTCGGCCCGCTGGACGATCCGCTGGCAGCGTTCCTGGTGGGGGCCGGCGCAGTCCCGCTGGGGAGACTGGGTGTTCCTGGACGAGACTCTGTTCGACGCCGACGAGGAGCGAAGGCAGGAAGGAGAGCTCGGAAAGGGGGAGGGGACGCTGGACGCCCACGGTGGGCTGAGCGTCCGCCTCCCGCGCGTCGAGGCCCCGAAGGGGTTTCCCACCCGCGTCGAGGTGGAGGCCGACGTGCAGGACGTGGATCGCCAGACGTTTGCGGACACCGCGTCGGCGCAGGTTCTGCCGGGGGAGTTCTTCGTCGGACTGAAGCGTGGCCCGTATTTCGTCGAGGCGAAAGACGGCGCGGCGGCCGAGGTGGTCGCGATCGACCTCTCGGAGCGGCCGCTGCCCGGAAAGACGGTCCGGCTCGCGCTCGTCCGCCGCCATTGGGAGTCGGTCCGCCGCAGGGACGTCGCCGGCCGCTACGTGTTCGAGTCCCGTCCCGTGGACCAGACGGTCGCGGAGAAGGAGGTCGTCACGTCGGAGGACGGGGTGCCGGTCCGCTTCGACCTCGGGGAGCCGGGCGAGTACGCGATCTTCGGCCGCGCGAAGGACGGCCGGGGAAACGATCTCGTCTCCGGCTTCTCGTTCTATGTCCTCGGAGCGGGTTACACCCCGTGGAGATTCGACCAGGAGAACCGCATCGACCTCGTCGCCGAGAGACCGGTGTACGCGCCCGGCGAAACGGCCCGTGTCCTCGTGAAGTCCCCTTGGGAGCGCGCTCTCGCACTGGTCACGGTGGAGCGCGCAGGCGTTCTCGAGACTCGGATAGAGCGGCTCTCAGGGACCATGCCGGTGCTCGAGGTCCCGGTTCGCGACGAGTACTCGCCCAACGTCTTCGTCTCGGTCGTGATGGTTCGCGGCCGCGTCGAGGTGCCGGAGGATCCCGAGATGGTGGACCCCGGCAGACCCGCGTACCGGGTCGGTTACTGCGAGCTGACCGTGCCTCCCCGGGGGAAGAAGCTCACCGTGGAGGCAAAGCCCGCCCGTCTCGAGTACCGGCCCGGCGAACGGGCCGTGGTCAAGGTCCGGGTCGCCGGCGAGGACGGCGCTCCGCGCGCGGCCTCCGTCACCGTGTGGGCGGTGGACGCCGGCGTCCTGGCGCTGACTCGCTACAAGACGCCGGACCTGATGTCGGTGTTCTACGCGAGACGGGGGATGGGCGTCTCCACCATCGAGTCCCGGTCGCGCCTCGTCGGGCGCAGGAGCTACGGGACCAAGGGCGACCGGGCGGGGGGCGGAGGTGGGGCGGAGCTCGCGGACCGGGACATCCGGAGGGATTTCCGGGCACTCGCCGCGTGGCGCGGCGACGTGGTCACGGGCCAGGACGGGAGCGCCACGCTCGAGTTCGTGCTCCCCGACTCGCTGACGACATATCGGCTCATGGCGGTGGCGACGGCGGGGGTCGCGGAGTTCGGCTCCTCGGAGGTCGAGTTCCGGGTCACGAAGCCCGTAGGCCTCGAGCCCGCGCTCCCGCGTTTCCTGAGACCCGGGGACAGGGCGCGGGCGGGGGTTGTCGTCCGCAACCGCACGGACGCCGGGCGTGAAATCGAGGTGCGCGCTGTCGTGGCATCGGGGCCGGTGCGCTTGGTCGGGGACGCGACGCGCAGGGTGACCGTTCCCGCGGGGGGCTCGGCGGAGGTCCCGTTCGACCTCGTCGCTTCCGCTCCCGGCACGGCCTCCCTTCGCTTCGAGGCATCGAGCCCGGAGCCCAGCCCCGAGCGCGATGCCCTCGAGATCCCTCTCGCCGTCGAGACCATCGCCCCCAGGGAGACGGTGGCCACGTTTTTCCGCGTCGCGGTGCGGGCGAAGGAGATGATCGAGGTTCCCGCCGAGGTCTACCCGGAAGCCGGCGCCCTCGAGGTCCGTCTCTCGACGTCGGAAGCGCTCCAGGCGAGGGAAGGTCTCCGTTTCCTTCTCGAGTACCGATACGGCTGCGCGGAGCAGATCGCCTCGCGGATGTTGGGCGTGGCCGCGGCGATCCGCCTCGGGAATCCGCTTGCCCCGAAGGATGTCGGCGGCGTCCCGACCTCCGCGTGGCTCAAGGACGCGGTGGATCGGCTCGTGGCGTGCCAGAAACCGGACGGGGGTTTCTCGTTCTGGCCCGAGGGCCGGCTGTCGAGCCCGGCGCTCTCCGCCCACGTCGCGTGGGCGCTGGCGGCGGGGCGCAAGGCCGGGGCTTCGGTCCCCGGCCGCACGCTGGAGCGGGCCGCCACCTACTTCTCCGGGCTCCTGCGGGGCGAGACGTCGCCCTGGGGGACGCCTGCCCTGTGGACCGAGAAGGTCACCGCATGCTTCGCCCTTGCCCGTCTCGGGAAGCCCGAGCCACCCTACTTCCAGGGGCTCTACGACGCCCGCGGCGGGCCGTTGTGGGGTCGGGCGCTGCTCGCGATCGCAATGCTCGACGCGAACCCGCGTGACGCTCGCGCGCTTCAGGTTCTTCAGGAAGTGAGGAACCACCTGACGATCGAGGCGCGGGCGGCGCGGCTCGAGGAGAAGTCACCCGGGTGGGGCTGGCTTTTCTGGTGGAGCGAGCGGCGCGGGAGCGCGATCGCGCTCATGGCCCTCCTCGGGGGAGACCACGAGGACCCGACGGCGGATCGGCTCGCCCGCGGGATCCTCGACCGCCTGGCGCGTGACTCGTTCCGGCAGACGCAGGACACGGCGTGGATGCTCCAGGCGCTCGCCGAGTACGAGGTGCTTCGCGCGGCGGGCGCGGGCCCGCGCACCGCCTCGGCGACGCTCTCCGGGCGACCGCTCGTCGAGATGCGGTTCGAGGCGAAGGAGCCCGAGGAGACCTCGGCCGCGGTCCCCATGTCCCGGCTCCAGCAGATGGCGAAGGCCACGGGCTCACGCCTTCTTCCCCTCGAGGTCACCGTGGACGGGGCCGGGGGGGTCCATGCCTCGGCGCTGCTCTCCTTCGCGCCGAAGGGGGCCAGGCCGCCGCTGTCGCAGGGGATCTCCGTGGAGCGGACGTTCCTCGACGCGAACGGGCGGCCCGTTACCGGCGTGGCCGCGGGTGACGACCTGACCGTCGAGATCGCGGTCGCGGCGACGGCCCTCAGGAGGTTCGTGGCCGTCGAGGCGCCGATCCCCGCGGGCGTCGAGATCCTGGATCCCGAGCTCCAGACGACCGGCTCGCGGGGGCGCGTCGAGGCGGCGCAGGAGAGCGAGGCCGGGAGCTACTGGTGGAGCCCGGGTTTCGACCACGTCGAGATGCGCGACGACCGGCTGTTGCTCTACGCGACCGAGCTTCCGCCAGGCCGCCACGCCTATCGCGTGAAGGCGCGGGCGACGACGCCGGGCTCCTTCGCGGTTGCCCCGGCGCGCGCGGAGGAGATGTACTCCCCGGAGATCTTCGGCACGTCGTCTTCGGGCGCGTTCGAGGTGTCCGCCGGGAGGGAATGACGCCGTGAGCCGCCGCCTCCTGCTCGGGATCGCGGCCGCGGGGACGCTCCTCGCGGCCTGCGCGGCCGTCTTGTGGATCGCGCTTCCCGATCCGAGCCCGCGGCTCGCCGCGACGGAGACCCCCTCCATCGACGTGGTCGATCGGTACGGCGGCCTCCTCCGGGATCTCCCTGCGGCGGACGGAACGCGGTACCGTCCCGTCGCGCTCGGCAGCGCTTCTCCGTATCTCCTGCAGGCGGTCGTGGCCGCGGAGGACCGGCGGTTCTTCACGCACCATGGGGTCGATCCGCTCGCCCTCGCGCGAGCGGCTTGGCAGAACCTCCGCGCGCACCGTGTCGTCTCGGGAGGCTCGACGCTGACCATGCAGCTCGCTCGCGCGCTCGAACCGAGACCGCGCGGATTCCTGGCCAAGATCGCCCAAGCCCTCCTCGCCCTGCGCCTCGAGGCGCGGAGGGGGAAGGACGAGATCCTCGCCGCCTATCTCTCCCGGGTCCCGATGGGGAACCGGATCACCGGCTGCGAAGCGGCGGCGCACGCCTACCTCGGGAAGCCGGCCTCGCAGCTCTCGCCCGCGGAGGCGGCGCTCCTCGCCGCGATCCCCCGCTCGCCGTCGCTCGCCAACCCCTGGAAGGCCCCGGAAACGCTCCGCCGCAGGCGGGACAGGATCCTGGCCCGCATGGCCGTCCTGGGATTTCTCGAGGATGCGTCCTACCGCGCGGCGCTCGAGGAGCCGTTGGTGCTTGCGCGGGATCCGTTCCGGACCCACGCCCCGCACTTCCTCGCTCGAGTCCTCGATCAGGCGGGGGATTTCCCGGCACGAACGGCGCGGATCGTGACCGCGCTCGAGCCGGAGTTGCAGTCCCGGGTCGAGGTGATCGCGCGCCGCCGCCTGGCCGAGCTGGCGGTTCACGGGGTCGGGCAAATGGCGGTGGCGGTGCTGGACGTGCGCCAGGGCGAGTGGATCGCGATCGAGGGCTCGGGGATCGCGCCGGACCTTCCGGGTGGGGCCATCGACGGCACGCGGGCGCCCCGTCAGCCCGGGTCCGCGCTCAAGCCGTTCACCTACGCCGCCGCGTTCGAGCGGGGATTCACGCCGGCGACGGTGCTCCCGGATCTTCCCCACGCGTTCGTCTCGGCGGGAGGAACGTGGATCCCGAAGAACTACGACGAGCGTTTCCACGGCCCGCTCCTCGCGCGGACCGCGCTCGCCTGCTCCGTGAACGTCCCCGCGGCGTTCCTCCTCGACAGGATCGGGCCAGCGGCGCTGCTGGACACGCTCCGGCGGGCGGGGATCTCCACCCTCGACCGCGGCCCCGACCACTACGGCCTTGGCCTGACGCTGGGAGCGGGAGAAGTGCGGCTCGACGAGCTGGTGCTCGCCTACGCAGCGCTGCTGCGCGGAGGGGAGTGGCGCGAGGCCTCGGCCTGGCGTGCCGTGCTCGACGCCTCGGGAACGGTGCTTCGGCGCCCGCCCTCGGTGGTGCCGCGTCGCGTCTGCTCTCCGGAGTCGGCCGCCGAGGTCGTGGACATCCTGTCGGACCCGGACGCGAGAGCGCCGGCGTTCGGGGCCTGGAGCGTGCTGCGGTTGCCGTTTCCCGCCGCGGTGAAGACCGGGACCAGCGAAGGTTTCCGGGACAACTGGTGCGTCGGCGGCAACGAAGAGGTCGCGGTGGGCGTCTGGTGCGGCAACTTCGATCGCACCGCGATGGGGAACGTCTCCGGAATCGCGGGCGCGGGATCGGTGTGGCGCGAGGTGATGCTCGCGTGGGCCGAGGTCCGGCATCCCGAGGGCGGGGCCGGTCTCGCGCCCGCACGCGAGTTCCCCGCGGGGATGGAGCGCGCTCGTGTGTGCGCTCTCTCGGGCGGCATGCCGTCGGGCGCGTGCCCCCGGACGGTTCTCGAGCTCTTCCGCAAGGGGAAGGCGCCGACGCGGCGCTGCGGATGGCACGTGCTCCGCCCCGACGGGAGCACGGTCGTGCGGTACCCGGCGCTCTATCGCGCCTGGGCGGCTGGCGAGGGTCTCCTGGACCCGGTGTCGGACGACGCGGCGGCGTCCGAGCCCCGGGCCGAGGCGTCACTCCACGAGATCGACCCGACGGGTGGGGCGCCGATCGCCATCCTGTCTCCGAGCGATGGCGACGCTTTCATGGTCGTCCCGGACCTGCCGCGGGCGTACCAGTCGCTCGAGCTGCGCTGCAGCGTCCGCAAAGCGCCGAAGGAGGTGGTTTGGATCGTCGACGGCCGGGAGGTGGCTCGATCGCAACCCCCCTACTCGAGCCGCTGGGTTCTCGCGCCCGGCGCGCACCGGATCCAGGCGGTGGCCGCGGGGCTGCGGTCGCGCGCGGTCGCGATTACGGTCTACGGGGGTTGAGCCGCAGGCGCGACGCTACGGCTTCTTCTCGAGCGCCTCGTTCTCCTTCCGGAGCCGCTCGATCTCCGCGTCGAGGGCACGGGCCTTCTCGCGCATCTCGGAGTCCACCTCGTCGCGGGCCTTCTCCAGCGAGCGCTTTTCCTCGGACGTCTTCGCTTTCTCGATCACCGCGTCGGCGGCGTGGGAGGGATCCTCGCCGGCGGCCTGTTCTCGAGGGACGGGGGCCGGCGCGGGTGCCACGTTCTTTCCGGAGCCGCAGCCGGCGAGCGTGAGGAGCCCCGCAGCCAGGAGGGCGAGCCACGGAGCGGAATCGCTCCGCCCGGGGGGAGGGATCACGGGACCTCCTTCGCCGGCTCGGAGCGCGGCTCATCCCCGTCCTTCTTTCCCGCTTTGAGGTCGGAGTTCTCCTTTCGGAGCTTCTCGAGCACGGACCGCTTGGTACGGATCACGTCATCCCAGAACTTCCGGGTCGCGCGCCGGACCTCGTCGGCGGCCGTCGAAGAGGCCGATTCCGCCTTGTCCCAGCCCTTCCTGCCCGCGCGCGTAGCGTCCCGGCCGAGGTCCCGCGTTCCCTCCTCGACGTAGCGGCCGGCCTTGCTGGCTCGCACGGCGCGGCCGACCGCCTTGACGTCCTGGACGAACTCCCGGCCCGCTTTCCGGACCTCGCCGGACCCCTTCGAGGAGTCCCCCTGGGGCTCCTTCGGGGGGGCATCCGCGAGCACCACTGCGGAAGCGAGCGGCAGCAAAAGCAGGGCGACGAGGGCAAGGTATCGCCAGCCGATTCGGGGCATGCCGCCTCCTTTCACCGGGCCGGGACCGGTGGCCCGCAACTCACCCGGCGACGACAGATTAACCCGGGAACCGGGATCCCGCGACCGAGGTCCTTGCGGTGAAAACGCAGCGAAGAGAACCGAAGCGTTTGCCCGGCCGCTCAGAAAAGCGTAAAAAGGACCCGACCTCCCCATTATTCGGCGCGCGGGATCCCAGTTCCCCGCGTGCCGATTTTTTTTCCGGACTTTCTAGGATTTCCGCGATGTCGGCCGTGCTGGCAGGACCTTCCACGCCCGGCCGGATGGTATCCTCGGAGCCGGTTCGAGAAAATGCCCCCTGAGGAGACTCCATGCGTTCCTCGAAATGGTTGCTCGCGCTTTGCGCCCTCTCCTTGGGGGCGCCGTCGTTCGCGGCAAAGGATTCGGCTCGGATGGACAAGAACATGAACCCGCTTCAGACCGACACGAAACCCGCGGCGACCCCGGTGACCAGGTGGCTCGTCCTCGGTCCCGCGCTCGATCCTCTCCCGGCGTTCCACGGGGAGAAACCGGGCTCCTACGGTGTCGAGGACCTGCTCAAGGCGGAGCGATTCCCGGCGCGGCCGTGGCGCCCCGCGGAAGGGAGCGACGAATCCTGGTTCGGCGGCGGCCGATTGAGCTGGGCGCCGCGCGACGCGGGACCCGACGGGCTCGTGAGCCTCGCGGTGCCGGAGGGAGTGTCCGAGGGACGGCCCGCGACGGCCTGGCTCGCGGCGTACGTGACCGTCGACCGTTACCGCTCCCTGAGCCTCGAGGTGCGGGGAAGCCAACCCCGTCGGGCCTGGCTCGACGGCGACCCGGTCGCGATGGGCGGGACCGAAAAGGATGCGGTGAAGCCCGCCGATGTCGAGGCGACGCTCGGGCTCACGGCCGGCAAGCATGTCCTCGTTCTCCTGACGGTGCTCGACCCTGCACGGACGGCTTCCTGGACGGTCGGGGCGTCGCTGCACGCGTCCAAGGAAGCGGGAGGCGCCGCTTTCGCGGCGACGCTCGATCCGGCGTGGGATCTCGACGTCCGGGACGTGCTCGACGCGCCGCAGATCACCGCTCTCGCGGTATCCCCCGAGGGAACCGAGGTCGCGGTGACTCTCTCCCGCGTCATCCCGTCGACCGACGACGCCGAGAGCTGGCTCGAGATCCGCTCCGCCGCCGACGGCGCGCTGCTCCGCGCCTGGCGCGGCAGCCCCGCCGTAAAGCAGGTCGCCTGGGATCCCGAAGGGCGCTGGCTCTCGTACGTGACCGAGGCGAAAGGAGGCTCCGGCGACCCGGAGCGCTCGACGCTCTGGGTGCTCGACCGGCGGACCCAGGAGGTACGCCCCTTGCTCGAGAGGGTCGAGAACCTGTCCGACTACCTGTGGTCTCCCGACGGACGTGCGCTCGTCTTTGCCTCGAGCGTCAAGCCCGAGCCGGACAAGCGCGGCGTCACGCGCTTCGAGGGGTTGCTGGACCGGCAAAAGGACTACCGCACGAAGAGCTACCTTCACCTCGTGACGGTCCCGGAAGGGACGCGGCGGAGGCTCACCGCGGGCGCTCTCACCGCAAGCGGAGCGGCTTTCTCGCCCGACGGCCGGAAGCTCCTGTTCGTCCGCGAGGTCGAGGACTTCGGGGCGCGCCCATACACGCGGAAGGAGATCTGGGAGATCGACCTCTCCGACTTCTCGGTCCGGAAGCTCCGTGACGGGAGGTGGATCGAGAGCGCGCAGTACTCGCCCGACGGGAAGCGGATCCTTTTCCAGGCGGGCCCCTCCGAGTTCGGCTCGGAGGGCGTCCACGTGCCCGACGGCACCACCCCGAACGAAGGGGACGGCCAGCTCTACGTCTGGGACCCGGCAACGAGCCAGGTCGAGGCGATCACCCGGGACTTCGACCCGTCCGTGATCTCCGCCGTCTGGAGCCGGGCGGACCGGAACATCTACCTCAAGGCCGAGGACCGCGACCGCGTGCGCCTGTTCCGTTACGACGTCGCGCAGAAGACCTTCACTCCCATCGCAACGGAGTGCGACGTCGCACAGGAAGTCTCGCTCGCCGCGCGGGCGCCGGTGGCCGCGGTGAGCGGGACGTCTCCCTGGATCCCGGAGCGGCTTGCCCTCGCCGAACTTCGGAGCGGCGCGTCGAGGGTGCTGCTCGAGCCCGCGGCGGCGTGGTTCGCCGGGGCGCGGAAGGGGTCCGTGGAGCCATGGAGCTTCGCCGCGTCGAGCGGACGGACGATCGACGGGAGGGTCTACCTCCCGCCGGGCTTCGACCCGGCTCGCCCCGAGAAGTACCCGGCGATCGTGTACTACTACGGCGGGACTTCCCCGGTGAGCCGCGATTTCGGCGGCCGATATCCGAAGGAGTGGTGGGCCGCGCAGGGGTACCTGGTCTACGTGCTCGAGCCCTCGGGCGCCACCGGGTTCGGCCAGGCGTTCTCGGCGCTGCACGTCAACGATTGGGGGGAGATCACCTCCGGCGAGATCGTCGAGGGGACCCGGAGGTTCCTCGAGGCGCACCCGTACGCGGATCCGAGGCGCGTCGGGTGCATCGGGGCGTCGTTCGGCGGGTTCATGACGGAGACGATCGTCACGAAGACCGACCTCTTTGCCGCGGCGGTGTCGCATGCGGGGATCTCGTCCATCTCGTCGTACTGGGGGGAGGGGTACTGGGGGTACTCGTACAGCGCACTCGCGACCGCCGGGTCGTTCCCCTGGAACCGGAGGGACGTTTTCGTCGACCGCAGCCCGCTGTTCCGCGCGGACAAGGCGCGCACCCCGATCCTCTTGACGCACGGCTCCGCGGACACGAACGTCCCGCCGGGGGAGAGCGCCTCGTTCTACACCGCGCTCAAGCTCCTCGGGGTCCCGGTCGAGTTCGTGCAGGTGGACGGGATGGACCACCTGATCCTGGACCACGCCAAGCGGATCGTGTGGTCGCGGACGATCCTCGCCTGGTTCGACCGATGGCTCAAGGACCAGCCGGAAGGGTGGGACGCGTTGTACCCGAAGCCGAAGTAGACGCTACTTCGCGGTCAGCGTGCCGCCGGTCCAGGTGACGGCGATTGGATTCCCCTGCGGCGTGGCGGAGTCGTGGACCTCCCCGGGCCCGTCCACGAAAGTGATCGGGCTTCCCGCGACCGACTTCCTCGCGCCGAACGTGAAGACGATCAGGTCGCGGGGATCCGTCACGTCCACGCCCTTGAGGGTGCCCCCGGCGTTCTGGAGCCGGGTGATCACGACCTTCACGGTGCCGGGCTGTTCGACGGAGTTCACCAAAACGAACGGGTCCTCACCGCCGTCGCGGAGGAGCGACGTCGAGGCGTCGTAGCCGGCGAAGCTCACCGAGGTGTTATCGAACGAGATCCAGAACGCCGCGCCGAAGAGGTCCTGGATCCCGCGGGCCGACACGCGCACCTCGACGAGCGCTCCGGTCGCCTGGCCGGCCTGCAGCGTGACGGACCCGTCCGCCGGCGAGGGCGCGTCCGGGGCGAACGAGGCGACGAGCCCGGTGATCGTCGGGTTGTTGGTCTTGCCACAGGAGAGGAGCAGAAGGCAGCCCACCGCCGCCGCGGTGGCTCGAGAAACTCTTGCCATGAGGCATCGCCGACTCATCGTTCGCTCCTCCGCCGTCACGGGCACGCGAAGCCGAAGAACGCGGCCACGTACGCCAGATCCTCGCCGTCCACGATGAGGTTCCCATCCAGGT
>JBGQAU010000049.1:0-23031 GCA_041494445.1 Acidobacteriota bacterium | reverse complement strand
CGCCGGGATCGCCGCCGGGCCCTCCGGCGCGCCCAGCCGGATCGCGCAGGCGCCGCCCCCCGGGAGCGCGGTGCCCGGAGGCGGGGCCTGCTCCAGCACCGTGCCGCTTCCCGCGACGCGCGCGCGGTAGCCGCGCCCCGAAAGCGCCACGACGGCCTCGCGGAGACTCAGCCCGCGAAGGTCCGGCACCTGGCCGGGCCCCGTGGCGATCGGTCCTTCCACGACCGCCGCCTCGCCGTTCCCCGCGGCGGCCGGCTTCCTGCGAACGGTCTGCTCGCCTCGACGGAGGATCTTCTCGTCGGCGGGAGGCAGCGGGTCCTCGTCCGGCGGGACGCGGAGATACGCGAGGGCGTCCGCCATGATCCGGCCGAAGGCCGGTGCGGCGACCTGTCCGCCGTAGTAGGCGCCGCCGCTCGGAGAGTCGAGGACGAGGACGCCGGCGAGACGCGGCGAGTCCACGGGGCCGAATCCGGCGAACGAGGCGACGAACTGGGAATGGGAGTACCCCTGGCCCGGCACGACCTTCTGCGCGGTCCCGGTCTTTCCCGCAAGCCGGTAACCCGGTACCGCCGCCTTCGTGCCCGTGCCGCGCGCCACGACTCCCTCGAGGATTCCGGCCAAGGTGCGCGCGGTGCGATCCGAGACCACCCGCACGGGCTCGGGAGCGGGGGCCGGGTCGAAGCCGCCGGCCGCGTCGCGGGTGCCGAGGACGATGCGTGGCGGGACCCGGACACCGCCGTTCGCCACCGCCGCCATGGCCGAAGCGACCTGGAGCGCGGTCACCGCGATCTCCTGACCCATGGACATCGACGCGGGGGAGAGCGCGGACCAGTGCGACAGCGGAGTGATCTGTCCCGAGCGCTCGCCGGGGAGCTCGATCCCGGTGCGGCGCCCGAAGCCGAACTTCCGGATCGACTCGTCGAACCGCTCCCGCGGGATCGTCCTGCCGACCTTGATGATCCCCACGTTGCTGGATTTTTCGAGGATCTGGCGCACGGAAAGCACGCCGTAGGGATGGTGGTCGCGGATCCTGAACCCCGCGACGGAGACGCTCCCGTTCTGGCAGTCGAACAGCTGTTCCGGAGTGACCGTCCCGAGCTCGAGGGCGGTGGCCGCGGTGATGACCTTGAACGTCGATCCCGGCTCGTACTGGTCCACGACCGCGCGGTTGCGTCGCCCCTCGGGGGTCGCTTCGCCGTACCGATTGGCATCCGCGGAGGGGCGGTTCGCCATCGCGAGCACCTGGCCCGTGGCCGGGTCGAGGAGGATCGCGGCGGCGGCGCGCGAGCCGCTCTCGACCCACGCGCGATCGATTTCGCGCTCGACAACGTGCTGGAGGTCGAGATCGAGGGTCAGCACGACGTCCCGCGGCGGCTTCGACGCGGGCTGCACGAGTTGAAGCACCGTCCCGCCGCGGCCGTCGCGCACGGCGAGGTAGCGCGAGGAATCCCCCTGGAGGACGCTGTCGAACATCCGCTCGATTCCCTCGACCCCGCGCTGGTCGATGTTGGCGTTCCCCACCGCGTGCACGCCGAGCCGGCCCTGCGGGTAGAACCGCTTCCCCTCGGTCTCGAATCCGAACGGCTGCCCTTTCCCCAGCGGCAGGCCGAGCGACTGCACTGCCTTCGCCGTTTTCGGGTCCATGCGCCGCTTGAGCCATACGAACGGCTGATCGGAGCGGAGGCGCTCCAGAATCCGAGCTTCCGGGACGTCGATGGCCCCCGCGAGGAGCCGCGCCGCGCGAGCCGGTTCCGCGACGCGCGCCGGGTGCGCGAACAGCGACGCGGTCGCCACGCTGACCGCGATCTCGCGGCCCGCGCGGTCCATCACCGCCCCGCGCTCGCCGCCGATCTCCACGGTCTGCTCGTGCTGCCGCCGCGCTTGCGCCTTCAGCTCGTCCGCGCGAAGCACCTGCAGCTCGATGAGGCGAGCGGCGACGGCCAAAGCCAGCAGCGCCACGGCCACGGCGAACGACGCGACGCGGTTGCGGGCCAACGACTCCACGAAGCCTCTCGATCCGCCGCGTGCGCCGGACGCCGGTTCAGCGCGCGGCTCGGAATTCTCCGGGAGCGCGCGGGGCCGCGCCCCCACGACCCGGGGCCGACGATCGGACGACGACGAATTGCCGGGGGGTCGGATGGACGAGCCCGAGCTCATCCAGCGCCCGCCCCTCCACGCGGGGCAGTGCCTCGAGGGTCGCCCGCTCGATCCGGAGGCGCCGCTCCGTTTCCTCGAGGCGCTCGCGCCGGTTCCTCATCTCCTCGATCCGGTAGCGCGCCTCGACGTACTGCATCTGCTGAATCAGGTACGCGGCGATGGGCATCGCCACCGCGGCGACGCCGAGGAGCAGGAGCGTCACCCAGCGCGACCGGCGCGTGTCGCGCTCGCGGACCACCATCACGTTCCGCCAGTGTCGGAGCTCGGCCGGGGCGGAAACGGGCATCAGAGCCTCTCCGCGGCGCGGAGCCGCGCGCTGCGCGAGCGGGGGTTCGACCCGATCTCCTCGGGCGACGGCGTAACGGGCCGCGACGTGAGAATGCGCACGAGGTCCTCCCGGCCGCAGCCGCACACCGGCAGCCCGGGGGGACAGATGCACCGCTCGGCCATGGCTCGGAACGCGGTCTTCACCGCCCGGTCCTCGAGGGAATGGAACGAGATGATCGCGAGGCGCCCGCCGCGCCTCAGGAGCGAGACCGCGTCGGCCGCGAGCTCCTCGAGCCCTTCGACCTCGCGGTTGACCGCGATGCGCAGCGCCTGGAAGGTTCGGGTCGCCGGGTGGATCCGGTAGCGCCGCGCCGCGGCGCCAGCGACGCGCTCCACCACCTCGGAGAGCTGGCGCGTCCTGAGGAGCGGCCGGCGCGCGCGCTCGCGAACGATCGCGCGGGCGATCGGTCCTGCGAACCTCTCCTCGCCGTACGTTTTCAGGATCTCCTTGACCTCCTCCTCGCTGAGCGTTGCCAGGAGGTCGGCGGCGGAGGGGCCCGAGGTCGGGTCCATCCGCATGTCCAGGGGCCCGTCGACCTGGAAGGAAAAACCGCGGCGCGGGTCGTCGAGCTGCAGCGAGGAGATTCCGAGATCGGCGAGGATCGCTTCCACCGCAAAGACCTCGGCGCCGTGCAGCAGCGCGACGAGGTCCCGGTAATCCCCGTGGAGCGCGACGAACCGGCCGCCGAAGCGGCGGAGTCGCGTGGTCGCGTGGTCGATCGCCTGGGGATCCCGGTCGATGCCGAAGACGCGGCCCTCGGGTCCCACCGCGTCGAGCAGCAGTTCGGCATGGCCTCCGGGGCCGAGGGTGAGATCCACCACCGTCGCACCCCGGAGCGGCGCGAGCAGCGACAGCGTCTCCGCGACGAGCACGGGACGGTGCGGCACTGGCAGCGGCCCCACGTTCTCCTCGAGGCTGACGCTCGGCAACATGGATCCGACCCGTCCTCCCGCTCAGATCCCCAGGTTCGCGAGCACGGCGAGGTCGGAGTCCGTGAGCGGGTCGCCCGCGAGCCGCTCCTCGAAGGAGGAGCGATTCCACACCTCGAGATAGTCTTGCTGCCCCAGCACGGCGACCTCGCCGTGGATACCGGCCCTCTCGCGCAGTAGGGGGTGAATCAGGAGACGTCCTTGGCCGTCCATGGCCGCGCACTGGCCGTAGTAGTTCACGGAGTTCTTGAAGCGCGTCACCGCCGGCTCGAGCGACGGGACACGCGAAAGTTTCTCTTCGATACGCGACCAGACCTCCATCGGGTAGATGCGAACGTTCTCACCGCGGAGGCTTGTCACGAAGAACTCGATCCCGTACTTCGGCTCGATCGCAGCGCGGAACTGCGCGGGCATCTTCAGCCGTCCCTTTTCGTCCACCTTCGCGATCGTGTTCCCACGTAACATCGGCTCGACTCCCTGAGGCGACGTGCTAGGCTTCGGGATGCGAAGCCGTCGCTCCATGACCGACACGTCGGGAGCTGCTTCGCCTCCTGGTTGCCCGTGGAGAAAGGTGAAGTAACGCCCCCTTGGGCCACTTTACTCCACTTTTGACCACCGCGGAAGTTTAGGGCGATGACCATCGGCTGTCAAGGACGTTTCAATTAACAGGGACAGGGTCTAAAAGCGAAGATAAAACGCAAACAATCATCTTCTTGTCCGAAATCTCGCATATTCTTCAAGGTCAAGGAGGACCCCGATGGATTTCAGGACCCGCTGCGCCCGTGGAGCGGGCGTCGTGGACGATGTCGGACGCCCGCTGGCTCCGCCGATCGTGACCGCGTCCACGTTCGCGTTCTCGAGCCAGGAGGACGTGGAGACCTACTACACTTCCGGGCGCGGATGGCTGTATTCGCGGTACGGGAATCCCACGGTGCGGGCCGCAGAGCGGCTGCTCGCGGACCTCGAGGGGGCCGAAGAGGCGGCGCTCTTCTCGTCGGGCATGGCGGCGATCTCGACGACCGTGCTGGCTCTCGTGCGCTCGGGCGAGCGCGTCGCTGCGCAGCGGGAGTTGTACGGCGGGACCGTGGGCCTCCTGCGCGACGTCCTCCCGAGTCTGGGTATCGAGACGACGTGGCTCGGGCTCGACGAGATCACGAGCTTGGCGCCGGACCGCCTCGCGGGTTGCCGCCTGCTATGGGTCGAGTCGCCGACGAACCCGGCCTTGCGGATCCTCGACCTCGCCGCCGCCGCTCGAACCGCCCGCGCGGCGGGCGTTTTGGCCGTCGTGGACGGGACGTTCGCGACGCCCGCGCTCCAGCAGCCGCTCGCGATGGGCTGCGACCTGGTGGTCCACAGCGGGACCAAGTATCTCGGAGGCCACGGCGACCTCACGGCGGGCGCGGTCGCGGGGCGGCGCGATCTCGTGGACCGAATCGCCGCGTCGCGCCGTGCGCTCGGCGGGATCGCCGACCCGTTCGCCGCGTTTCTTCTGCAGCGCGGAATGCGGACGCTCGCGGTCCGGATGGAGGCACACGAGCAAGGGGCGTCGGCGGTGGCGCGGGCCCTCCAGGGCCACCCCAAGGTGCGCCGCGTGCATTGGCCGGGGCTCTGCGATCATCCGGACCACGCGCTCGCGAGGCGGCAGATGGCGGGCTTCGGGGGCATGGTCTCCTTCGAAGTCGAGGGGGGCGCGGTCGAGGCGGAGCGGGTTCACGACCGGCTCAGGTTGTTCGCGAAGGCGGCGAGCCTTGGCGGCGTCGAGTCGCTGGTTTCGATCCCGGCGAGGGTGTCCCACCGAGGTCTCGACCCGGCGGAACTGGAGCGCTCCGGAGTTTCCCCCGGCATGCTCCGTCTATCCGTGGGGCTCGAATCTCCGAAAGACCTCGTCGCGGACCTGCTCGAAGCCCTCGGTTAGCCGGGCTCGCGGCCTACTTCTTCGGGCCGTTGCTGGTCAGCGGGGGCCCAAAGCCGGAGCTGGACGTCGTCGGCGCGGTGCCGCCGTTGTTGGTCATGCCGAGCGGGTCGGTGCCGTCGGGATTGTCGTAGATCCCGCGCACCTGGTTCGTCTGCGCGAGCAGCGGCAGGAAGCGCAGCGCGACCCTACCCTCGATGGTGCGATAGGCGAGCACCAGACGATCGGCCGTGGCCGCCAAGGCCGGAGAAAAGCCACGCTCGGCCGGGGACGTCACGAGCAGCGGGGCCGACCAGGTCGAGGCGCCGCGCGGGCGTACCGAAAGGAGAATCTGGGACGCCGGCAGCGCGGCGAAGGCGAGGTACAGATTCCCGTCCGCGTCGAAGGCCATCGCGGGGGCCGATTGATCGAGGCCGTCGAGATGCCCGATGAACGTCGGCTCGCTCCAGACCCCGGACAGATCGCGGACCGACACGGCGATGTCGTACTCGCCGCGGGACCGGTAAGCCCAGGCCGCCCAGACCGCGCCGCTGGTCGCATCCTCGGCGTAGACGAGCCCGCCGTCGAGGCCGGCGCTGAACCGGGAAGGAACGTCGGCCTTCGATGCCGGGACGGCCGGGGCCGCGGCCGCGGGGAGAACCGACGCCAGCAGGAGGATCGGAAGAACGCGGCGCTCAAACATCGTTGCGCCCCCTTTCCACGTAGGCATCGAAGGTCCCGACTTCCGCGAAGCGCCTTTCGATGCACGGCCGCAAGGCCTTCATTCGACCGAAGGCGATCTTCTCCCGGGTGGAGTTCCCCTGCCCGCCCGCGATCCTCCACTCGTAGAACGCGTTGAGGAACAGCAGGTCGGGGTATTTCCGCTCGCCGGTGCCGGCAAGCGCGTCGGACTGTCTCAAGCAGCTCTGCGCTCGGACGATGTCCCTCTGCCTGAAGTGCGCCTCGCCGAGACAGCTCAGCGCGTACGCCTCCAGGTAACGGTGCCCGCCGCCGCTGGCTTCGTCCAGCGCCGTCCGCAACAGCCGAATCCCCTCGCGGGTCTTGCCGAGGTCCACGTAGCAGAGGCCGATGCTGATCCTTACCCGAATCGCTTCGTACCCCTCGCCGCAACGCGCGTACAGCTCGGCCGCCTCGCGGTACCGCTCGATCGCCTCGTTCTCGCGCTTCCGCTGCGCGAGCACGCCGGCGAGGACGTGGCGGGCCCGCGCGGCGGTGAGATCGAGCGAGACGCGCGTGGCGATGTCGAAGGCCCGCTCGGCCTCCATCTCCGCGAGGATCAGGTCGTTCTGGTCCGAGTGCACGCTGGCAAGGTTCAGGAGAGCCCGGGCCTGAAGCGTGCCGCTCAGGCCATCCGTGGCCCGAAGCGCGTGCCTGAGCTCCTGCTCGGCGAGCGACAGCTTCCCGAGACGGGTCAGCGCCGCCGCGAGGTTGATCCGGGCTTGCGCCACCTGCTCCGCCCAGCCCTCCTCGCCCGTCCTGGATTCGAGGATCTCGAGGGCGCGCTCGAAGTGCGCGAACGCCCGCCCCATCTCCCCGGCCTGCAGCGCGGCGGTCCCGGTCTCGATCATCTCGCGCGGGTCGCCGTTTTCCGGCTTGAGGTCCTCGTACTCCTCGAGGTCCACGACGTCCGAGAAGGCCTGGATGGACACGTTGAACACGCTCGCGAGGACGCGCAGCTTGTCGAACGACGGGTAGCAGATCCCCTTCTCGTATCGGCTCAGCTGGGAGTTGTCGATCTCCCCTCCCTCGGCGCGCGCCCACTCCTCGACCCGGCGGAGCGAGTAACCGTAGCCGGCCCGAAGCCTGCGAAGGTAGTTCCCCAGCCGCACGCTACCCTTGAGGTTCGTCTGAGCCTGTGCTTCCATGCGTTGGGTCCTCCTCCCCTTCGGTGCCCCGCGCGCCGGCCCCCCGGCGCTCCTCCCGCGAGGAACCTGCTGTTTCCAGCTTCGACAACTGCCTGCACTATAGTACTTTATGATTCCGCCACCAAGGCTCAAATACGGCGCTTCGGGCGCCGGTTCAAGTCCGGGGCGAGGAGGCGGCAGACAAGTGCGGTGATTCTGCAGCGGGGGCGTCCGCAGACGGCCTGGTGAAGGATCGGGCTCGAGGTTTCCAGGGGGGTGCATCCTGTTTCGAACAGGACCCCTGGGGCGGCCGGCGGCCGTACGCGAGGCCACGAAGGCCGGACGGGGAAACGACGTCGTGAAAGCCATCAACCGCGGGCTGCGGGACCTCGTGGGGGGGCGAGCAGGAGGGGAGACCGCGCGCGCTTTCCTCCTGTTCGGCGTGTGCCTGGTGGCGCTCGCCGCGATTGCCGGGCTCCTGGCGTTTCGCGATCTGAGCCGAATGGTGCTGGCCCGCCGAGCGGACGTCGCACGTCAGGAGGCGGTCCGGATCGCCCAGGCGGTCGCCGCTCTCGGCCGCGACCGGAACGGGATCGACTTCCACCGGATCCGTCAGGGGCAGGGGACGCTCCTCCCGATGATTCAGGAGCGGCTGGTCGGACGTCCGTTCCTCCGGCAGGTGGAGATCCGGGACCGATTCGGGGGGAGGCTTCTCTCCGTCGGACAGAGCGCTCCGTTGCAGCCGCCGCGCTCGTCTTCCCCGGACGAGGGCGGGGGCGCGCTCTCCGACGCTCCCGACAAGATCCTCACGGTCCAGCTGGGGCGCGGCGCCCGTCCGGAGGGGGAGGTCCGGGTGGCGATCTCGCAGGAGACGTCGCAGAGCGAGCTCGACGACTTGAGACGCTCGCTGCAGATCAAGGTCGGCGTGTCGGCGGCCTTCGGGATCGGAATCCTGATCCTCGGCTTCTTCTACGTCTTGAACCTGATTCGCAAGAACCGGCTACTGGAGCAGTCGCGGCTCGCCGCGGAGCGGCGGTCGTACGTGGGCCTCCTCGCCTCGGGTCTCGCCCACGAGATCCGGAACCCGCTGAACGCGATGAACATGAACCTCCAGATGCTGGAGGAGGAGCTCCAGGGGGGCCCGGGGCTCGCCGCGGCGGACTGGGGGGAGCTGCTGACCTCGACGAAGAGCGAGATCAAACGGCTCGAGCGGCTTGTGAACAACTTCCTGGCTTACGCGAGGCCCGCCGAACCTCGGTTCGAGCCCCGGGACCTCAACGTGGTCCTTCAGGAGGTCGCGAAGTTCCTCCAGGCGGACTTCCGGCAGAGCGCCGTGAACCTCGCCCTCGAGCTCGAGCCACTCCTGCCCACGGTGGAGATGGACGTCACGCAGCTCAAGCAAGCGCTGATGAACCTCCTGGTCAACGCGCGGCAGGTCCTGCGTTCCGGTGGGACGGTCGTCCTCCGCTCCCGCGCCGGGGCGGGTGGCGAGGCCGTGATCGAGGTCGAGGACGACGGGCCGGGGATCGCGCTCGAGGACCGCGAGAAGATCTTCCAGGTCTTCTACTCGAACCGTGGAGGCGGCACCGGCCTCGGCCTGCCCATCGCCCGCCAGATCGTGGAGCGCCACGGCGGGACGCTCGAGGTGGCCGCCGGCCGCGAGCGCGGGACCGTCTTCCGTATCCGGATTCCGAGGCGGCACGCCGAGGCGTCCGAAACGACGCCGGGGGCCGCGGGAGGCGGGACGCGATGAGCGCGGTTCGGGTTGGGGGGCGGCGGAAGATGGCCGCGGCCAGGGCCGAGGAGCTGCGCCGCCTCATCGCCCACCACCGCAAGCGCTACTACGTGGACGACGCGCCGGAGATCTCCGACGCCGAGTACGACGCCCTCGAGCGCGAGCTCCGTGCGATCGAGGCGGACTTCCCGGATCTCGCGACGCCCGACTCGCCGACGCGGCGGGTGGGCGGGGAGCCCTCTAAGGCGTTCGCGACGTTCCGCCATCGGACCCCGCTCCTCTCCCTCGACAACGCCTACTCGGATGCCGACGTGAGGACATGGGCGGAGCGGCTCACCCGCGCCCTCGACGGCGAGTCGCCCGAGCGCTACGCCGTCGAGCCCAAGATCGACGGGCTCTGCATCGCGGTCGCGTGGCGGGACGGCGTGCTCGATCGCGGGGTGACCCGCGGCGACGGCGTGGTGGGCGAGGACGTCACCTCGAACGTGAGGACGATCCGCTCGATCCCGCTCCGGCTGACGCGACCGGTTCCCTACCTCGAGGCGCGCGGCGAGGTGTACATGCCGAGGGCGGCGTTCGAGGAACTCAACCGGCAGCGCGCCGGCGCCGGCGAGCCGCCGTTCGCGAATCCCCGTAATGCCGCTGCGGGCTCCGTGCGGCTCCTGGACCCGCGAATCACCGCGTCGCGGAGGCTGGACTGCTTCTTCTACGTCCTGGCGGAGATCGAGGGGGAGTCGTCCCCCCCCGCCTCGCACCTCGGACGGCTCGCGCTGCTCCGAGAGTTCGGCCTCCGCACGAACCCGCTCAACGAGGCGTGCCCGAGCCTGGACGCGGTGCTCATTTGCATCGCGCGTTTCGAGGACCGTCGCCACGCTCTCGACTACGACATCGACGGCGCGGTGGTGAAGGCGGACGAGATCGCTATCCAGGCGCGCGCCGGCGCCACTTCGAAGTTACCGCGCTGGGCGATCGCGTACAAGTATTCCCCGGAGCAGGCGACGACACGGGTCCGCGACATCGTCGTCCAGGTGGGGCGCACGGGCACACTGACGCCAGTGGCGGAGCTCGATCCCGTGCAGCTCGCGGGGACCACCGTCTCCCGCGCCACGCTCCACAACGAGGACGAGGTCCGGCGGAAGGACGTGAGGGTGGGCGACACGGTCTTCATCGAGAAGGCGGGCGAGATCATCCCCCAGGTCGTGTCCGTGGTGTCATCCAAGCGGCCGCGGGACGCCCGACCGTTCGTCATGCCGGCACGCTGCCCCGTGTGCGGCTCGGCGGTGGTCCGGGAGGCAGGAGAGGTCGCGAGCCGCTGCACCGGCGCCACCTGCCCGGCGAAGCGGCGCGAGGCGATCCTCCACTTCTCCTCGCGGGCGGGGATGGACATCCAGGGGCTGGGCGACGCGCTCGTGGACCAGATCCTCGCGAAGGGCCTGGTCCGCGACGCGGCGGATCTCTACCGGCTCGAGCCGGAAGCGCTCGCCGCCCTCGATCGGATGGGAGAGAAGTCCGCTGCGAACGTCCTTGCAGAGATCGCGGCCTCGAAGTCGCGACCGCTGCATCGCGTGGTGTTCGCCCTCGGGATCCGGCAGGTGGGCGAGCGCGCAGCGAAGGACCTTTCCGCGGCGTTCGGGTCCATGGAGGCGGTCGCCGGGGCGACCGAGGAGCAGCTTCAGGCGGTGGAGGAGATCGGGCCCAAGACCGCAGCGTCGGTCCGGCTGTTCTTCGACCAGCCCGCGAATCGCACGCTCGTCCGCCGCCTGGCGGAGGCCGGAGTGAACATGCGGGCGACCTCGGACGAGCGGGCCACGCCCAAGGCCGCGTCGGCGTTCGCGGGGAAGACCGTGGTGCTCACCGGGACGCTCCCGGGGAGGACACGCGAGGAGGCAAAGGGGATCGTCGAGCGCCTCGGTGGCAAGGTGGCAGGGAGCGTAAGCCGGAAGACCGACCTCGTCGTCGCGGGCGAGGACGCCGGCTCCAAGCTGGCGCAGGCCCGCGAGCTCGACGTCCCGGTGGTCGGCCCCGACGAGTTCGAGCGGATGATCGGGGGTTGAGCGGGAATTCCACCGGACAGTGCACTAGAATGGGCCCGAAATGAGCGAGCCCGCCCACATCGTGATCATCGAGGACGACGAGGGGAACCGGAAGGTGTACACCCGATGCCTCTCGAAAGAGGGGCACAGGGTGGCCGCGTTTCCCGAGGCGCCGGCGGCGCTCGACTATCTGCGAGAACACCGGGACGTGGTCCTGGTGGTCACCGACCTGATGCTCCCCGGGATGGACGGATTCGGCGTGCTGCGGGTCGCCCGGCAGATCGACCCCGACCTGGGCGTGCTGATGATCACCGGGCACGCCTCGGTGGAATCGGCGGTCGAGGCGATGAAGCTGGGCGCCGACCACTATCTGAAGAAGCCCGTGGATCTCGAAGAGTTCAGGATCCAGACGGCGAGCATCATCAACAATCGACGTCTCACCCGGCGCGTCGTCGAGCTCGAGAGCCGTCTCGGCGAGAAGTTCGGGCGGCTCGTCGGACGCTCCAAGGCAATGGAAGCACTCTTCCGGCAGATGGAACTCGTCGCCCCGACGCGCTCGAACGTCCTGATCGTCGGCGAGTCGGGGACCGGCAAGGAGCTCGTGGCGAACGCGATCCACGACAACTCGCCCCGCCGCGACGCCCGATTCCTGCCGATCAACTGCGCGGCGATCCCCGCCGAGATCCTCGAGTCCGAGCTGTTCGGGCACGAGAAGGGCTCGTTCACGGGGGCGGTCGGGCGCAAGCTCGGCAAGTTCGAGCTCGCGGACAAGGGCACGCTGTTCCTGGACGAGATCGGCGAGCTGCCGCTCGAGATGCAGGTAAAGCTGCTGCGCGTCCTCGAGCAACGGGAGTTCATGCGCGTCGGAGGCACCGAGACGATCCACGTGGACATCCGGCTGATCGCCGCCACGAACGCGGACCTCGAGTACGCGGTGAACCAGGGCCGGTTCCGCAGCGACCTCTATTACCGGCTCAAGGTCGTGACGCTGAGGATCCCTCCGATCTGCGAGCGGCGCGAGGACATCCCCATCCTCACGAACCACTTCCTCCAGCAGTTTGTGCGGGAGAACCGCCGAGAGGGGATGCGATTCGCGCCCGACGCGATGAAGGCGCTCTACGCGGCCCCGTGGGAGGGGAACGTGCGCGAGCTGCGCAACGTGGTGGAGAGCCTCGTGGTGCTCGCACCGTCGGAGGAGATCGGGCTCGCGGACCTGCCGGAGGAGTATCGCCGGTTCGCGGAGGAGCCGGTCCCGTCACAGGGTCCGGGCGCCGCGGCCGCCGGAGTGCCGGCGGAGCAGGTACCAGGTGCCGGAGGCCGGGAGGGGCTGACCATGGAGGAGATCGAGCGCCGCGCGATCCTGAGCGCGCTCGAGCGGACCGGCGGCAACAGAACCCAGGCGGCCGAGGCGCTCGGGATCGGGCTCAGAACGCTCCAGCGGAAGCTCAAGGAGTACCGTCTCGCGGGGAAGGGAGAGGAGACTCCGCAACCCTGACGGCATGAGCCCGCGCGGGCGCGCCAGAATGGCAGCGCGGTCCGCCACCCCCCGGCCGGAAACGGCGAAGGGGCGGAGTTTTTCGGGATTCTCGGGCGAGATCGCGACGGCACGGCGTTTGCCTTCCCATTCATGGCGATGACTCCGTTTCCTCGGATGCGAAACACGGTCCTGGTGGTGGACGACGACCCCTCGGTTCTCACCACCTACCGGCGGCGCCTGGCCCGCGCGGGCTATCGGACCCTGACGGAGGACAGCCCGTGGCGCGTCCTCGAGCAAAGGGAGCGGCTCCCGGAGGTGGACCTCCTGCTCCTCGATTACAAGATGCCGGGGATGGACGGGCTCACGCTGCTGGCGGAGCTGCGGCGGAGGGAGTGCCGGGCCCGTTGTATCCTGATCTCCGCCTACCTCAACGACGGCGTCCGGCAGCAGGCCCGTCTTCTTGGGGTGGACCGGGTGATCGAGAAGCCCGTGGACGTCGGTCTGCTGAGGGCGGCCCTCGACGACTTGCTCCCGACCACCGGCGGGCGTCCCGCCGGCGTCGGGGGCGCGGCCTGATCCCGAGGAGACGATCATCGATCGCCGGCGGGGGGGGAGGCCCCCCCCGGCGCACTGGGAACACGATTCGGGCGGATCCCGCTCGCGGAGGTCGCGATCATGAACCGGAAGTGGACGTTCCCCCTCCTGCTCGCCGTCGTCGGCGTGAGCATCGTCTTCGGAATGGTCCTGGGCGGCCGGCTGAACGCGCCCCAGATCGCGCTCGCGGCGCGCGACGTGCCGGTGGTGGGACTGGCCTCCTCGGCCGCGCCGGCGGTGAGCGGCGCAGGCGCCGGAGACTTCGCGGACATCGCGGAACGGTCCATCCCCGCGGTGGTGGGGATCACGAGCACGAGCGTGAAGAAGGCCGGTCAAACGGGGGAGGATCCCCACGAGTTGTTTCGCGACGATCCCTTCTTCCAGTTCTTCTTCGGGCCGGATCAGCGGCAGCGGCGGCAGCAGCAACGGGCGCCGGAGGAGCGCCGAGAGCAGTCCGGCGGCTCGGGGTTCTTCGTCTCGCCGGACGGTTACATCCTGACCAACAACCACGTGGTCGCGGACGCCACCAAGGTCGAGGTCAACCTCAACGACGGCACCCGCCTGAACGCGGAGATCATCGGGACCGACCCGAACATCGACCTCGCGCTCCTCAAGGTGGATCCGAAGGGGCGGACCCTGCCGACGCTGCCGCTGGGCGATTCGGACAGGCTCCGGCCCGGCCAGTGGGTGATCGCCATCGGCAATCCGTTGGAGCTCTCCGAGACCGTCACTGCCGGGGTGATCTCCGCCAAGGACCGGCAAGTCCCGATCGGCGAGACCGACCGGAACCTCGTCAGCTTCCTGCAGACCGACGCCGCGATCAACTTCGGCAACTCCGGCGGGCCGCTCCTCGACGCTTCGGGTCGGGTGGTGGGGATCAACACCGCGATCAACCGCATGGCGATGGCCGAAGGGATCGGCTTCGCGCTCCCGATCAACGTGGCGCGGAGCGCCATGGATCAGCTGCGAGCCACCGGCAAGGTCCGCCGCGGGTACATCGGCGTGTCGATGACCGACATCAACGACACGATGCGGGAGTACTACGGGCTGCCGGACAAGAACGGCGTGTTCGTCCAGAGCGTGACCGCCGACGGTCCGGCGGAGAAGGCCGGGATCCAGCCGGACGACGTGATCCGTAAGGTGGAAGGAGAGACCATCAAGAACGGACGCGACCTCCTGGGACGGGTGGCCTCGCGCAAGCCGGGCGACAGGATCGACCTCACGGTGGTCCGCGGCGGCAAGTCGCTGCAGTTCGCCCTGACGCTGGTGGAGCGGCCCGACGCCAGCGAGCTGGGGCAGGGCGATCTCCGCAGGAGGAAGAACCAGGGAGATGAGGGCGAGCCTGAAGGGAGCCGCTCGTCCGAGGCGCTCGGTATCAAGGTGGAGACGCTGACCTCGCGCGCCCGCGAGGAACTCCAGCTGCCGGAGAACGCGAAGGGAGTCGTCGTGACCGAGGTCGAGGTCGGGTCCGAGGCGTCGGCCGCGGGACTGAGGGCGGGCGTGGTCGTGACGGCGGTGAACGACGCCCCGGTCGCTGGCATCTCCGCGTGGAAAGAGGCGGTCGGCCGCCTGAAACCGGGAACCGTGTGCAAGATCAAGGTCCTCTTCGGCAAAAACGTCTCGACGCTGTTCATGCGGGTGCCCACGCCCGGAAAGGACTGATCCCGGCAGGGGAAGCTTGCGCCGGCCGCGCAGGCGCGGTCGGCGCGCTGTGCTATTCTCGCCGTCCCTGTCGATTCCGGGGGCGGCGCGATCCATGAGTCCCGCGCACAAGCCGATCGTTCTGGTGGCGGACGACGAGGAGGACATCCGCTCGTCGCTCCGGATGATCCTCGAGTACGAGGGGCTCGGGATCCTCGAGGCCGCGTCCGGGCCCGAGGCGCTCCGCGCGGTGGAGGAGTCCCGGCCGGATGTCGTGCTCCTCGACATCAAGATGCCGAGGATGGACGGCCTCGAGGTGCTCTCGGAACTCCGGAAGCGCGGACTCGACCCGCCGGTCATCGTCGTGTCCGGGCACGGAACCATCGCGACCGCCGTGGAGGCGACGCGACTCGGCGCCTTCGATTTCATGGAGAAGCCGCTGGAGCGCGAGCGCGTGCTCCTCGTGCTCCGGAACGCCCTAGAGCACCGGCGTCTCCGGGAGGAGAACCGCGATCTCAGGCTCTCCTTCGAGGAGCGCTTCCGACTCGTGGGCGATTCCCCGCTGCTCCGCCGCGTGCAGGACGAAGTCGCCCGGGCGGCACCGACCAAGGCGTCGGTCCTGATCACCGGGGAGTCGGGAACCGGCAAAGAGCTGGTCGCGCGCGCGATCCATCGGAACAGCACGAGATCCGCGCGGGCCTTCGTCAAGGTGAACTGCGCCGCGATTCCCGAGGAGCTGATCGAATCCGAGCTCTTCGGGCACGAGAAAGGGGCGTTCACCGGCGCCACCCGCGACCAGTCCGGCAAGTTCGTCCAGGCCGACGGTGGGACGATCTTCCTGGACGAGATCGGCGACATGAGCCTCAGGACCCAGTCCAAGGTGCTCCGCGTCCTGCAGGACGGGGAGGTGGAGCCCGTCGGGGCCGCGCGCTCGTTCACCGTGGACGTTCGGGTGATCGCCGCCACCAACAAGGACCTCCCGGCGGAGATCGGGGCCGGCCGGTTCCGCGAGGACCTGTACTTCCGTCTCAACGTCGTCCCGGTGCACCTTCCGCCGCTCAGGGAGCGGAGGGAGGACATCGAGTCGCTCCTGGCCTGGTTCGCCGAGAGCTTCTGCCGCGACAACAACTACCGTCCGAAGCGGTTCGCCGCGGACGCCCTCGAGGTCCTCCGGGGCCTTCCATGGCGGGGGAACGCGCGGGAGCTCAGGAACGCGGTGGAGCGGCTGATCATCATGACTCCGGGGGACTCGATCCGCGTGGCGGACATCCCCGCGGGGCTCTCGATGCCGCTCGGAACCGAGGAGCCCCGCGCTACCGGGGGCGCGGTGATCGTCCCCCAGGCGGGCACCACGCTCCAGTCGTTCAAGGACTCCGCCGAGCGCGCGTTCCTCCTGGCGAAGCTCGAGGAGAACGACTGGAACATCGCGGCGACCGCCAAGGCGATCGACACGCCGCGCTCCAACCTCTACAAGAAGCTGGAAACCTACGGGATCGCGCGAGACCGGGAATCCCAGGGTTGAGCCGGGGGGAAAGTGGCCAGTGACCGCGATGCGGTGATCGTCACCGGGGTCCGCACCCCGTTCGTGAAGGCTGGGACCTTGTTCCGGAGCGTCGGCGCGGCGGAGTTGGCGCGAGTCGCGATCCGCGAGGTGGTCGAGCGCGCGGAGATCGACCCGGAGGCGATCGACGAGGTCGTTGTCGGGACCGCCGGGGGACCCGCCGACGGGGCGAACGTCGCCCGGACCGCGGCCCTCCTCGCGAAGCTTCCAACCCACGTCCCCGCGTTCACGGTCGGCCGCGACGGTGCGTCCGGCCTCGAGGCGGTCGTCGAGGCGGCCTACCGCATCCGCTCGGGCGATGCCGACCTCGTCGTGGCCGCCGCCGCCGAGTCCATGTCCACGATGCCGTTGCTGTGGACCGCCGAGGCCCGGGAAATCTGGACCCGCGCCGCCCGCGCGCGCGGCCCGCTCTCCCGGCTCGCCGCACTCTCGAGGCTGAGGCCGCGACACTTCAATCCGGTCCCGCCGCTCCTCGTCGCGCAGAAGGACCCCATGACGGGCCTCCACATGGGGGAGATCGCGGAGAGGCTGGCACGCGAGTTCGACCTCTCGCGGGAGGAGCAGGACGCGTTCGCCCTCAAGAGCCATCGCCTCGCGGCGGCGGCCTGGTCGGAGGGGAGGATGGCCGCCGAGGTGGTGAGCGTCCCGATCCCGCCCGAATACGAGAATGCGGCCACTCGGGACAACGGCATCCGCGGAGACGCGAGCGCCGAGGCTCTCGCCGCGCTTCGGCCGGCGTTCGACCGGCGGTTCGGGACGGTCACCTCCGGGAACGCGTCGCAGATCACCGACGGGGCGGTGGCGCTGGTGCTGGCGTCGGCGGGGCGGGCCAGGGCACTCGGCCTCCCCGTTCTCGGGAAGGTGCGCTCGTGGGGGTTCGCGGGCTGCGACCGGTCGCGGATGGGGCTTGGGCCGGTGTTCGCCGTGCCCCAGGCGCTGCGCCGCGCCGGAGGGCTCGCCCTCGAGCGAATGGATCTCGTGGAGATCCACGAGGCGTTCGCGGCGCAGGTGCTCGCCTGCTTCCGCGCGTTCGAGTCGAGGCGGTTCTGCGAGCGGCACCTCGGCACCGGTCCTTTGGGGGTCCTGGACCCGGCGCGAGTCAACGTGAACGGCGGGGCGATCGCGATCGGGCATCCCCTCGGCGCGAGCGGCGCCCGCCTGGTCCTGACTCTCATGATGGAGATGGAGCGGCGGAACGCGTCTTGCGGCCTTGCCACGCAGTGCGTGGGCGGCGGACAAGGGGCCGCGATGGTATTGGAGCGGGCCTGATGCAGGAAGGAACCGTGCCGGGCATCGCCCACGAGATCGATCCCGACGGCATCGTTCGGGTGACCTTCGACCGGCCGGCCGGGAAGGTGAACCTGCTCACGCCGGAGATCCTGGACGAGCTGGACCGCCTGCTCGACGACCTGGGACGGCGCGAGGAGGTCCGCGGGCTTCTCTTCGAGAGCGCCAAGCCGGGCGTGTTCCTGGCCGGGATGGACGTCAAGGCGATCGCCGCGGTCAAGGACGCCTACGAGGCCGGAGAGAGGTCGCGCCGCGGCCAGGCCGTGTTCCAGCGGCTCGCGGACGCGAGGTGGCCGACCGCGTGCGCCATCGGCGGGACGTGCCTCGGCGGCGGGACCGAGCTGGCCCTGGCCTGCTCGATTCGCGTGGCGGCCGACGACCCCGAGGTCCGGATCGGCCTGCCCGAAGTGCGGCTCGGTATCGTCCCGGGATTCGGAGGGACCCAGAGGCTCCCGCGCCTCGTCGGGCTCGTCCACGCGCTGGACCTTATCCTGACGGGCCGCCAGATCGACGCGAGGCACGCGGAGCGGATCGGGCTCGTGGACCGGGTCGTCCCGACGCCGCGGCTCCGTCGCGAGGCGCTCGCGATGCTCCGCGAGGCGGCGGAAGGCGGGCGGCGCGCCGGGAAAGGCCGCACGCGCCCTCTCTCGACACGTCTCCTGGAGAGCGTCGGGCCGCTCAGGAGGCGCCTCCTTGCCCAGACGCGTCGAAAAACCGCGCGGCGGGTCGCTCCCGCCGACTATCCGGCCCCCTTCCGAGCGCTGGAGGCCATCGAGGCGGCGTTCGCCCTTCCGCTCTCGCAGGGTCTCGACCTCGAGGCGCGGATCGTCGGGGAGCTGACTCCGACGCGGACCTCGAAGAACTTGATCTGGCTCTTCACGAACCGCAGCGCGCTCAAGAAGGACCTGGGAGGGTACCAGGCGACCCCCCGGCGGATCCGAAAGGCCGCCGTGCTCGGGGCGGGAGTCATGGGGGCCGGGATCGCCGAACTGGTGGCCGAGCGGGAGATCCCGGTCCGGCTCCGCGACGTGCGGGAGGACGCGCTCCTCGGCGGGCTCAGGACCGCTCTGCGCGTCGCCCGCGAGACGGCGGCGAGGGAGCGGCGTGGGCCCGGCGCGGCGGAGCGCGCCGTCGGCTTCATCTCGCCGACTCTGGGTCTTACGGGGATGGCGCGCGCCGACCTCGTGATCGAGGCGGTCGTCGAGGACCTTTCGGTCAAGCAAGCGGTCCTCGCGGAGGCGGAGGAGCGGATCGGTGAGCGGGCGGTGTTCGCGTCCAACACCTCGACGCTCCCCATCACCGAGATCGCCGCGCGGGCCGTCCATCCCGAGCGCGTGGTGGGGTTCCACTTCTTCAACCCGGTCCATCGGATGCCGCTGGTGGAAGTGATCGCCGGGAGCCGGACCTCCCCGGAGGCGGTGGCGACGGTCCATGCGTTCGCGCTCGAACTGGGGAAGACGCCGGTCGTGGTCCGGGACTCGCCCGGCTTCCTCGTGAACCGGATACTGATGGCCTACCTGAGCGAGGCGTCGCGCCTCCTCGGCGAGGGGTTCGGGATCGAGGCGGTGGACGGGGCGATGAAGGCGTTCGGGATGCCTCTTGGCCCGTTCGAGCTCTTGGACCAGATCGGTCTCGACACGGCGAAGCACGCGGCCGCGGTGCTCGAGGCGGCCTATGGCAAGCGGATCGGCGGCGCCGTCGGGCTCCTCGATGCGATGGTCGCCGAGGGGCGGCTCGGCTCGAAGAACGGCAGGGGTTTCCATCGCTACCGGGGCGGTGTCCCCGCCGGGGCGGACCGCACGGTCGCGAAGCTCGTGGGGGCTCCCGCGGCGAGGGACCTTCCCGGCGAGACCCTTCAGGAGCGGATGGTGCTCTCGATGGTCAGCGAGGCGGCGCTCTGCCTCGAGGACGGCGTAGCCCGGGAGCCGCGCGACGTGGACCTCGCGATGGTGCTGGGAACCGGCTTCCCGGCGTTTCGGGGCGGTCCGCTGCGGTACGCGGACGCGGTGGGTATCCCCGTGCTCGTGGACCGCCTCTCGCGGCTGGCCGACGGCCAGGGGGAGCGGTTCCGTCCCGCCGGCCTGCTCCGCGACATGGTCCGCGAAGAGCGTGGGTTCTATCCTGCCTGACGTGGCGTCGCGCCGCGGCACGCGCAACTCCGGGCGATCGAAAACGTAACGAACAGGGGACGCACGGTACCGGCAGGAGGGGGCCCGGCGCGCCGCGGGGGGGCCGTGCGGTAGAATGAATCCCCCCGCCTCTCCGTGCCGAGTCGTGGTTTCGTGGAGGCGCCGTCAGGCGGCTTTCGGTCGAGGAGGATCGAGATGTCCCATCCAACCGTAAGGAAAGTCCTGACATGGACGGCCTCTGTCGTCCTGTCGCTCGTCGCCGGGCTGATCGCCCCCTTCGCCCTCGCCGCGGATGCGGGCCTCTCGAACGACGAGAGGGGGGCGATCACCGATCTCCTCCAGAAGAAGATCGGCGCCTTGCTCGACCAGAAGAACGCCGAAGGGGTCGGTGTCGCCCGCGGGTCCTTCTCCCCCAACTTCAAGAAGGTGGACGACTCGACCGTCACGGTGAGCTTTCTCAAGAATACCGCGGAGAAGGACACCGAGAAAGTCGAGCGGCTCCTCCTGACGATCAAGAAGGGCGGCGACGGCAGGTGGGCGATCGCGAAGGAGGACGTCCAGGACACCTACGAGGGGCTGCACCGGAGCCTCCGGGAGAACGACGAGTTCTACCGATTCGACAAGTTCTCGTTCGACCGGTACGGGATGAAGGTCAGCGCGACGAACGGGAGCCTGTACAAGACGTCCTACATGGGGAAGCCGTCGGTCTTCACCCTGGTCGCGGACAATCTGGCGTACGAGTACACCCCGCCGAAGAACCTGAACTACTACCAGACCTACAGCGTCGTCATGCTGAAGGAGCACAGGGACTGGTTCGCGTTCAAGCCGGAGAAGGTGGAGATTCGCGGCGACGCGGCATCCTGCGACCAGATCCTCGCGTCCGCTTTCACCGGGCTCAAGAAAGTCGGGAAGGGGGAAACGAGCACCGCTCTCCAGAAGCAGTACGACGACGTTCGGAACGAATGGGACAAGAACCTCAAGGACAACGGCTTCTTCGGCTTCCGCCGCCCGTACGAGCCGGACCGTCAGACGTGGAACCTGGCGATCAAGCGCGCGTCCGGAGAGGAACGTTGGATCTGGATCGATTACGACAACTACGAGCCTTGGGATGTCCAGTACGGCGCCTCGGAGCCGGGGTTTGGCGGCCAGGTCTTCCCGTACGCGATCTTCGGGTACTACTCCGAGTCGGTGCTGAAGAGCACGCCTTCGGCCGCGGACCTCGAGCGGCGCGAGGACGCGGACGCGCGCGACTTCGATCTGGACAGCCTGGAAGGGACCGTGGAGATCGGCCTCGAGAACAACCAGGCCCTGAGCGGAGACCTGACCTACGGCATGACGGTCAAGCAGACCCTGAGGGAGCTCCCGTTCAACATCTCGCGTCTGCGCCGCCCCGGCGACGAGCAGAAGGAGACTCGGAACCCGAAGATGATCATCAAGTCCATCACGGACGGCGACGGGGACGAGTTGAGCTGGGTCAAGACCGGGTCCTACTCCGCCCTGATCCTCTTCCCGAAGCCGGTCGCGGCGGGCACGAAGACGGTGGTGAAGATGCAGTTCACGAACCTGGACAGCATCTACCAGGTGAACCCGTCCTATTCCGCCATGGACCGCGGGGGCTGGCTGCCGTTCGTGCGCTTCACCGACCCGATCGAGAAGTTCGACCTGACGGTGAAGGTCAGGGACAAGTACCGGGTGCTGGGCGTCGGCAAGAAGGTGTCGGAGAAGACCGAGAACGGCGTCAACATCACACGGTGGTCGTCCGACCGGCCGGTCTCGTTTCCGACGGTCATCTTCGGCGACTACATCGACGACGGCCCCAAGATCAAGGCCACGAAGAAGGACAAGACAGAGATCCCGGTCCGAGTCTACGTGGACAAGGTCAGCACGCATACCCTGGACGAGACCTCCCTCAAGAGCGAGGAGGACATGGAGGACCGGTACGCGAAGTTCGAGGGGGGGGCCCGCGGCATCCGCGGAAAGCAGCTTTCCGCCATCGCCGACCAGGCCGTCAACGCGCTGAACCTGTACCGTGAGATCTGGGGGCAGGACTATAAGTTCGCGAAGCTGGATCTCGTCGCCGATCCGATGGGGGAGTTCTACGGTCAGTCCCCGGCCTCGATCATCTACCTCGGCTTCGGCGTGTTCCGGGGGGAGGGGGAGGTGGCCGCGAACATGGGCGGCGGCTCCGACCTCTCGAAGTTCAACAAGGACGTGGTCGCGCACGAGACCGGCCACCAGTGGTGGGGCTCGCTGATCGGGAACGCGAACAACCGCAACTACTGGTTCATCGAGAGCCTCGCCGAGTACTCGTCGGCGCTCTACGTCGAGAACGTGTACGGCCGGAAGGCGTACGACGAGAAGGTCGCGTCCTGGCGGCGGGGGGTGCTCCGGTTCGAGCTGCTCTCCAGCGTGCAAGACGCGTCGGCGCTCTGGGGGGGTGAGAATCCCGGCGCGGCCTACCAGTTCAACGTCTACTTCAAGGGCCCCTACGCCTTTCACGTGCTGCGCGAGACGTTCGGTGACGAGAAGTTCTTCAAGTATCTCAAGGACCTGGGGACGGAGCTGGCCGAGAAGCAGATCGTCACCACGGACCTCCAACGGGTCGCCGAAAAGGACTTCGGCGGCACCATGGCCTGGTTCTTCGACGAGTGGTTCCGTGGGGTCGGTCTGCCGCAATACGCGCTCTTCTACGACGTGAGGCAGACCGAGAACGGCAAGTGGCTCGTCGAGGGGAAGATCAAGCAGCGCGTGATCGCGGGCAAGGAAGAGGTGGAGATGCCCGGCGTCTTTTACACGGCTGCGGGCCGGCTGACGATCGAGTTCGAGGGCGGCAAGAAATATGTGTGGCCGCCAAGACCGAAGAACGCCCAGGAGGCTCCGAAATTGTTTCTCGTGAAAGGCGCGGAGTCCGAGTTCACGGTACCGGGGCTCCCGGAGAAACCGGTCGCGGTCTACTTCAACAAGGACGGCGAGATCCTCGCCCACGACACGCTCGTGAACCGGAGCTGGTGAGCCTCCGCGCTCCCGGGTCGAGATGATCCGCGCTTACCACCTGGTCAAGCGCTATCCCCACAGGGTGACCGCCCTGAACGACGTCACGTTCGACGTGGGGCGCGGAGAGTTCGTCTTCATCACGGGCCCCTCCGGCGCGGGAAAGACCACGCTCCTCCGGATGCTGCTCCGGCAGGAGCTGCCGGACGAAGGGCAGATCCTGGTGGCCGGGCGTAACGTCGGCGCGCTCCCCGCCTCGAAGGTCCCGGAGCTCCGGCGGTTCATCGGCGTCGTGTTCCAGGACTTCAAACTGATCCGCCGGAAGACGGCGCTCGAGAACGTGGCGTACGTGCTCAACGTGGCCGGCCTCCCGGTCGCCGAGCAGCGGAGGCGCGCCTACCTCGCGCTCAAGG
>JBGQAU010000114.1:0-7271 GCA_041494445.1 Acidobacteriota bacterium | reverse complement strand
GGCCTGAGCCTCGCTGCTCTCGCGCCCCTTTTCCAGAAGGAGGTCGAGAATCGATTTCGGCTTCGGGAAGACCTTGAGCCTCACCTTCGCGTCCGCGGCGAGACCCGCGGCCCGGCGGGCCAGCTTGAGCGCCTCCGCAAAGCCGCCCAACTCGTCCACGAGGCCGAGCCGCTTGGCGTCCTCCCCCGTCCAGATCCGGCCTTTCGCGATCTCGAGCACCTTCTCCTTCGGGAGCTTCCGCCCCTCCGCGACCTTGCCGGTGAAGTCGTCGTAGACGCGGTCGAGCCACCCCTCGAACCTCGACCATTCCTGCGGTGAATAGTCGTGGAGCCCGCTCCATATCGTGCTCTGCGCGCTGGTGTGGACCTCGTCCCACGAGAGGCCCAGCTTGTCCCAGAAACCCTTCGTGAGCATCTTTCCGCCGAGCACGCCGATCGACGCGGTGATCGTCCCCGGCTGGGCGACGATCTTGTCGGCCGCCATCGCCACGAAGTAGCCGCCAGATCCGGCGACGTCCCCCATCGAGACGATCACCGGCTTCTTCGCCTCCTTCGCGCGCAGCGTCTCGCGGTAGATGGAATCCGACGCGACGTAGGAGCCGCCCGGGCTGTCCACGCGGAACAGGATCGCCTTGACGCTCTTGTCCTCGATCGCCGCGCGGAACGCCGCGGTCACGGTGTCGGAGCCCATCGAGGCGCCTCCGAACATCGCGCTGTAGCCGCTGTCCCCACGCCCGACCTCGCCGACGCCGTAGATGAGGGCGACCGTCGCGCCGCTGTCGTGCGGGCGCCCCGCGCGGTCGAGGTACGTGGACAGGAAGAGGAGCTCCGAGCGGGCGCCCGCGCGCTGCTTGACCTTGTCGAACACCTCGTCCCGGTAGGCGAGTGCGTCCACGAGCTTCGCCTCCTTCGCCTCCTTCCCGAGGTACGGCCCGCGGTCGAACAGGCCGCGGACCTCCGCCTCGGGGAGCTTCCGCCCCTTCGCGATTCCCGCCACCATCTGGTCGAAGATGGAGGCGATCAGCTTCTCGGTCGCCTCGCGGTGCGCGTCGGTGTACTTCGCCTCCGTGAACAGGTTCATCGCGTTCTTGTATTCCTTCCGGTGGTCCATCCGGGGAACGACCCCGAGCTTGTCCAGCGTTCCCTTGAGGAACGGCGATTCCGCCATGAGCCCGGTCAGGCCGATGTCCCCCGACGGCTGGAGATCGATCTCGTCGAACGCGGTGGCGAGATAGTAGCCGACGTTGCCCGGGCCGAACTCGCCGAAGGTCTCGGCCCACGCGACGGCCCGCTTCCCCTTCGCCCGGAACGCGAGGACGGCGTCCCGGATCTCCTGCGCCTGCGCGAACCCCGGTCCTCCCCCGCCGATCTTGGCGACGAGGCCCACGACCCGGTCGTCGTCGGCGGCCCGCTCCAGCGCCTCCACGACGTCCCGGACCACCGGTGCCTTCCCGAGCATCGCCCTCGCCACCGGGTCGTCCGGAACGTACTCGACGAACTCCTGCTCGAAGTCCGCCTCCAGGATCGTCTTCGAGGGAACGCCCCCCTTCCCCGCCCACGAGACCAGCCCGATCAAGAGCGCGACCAGGCATAACAGAAGGGCCAACCCTCCGATCGTCGCGAGAACCCCCAGCAGGATCCGTTTCATGACATCCCTCCGCCGTCCCCCGGACGGCTCGTCCATCGGCCTTCCACGACGGATTCTACGCGCCCCGCGAACGAGAGTTCACGGTGGGCGCCAGGGTCTATACTCCCGACGCGAACCGGCCGTTCCCGGGACGGAGGCCGACATGAGCCTCGAGCGAGCGCGGGTCCACTGTTTTCTCCCTCCCTACATCCTCCGAGAGATCGCCCGGCGCGGAAACCGGGAACAGCAGGCATGGGCGTGGCGCGCCCTCGAGGTCTCGGAGCAGTTCCGCGGGGAGCGGAGGGCTCTGGGAGCCATCGCTGCGGCGGTCGCGACGCCCGCCGGTGCCAAGCGGCGGACCGTCTACGACGCCGGCGGGGGGAGCGCGCTCCCGGGGCGGCTGGTGCGTGCCGAGGGAGACCCGCGCTCGAAGGACCCGGCCGTCAACGAAGCCTACGACGGCGCGGGGGCGACATGGGACCTGTTCGCCGAGGCGTACGGCCGGAATTCCATCGACGACCGGGGCATGCGGCTCGACTCCACGGTCCACTTCGGGCAGGGGTACGACAACGCCTTCTGGAACGGCCGGCAGATGGTGTACGGCGACGGGGACGGCCAGGTCTTCCGCCGGTTCACCCGTTCCCTCGACGTCATCGGGCACGAGCTCTCGCACGGCGTGTCCCAGTTCGAGGCGGGCTTCGCCTACCACGGCGAGTCCGGCGCCCTCTCCGAGCACTTCTCCGACGTGCTCGGCATCCTGGTCCGGCAGCGCAAGCGGAAGGAGAAGGCCGGCGACTCGGACTGGATCGTCGGGAAGGGGCTCTTCTTTCCGAAAGTCAAGGGAGCGGGTATCCGGTCGATGAAGGCGCCGGGGACCGCTTACGACGACCCGGTTCTCGGGAAGGACCCGCAGCCGTCGCACATGCGCGACTATGTCGAGACCTGGGACGACAACGGCGGCGTCCACCTCAACTCGGGGATCCCGAACCGCGCCTTCTACGAAGCCTCGGCGAGAATCGGGGGCTTCGCTTGGGAGCCGGCCGGCAGGATCTGGTACATCGCGCTTCGCGACCGGCTCCGCCGGGACTCGGGCTTCCGCGACGCCGCGGCCGCCACGCTCGCCGTCGCCGCGGAGCTCTGCGGTCCGAAGAGCGCCGAGGCCGCGGCGGTGCGCGAGGGATGGGCCGCGGTCGGCCTTACGCCCGCACGGCGGGCGCGATGAAGGTCCGCCTCGTGAGGTCGGGGGGCGTCGCGGGAATGCGGCTCGCGGCGGAGATGGACTCGGCCCGGCTCCCCGAGGAGGGGGCACGGCATCTCGCCCGCCTCGTGGAGGAGTCGGGGGTCCTGGCGCTCCCGGCGCACACCCACGCCGGAGCGACCGGCCCCGACCGGTTCGCGTACCGTCTCACCGTGGAGACGGAAGGTCGCGAGCACACCGTCGAGATCGCCGAGGAGGACTTGTCCCCGGCGATCGAGCCGCTGATCGATTGGCTGGTCTCACGAGCGCGGGAGCGGACGGCGCTGGGCTAGGAGCGGCCCGCCGCGGAGCACACCTCGAGATCGTCGATCACCTCGCGCAGCATCAGGAGGTCGTCGTCCTCCGCGGGGTAGAGCAGCGCTCCGCACACCGCCCCCTCCCACGGCCCGGGCGTGACGTGCATGACGAGGAGGTCCGCGCGGAACGCCCGCGCCCCGATCCGCACGGTCGCGCCGTCGAGACGGCTCCCCGGCTCGAGCCCGGGCAGCTCGTGGGCGAGGACGATGGAGAGCCCCGACGCGCTCACGTCCCGGAGACGCATCGTGCACGGATGGCCGCTCGGGTCGGGGTACCCGAACTCCGCCCACGCGGCCGCGTCGGGTGGAAGCACGTGACGGTTGTGATGTCGCCGGTTGGCGGGCGGCCGCATCGGATCTCCCCCTGGCTCGGACCGAGGAAGGCAGAATCTAGTGCTCCGGGGCGACGCTTTCCAGCGATCGGATCAGTCGAGGTCCTTCGGCCGCCAGAGACCGACCAGTTTGCCCCGCACGCCCGCACGGAGGTCCCTGAAGCGCGGGACCGGAAGCGAGACCCTCGCGAGCGCCGCGGTCGACAGGCCCTCCCCGACGCCCGTCAGGCCAAAGAGCAGCTCCTCGATGCCCGGGTTGTGCCCTACGACCATGGCGGTCTCGACTTCGGGCCCGACCCGGCGGAGCGACGCGAGGATCTCGCCGGGGCCGGCGAGGTAGAGGGCGTGGAGGAATCGCGTCTCCCCGGAGAAGCCCGACGCCTCCGCGACCGCCTCGGCGGTTTCCCGGGCGCGCTCGGCGGTCGAGCAGAGGATGACGTCCGGGACGATCTCCTCGTCGCGAACCAGGCGGCCCATGCGCGGCGCGTCGCGCCGGCCGCGCTTGTTGAGCGGGCGGTCGTGGTCGTCGAGCCCGGGGTCGTCCCAGCTCGACTTCGCGTGGCGGAGGAGCAGCAGCGTCTTCAACGTCCGGTCAGGATCCGAGGGTGGCGAGCAGCACGGCCAGCGCCGGCAGCGAGCCCGGAGCCACCATCCCCAGGATACCCCGGCCGGGATCGATTCCGATCGCCCGGTCAACGGCGGGCAACGAGCCGGGAGGATCGAGGGACGTCGTGCGGGAGGCGGCGCTTGGTGCTAAGTTGTGACCGCACTTGGGTTACGACCTGTCCGCGCCGGCTGTGCGAGTCGCTGGAGAGCGGGGGGGCACAAGCTTTTGTTTGCGGAATTCGCGCTATTTCCACGGGTTCGCCGTATGTTTGTCCGCCATGGCTGCCATGCCGTCCTGCGCTCGCGAGGACGCGGTTCGGCAGGGGCGGTAGGGTGTACCCGCAAGATGGAGGACACGGTGAGGCGGGACCTGCGTGATTGCCCGTCAGGGGTTTCTTGTAAGAAAGGAATGGCGCCGATCCTTCCGGCCGGATGGCTCCTCGTCGGGCTGCTCGTCGCCCGGCCGGCTCCAGTCCTGGCCCAGGGGCCGGCCCCCACTCCCCCGCCGCAAACCATGGCGGCCCTGTCCGACCCCGATCCCCTCGTCCGGATGCGCGCGGTGGACGCCCTGGAGGACGCCGAGGCCCTGCGCGAGGTCGCGCTGGCGGATCGGGACGCGGAGGTCCGCGCCCGCGCGGTGTCGAGAATGCACGACGACGCGTCGCTGAGCCGCATCGCCGCGGAGGATTCGAGCGCGCGGGTCCAACTGCTGGCGGTCGGCCGCATCGAAGGGCAGGAGTTCCTCGGGCGGGTGGCTCGAGGCGCTCCCCGCGAGGAGGTCAGGGCCGCGGCCGTCGAGCGCCTCACCGATCCGGATGTCCTGGAGGAGTTCTTCCGGAGCGAAAGTTGGCTGCTCCGGAAGGCCGCGGTGTCGCGCACCGAGGACAAGACGCTGCTGATCGAGGCTGCCGTCGACGACCCCGACCCCTACGTGCGCGAGGCAGCCGTGGGCCGCCTCACGGACCAGGACCTGCTCACCCGGATCACTCTCAAGGACCCGAGCCGCATGGTCCGGTACCGGGCCCTCAGGGAAATCTCGGATCCGGGCCATCTCGCGGAGGTCGCGCTCAGGGACCGGAACGGGGACATGAGGGACGTGGCGATCCCGTTGATCACGGACTCGGGGCGCCTGCTGGCCATCGCCCGAAAGGTCGGCGACCCCAAGGCTCGGGATCTCGCTTTCTCGAGGATGAAGGACAAGGATCTCCTGGCCAGGCTCGCCACGCAGGACAAGGACCCCGCGATACGGCTGGCCGCCGTGGAGCACCTCGCCGACCCGGCCATCCTGCGGGATCTGGCACTGACCGACGCCGACAAGAACATCAGGCTGGCGGCGATACGAAGGGTAAGGGACCAAGCCCCGCTCTCGGGCATCGCGACGGGCCGCGGCCCCACGGACATCCGGGCGGCGGCCATCGGACGCCTCACGGATTCCGCCGTCCTCAGGAACCTTGCGGTCACGGACCCGTCGCCGGATCTTCGCTGGGCGGCCGTCGACGTGCTGGACGACCAGGGTGCCCTCCGCGAGATCGTCCTTGAGGAGAAGGACGCCCGCGTTCGCGCGCGAGCCGCCTCGAGGCTGACGGATCAGTCCCTTCTGGCGCAACTCGCCACGACCGACCCCGATGCCGGGGTGCGGAAGGAAGCCACGGCCCGCCTCTCCGACGCCGGCATCCGCCGCCGCATCGTTCTCGAAGACAAGGCAGGACCGCCGCGAGTCGCCGCGCTGGCCGGGGTGGCCGACGACCCGGAGCTGTTCCGGTCGCTGGCGTTCAAGGACGCCGACCCGGAGGTCCGCCTCTACGCGGTGGCGCGGCTGACCGATACGGCGATGCTGGACCGGATCTGCCGGGAGGATCCGAGTCCCGCAGTGCGCATGACGGCGCTCAAGCGCGTCTCCAGCCCCTCCGAGCTGGCCGGGATCGCCCGTACCCATCCCGACTGGGTCATCCGGAAGGCCGCGGCGGAGAGGATCGCCGACACGAAGGTCCTCGCCGAGGTGGCGTCCTCGGACACCGACCCGGACGTTCGGAAAGCGGCCTTCTTGCAGCTGGACGAGAAGGCCATCGCGGCCATCGCCCGTTCGGCGCGCTCCCCTGCTGTGCGGGAGCAGGCCGTGGGCCTGTTGACGGACCAGGGGCTCATCGGCGAGATCGCGCTGGGCGCTCCGGAGAAAGACCTTCGGCTGCGGGCCATTCGCCGGCTGTCCGATCCCGGGACGCTCCGGCAGATCCTGGACGAGGCGTCCGATCCCGATCTCCGGGCGACGGCGCTCGACCGGACCATCGAGCTCACGGCGCAGGTCGCCGATCCCCGTAACGTGGGGGTCCGACTTATCCTCCTGGATCCCGCGATCGCGAAGCACTACGGCCACCTGGACCTGGATTGCCGGATCTGGACGGAGGAGAGGCGATACATCAAGGAACGGGACACAGCGACGGAGCCGCCCTCCAAGGGCAAGGTGCTCGTGGAGAACGTGAGCCTCGCGGTCCGAAAGGGAGACGAGGTCCTCTTCAAGAAGGCCTACCGCGGGAACAAGGCCAGGAGAGCCGAGCCCTTCAGCTCCGGCGCGCCCGTAGAGGGCGGCTATCTGGTGAAGGTGAATCCAGCCGACGTCGACTACGTCGAGATCTCCGAGGCTCTTCTCAGGCCCCTGGACAAGGACCTCTTGAAAGAAGCAGCGGAATCCGAGAACAAGTACGTTCGGGCGGCGGCGGCGGCGCTGTCGAGCGCTTCGCCGGCTGCCGGCCCGCCCAAGACCGAGTCCGACGAAGAGGAAGAAGATGACGGAGACTAGGGAAACGAGGGGGAGGACGATGACGAGCATGAAGAGGCTGCTGCTCCTGGGCGCTTTGCTGCTGGCTCTGACCCCGGGAATCGCGATGGCCAAGGAAGAGCCGCCCATGGAGCCGCCGAGCGGTCCGGTCTACGTGAGCGAGCCGGTCGTGCCCATGATCACGCCGGCGGCGAGGGACCTGCCCGACTTCAAGCCCGATCCCAATCTGTTCGGCCTGGAGATGAAGCGGCGCGACGACTTCGGCTTCATCCCGATCCTGTACCCGATCAAGCCCCAGGTGGACCCGCTGCTCGAGCTGGAGCAGGTCAGGGGACCTTGGCTTCCCGACGCCTTCAACGCCCCGATCCACAACTACG
>JBGQAU010000072.1:0-17333 GCA_041494445.1 Acidobacteriota bacterium | reverse complement strand
GTCTTCGACGAGAAGGAGGAACGCCTTGTGCGCGACGGCGATGGGGTCGTGGTGCCAATGGGAACCCACCACAACGTGATCAACGCGTCAAAGACGGCACAGTTGAAGCTGTACACGATCTACTCTCCGCCGAACCACCCGGCCGGAACCGTGCACAAGACCAAGGCGGACGCGGACGCGGCCGAGAAATCGCACGCCTGAGTCGTTCTCGGGGCGGCCGCGCAGCTCGACCCCATCGAGGCGCTGGCTCGGGAGTAGAAACGCCATGACCCTGTCCGAGAAGGGACCTTAGGTCACGTCGCCGCCCAGCCCCGAAACCATCACCCCATCTTATTCTCCTCCGGGTGCCCGGGGCCGCCCTACTCCGCGCGCGCGGGAGCCGGTGCGGGCAGACCGCAGGGGTCGCTTCCCTCGGCGATCTCGATCACGCGGATCTCCTTGACGCTCCGCACGCCGCGATCGACGAAGAAGTCGAGCCGCGGCACGAGACGGTAGCGGCCGTCTCGAGGCCCGAACGGCTTGCCGTCCTCCCGATCGGCGAGGATCAGGCCTTCGCCGAGCGAGGTGAACGCCATCTCGCCACCGGAGAAGACGGCCCGGTAACCGTCGGAGGCGCTCACCAGCAACAGCAGACGCTTCATGTCCAACGGCCGGCCCACGACTCTCTCCAAGACGGCGGTCATCCCGACGCCGCTCCACGAGTGCTCGCCGCGGAAGCCTCGACCTTCACCGAACAGGGCGTCACCCCACGACACGACCGGCAGCCCCTTGATCAGCTTCCGGGTCAGGGAGACGCTCTTCCCATCCGGCAGCACGAGCGTCGGCTCGTCGACCCGAATCGCTTCACCCTTCTTCCCGGTCACTCCCGCCAGCGGTCCCGCCTGGCACAGCCGCAGCTCCTTCAGCTCACTCAGAAAGCGCTCGCTCCGGCGGTCACCTCCCGGGACGAGACCGAAACCCCGGAGCGTCGCGAGCGGCGGGGGCTTGGGGCCAGCGTGGCAAGAGGCGCAGGCGTCAACGTTCAGTCGCTCACGTTCGGAAGGTCCCAGCAGGCCGCGGTCCCACTGAGCGAGCACCTTGCCGTCGTGGTGACCGGGAATGACGTGCCGCGCCTTGTCGGCGATCAGGATCGCGCCGGGGTCGGCGGCATTGAAGATCTCGCCGTAGGAGAAGACCACACGGCGGCCGCTGTCGTTTGTGGCGACGAGGTAGACGTCCAGCGGCCGCGGGAAGCCGTCCTCGGTCTTCTTGACGACACCGGCGAGCTCCAGGACGCGCCTCAGGCCCGCGCCGGACTGCTCGAAAGCTCCCGCATAGCGGTCATCGGGCGTGAACACCTTCATCAGTCGGCTTTGCCGTCCGAGCGAATCCAGCAGCGCGCCGTCGACGTCGAGCGTCTTGCCGACCGCGCCGTCCACGGTGACCGCCTGGGCCCGGAGAACGCTTGCGAACGAGAGCATGACGAGGGAAGCGGCCGCGAGTGTTCGGGACAGACGTCGCATGAGTTCTCCTGCCGGGGCGGGAGTGTTCGCACCGACGGCCAGATGATAACGCAGGCGCTACTGCCGGTCGGAAGGCCGCGCTCGCAGGAACTCGAGCATCCGGCCGGCCAGCGCGGCGAATTCGCCTCCGAAGTGGTGGCCGCCCGGCAGCGACTCTCGCCTCACCCCCGGCCCGGGCTTGGAAGGGCAGCCCGAGTCCTCCCCGGACGACGGCTCGAGGCAGAGCACGGGGCGGCCGATCCCGGTTTCGAGGGGCCCGCGGACCGGGTACGGGGATGCACGGTCGTCCGTGCGGATCCAGTCGAGAGGGCTCACCTCGAACGTGGCGAAGGGGCCCGGGGCGAGGAGCACGAGACCGCCGATCCGGCCGAGCGGTGCGGGAAGATCGGCACCTCCCGGCGCGAGCGCGGCCGGTACCACCTCCGCTCCAAACGAGTAGCCGCCGGCGAACAGCCGCACGTCGTCCGGGAGGGCCGCCACCACGCGGGCCAGGTCGGCCCGGAACGTCTCCGGCGTCTTGGCGCTCCAGAAGTACCGGAGCGAGTTCCAGCCGACCACGGCGATGCCCCTGGCGACGAGGGCCGCCGACACCTCGCGATCCAGCTCCGCCCAGCCCCCGTCGCCCGAAACGAAGACGATCGCCTCCTGCGCCCCCTCCGGCCACTCGACCTCGAGCGGCAGGCCGAGGGCTTCCAGCCGCCGCCCGATCTCCTCGGGGGGCGGGCTGGCCGGAACGCGGCGCGGCGGCTCGGCCCAGGGGCCGGACGGATCGAGGAGCGACTCGACGGCCGCGTCGTACTCGGCTCCCCATCTTCGGGGAACCGAGAACCCGTGCCCGACCTTTAAGAGCCACACGAGCTTCGCCGCCGGGATCTGTTCCACGAACCGGCGGGTGCCGGCGGGATCGCAGACCTGGTCGATGTCCCCCTGCAGCGCGATCCAGGCCGGGCCGCCGCGCGGGTTCGCCCCGAGGTCGGGCCTTGCCGGAAGCAGCGACCGCCGTTTCTTCGGGTCGTACTCGGGTTTGAAGCTCTCGCGCCCGCATAACGGCCGCGCCACCTCGAGGTCGGGGCAGAACCCGAGGCTCACCGCGCCCGCGAAGGTCCCGTCGGGCGCCTGCGCCAGGACGCCGTACACCACCGTCGCGCCCGACGAGTAACCGACGAGGACCGGGGGAACGTAGCGGGGCAGGCGATAGGTCTTCTCCACCGCCTGCGCGATGGACTCCAGCTCGCCCGCCGGGTACCAGCAGCGGCCGAGGCTCTTCTCCGCCGCCTTCTGCCACGCGCGCATCGAGAGGCCGACGACGATCGCACGCGGCGCGCTCCTCCGCGCCATGTCCACGACCCCGAGGTTCCAGCCGCCGTCGCCCGAGACGAACAGGATCACTCCGCGCGCGCGCTGGACCGGCTCGGGACGGTACACGGACACCTCGCCGAACAAGGGGACCCGTATCTTCTCCTCGGCGGTGCCGCGCGGGGGCGCGGTCGGCGCCGCCGAGACGGCGGAGAGCAGCGCCGCGACGGCCAAGGCGATCATCTCTTCCTCCCAAGTCCCTTCGAGGGGAACAGCACCGCGCGCCAGCCTCCGGCTATGAGGACCGCCGTGCTCGTGATCGCGCGGGGCCAGTCCCAAGGCTTCGGGTACGCCATGTATCGCGGCTCCCAGATGGGATCGAACTTCTCCTTGAATCGCCGGAGCCCCTGGTAGTTGTACCAGGACTCGCCGTAGCGGAAGAACACGTGGGCGAGGCGCTCGACCGGTCTTGCCCAACGCATCTCGCCCACCGCCGCGAGCGGGGCCATTCCGAGATTGAACCGGGTGCACCCCCGCTCCTTCGCGTGGAGCATGAGCTTGATGAACAGGAAGTCCATCACGTCCTTGAGCGGCGCGAGCGCCCCGTCCGTGGCGCGGTGGCGCATGAGGTCCACCGACATCTCCCCGGCGTTCGGCCCCTCGAGGACGTTGGCGAACGCCGCGACGGCGCCGTCGGCGTCCCTCACGACGGCACACGGGAAGCGGAGGAGGTAGCGCTCGTCGAACCGCCCGATCGAGAACTGCTTCTCCGAGACCCCTTTGATCCGGAGCCACTCGTCCGACACCGAGCGCAACTCCGGCATCAGGGGCCGGATCGCGTCGCCTTCCACGATCTCGAACCGTCCGCCGGCCTTCTCGACGGCGTTCACGGAGTGGCGCAAGGTCTTCGCCTTGTTCCCCTTGAGATCGAACCGCGTGAGGTCGACCACCGCTTCCTCGCCCAGCTTGAAGAAAGTGAACCCCAGGTCGTGGGCCACGGGCAGCAGCGCTGCGGAGATCTGGTAGAGGATCACGTCGCGGTCGGAAGCGGCCGCCTCGTCGAGGAACGCCACGAGGAGCGCGGGCTCCTCGCCGGCCGGACAGATCGGGTCGGAGTAGGCCACGAGGTACTTCCCGGCGGTCCGGTACGCGATGAACCCTGGCGGGACTCCGTCGCCGGGGCGGGGCCGGAACACCGCCTTGTCGGCGCAAGCGACGAGCAGGGGGTTGGTGCTGCGGGCCATCCGGCGGGTCTCGTCGATCGCCCGCTCGATCCCTTCCTCGTCGGGCAGCGGGTCCCTCGCTCTCCCGCGCTGGGCGAGGTGGAAGGAGACCGCGCCGGCCAGCGCCCCGAGCAGGATGAGGCTGCGCAGGAACCGGCCCTCCTGGGCGTGATGGCCGAACCGCTGGACCTCGGTGCCGAGGCTCGACGGGGCGACGTACGAGCCGAAGCCGAGCGCCGCGAAGAGCACCACGGCGAACAAGCCCGCCGAAACGACGAACTCCACCGAGGGGTGAAGCCGCCCCGGCCGCGAGAACGGCTCGCGGAACACGACGAGCAGGGCGGCAGCGAGGATCGCGATCAGCGCCTCCTCGAAGTCGAGGCCCTTGAGGAACGTCGTGAGCGCCCCGGCGACGAAGAGCGCCACCGCGACGCGATGGCTCGACCGGTACCCGCGCGCCAGTCCTCGGGACACCACGAGAAGCATGAACCCGAGCAGCACGGACGCCCCGTGCGAGATCTCGACGACCGCGAGGGGGATCGTGCTGTTCAGAAACGCGAGGCGCGCCGAGAGCGCCGGGGTGGCCGCGCTCGCGAGGAGAACGGCGCCGCACACGAACGCGTACGAGGCCATCGTGGACCGGATGAACGCAGCGCTCCAACGGCGGGTCCGAACGAGCCTTCCGACGAGAACGAGCGTCGCGGCCGCCCACGGCAGGACGTAGTACACGACGCGGTAGAGGACGAGCGCCGCGAAGATCCGGTCGTGCCCGCCGGTTTCACGGGCGAGCGCGAAGATCCAGAAAGCGTCCGCAGAGCCGAGTCCGCCGGGAATGAAGCTCACCAGTCCCACGAGCTGCCCGAGAAAGAAAGCGCGGAGTGAGACGCTCGGCGTGATCCCGCCCTGGACCGCGGACAGCGCCACGTGGAATACGGTCCACGCGAGGAGCCAGTCCACCGCGGCGACGCCCGCGAGGTCCCAGGGGCTTCCCTCCCACGCACGCACCGAGGGGGGCGCGATGCGCAGCTGCGGCAGCACCCGCAGGAGCGCACCGGCCGCGGCGGCGAGCGCGGCGGCGACAAGGATCCGCGCGACGAACCCGTCGAGGGGGGGCGGCAGCGGCACGAGCACGGCTCCGCACCAGGCCACGAGCCCGACGGAAAACGAAGCGAGGACCGCCCCGAGCGCTCCGCGCGCCCTCACCCCCTCGACACCCAGCGGCCGGTAGAGCCAGAGCCTGAGCGCGGGCCCCGCGAGCGGGCCGACCGTGAGGAAGTTGCTCCACGCGAAGCTGAGGACGCCGGTGGTCCAGCGAGCGCCCGCCCGCGGGCCGCGAGAGAGCGGTCCGAGCGCCGCGACGTCGTAGAGGCCGGCCACCGCGAGGTTCAGTGCCACGAGACCCAGGAGCGCCAGCGTCGTCTCGGCGGGGGTCGCGCGGAAGATCCTGCGGACCGTGGTCAGGTTGACGCGTTGCAGCTCCTCCCATCCGATGAAGGTGACCGCCCCCAGGATGAGCCAGGGCCAGACCGCGCGCAGCCGCAGGAGGAGGACGGAGAACAGGATCCCGGACCGCTCCTCGTCGGGCGGGATGTCAGGAGCGGGCTCGTCCGGCTCGTCGAGAAGCGGGTGTTCCGCGTCGCCCGCGCTCACGGCGCAACCCTTCGCGGACCCGTCGTCCGCTCCGCTTTCGCGATCCATCCCACGGCGTCGAGCAGCGCCGCACGCAGCTCCGGCTCGTGTCCCCGGAAATGGTGCCCGGCGTCCGGCACCACCACGAGCCTCCTGGCGCCGCCTGGCCGTTTGGCGAGCGCCGGTGCGGCCGATACCCGGTCGTTACCGCCGTGGAGGAACACAACGGGGAAGGCGGCGGCGCTCTCGAGCGCGTCGGCCACGGAAAAGATGTGGCTGGTCGGCGAGAAGTGGAGCATCTCGCGGATGCGGTACTGCAGGCTCCCGGTCTCGTCCGGACCGATCATGACGAGCCCGAGGAGCCGCTTCTCCCATCCCCCGGCACCCGCGATCCAGGGCGCGAGGTCCGCGCCGAAGGAAAACCCGACGAAGACCACCCGGGCGTCCGGCCCCGCCCCGGCCGCCTCGGCCAGACCGGCGGCATAAGCGCGGAAGTCCGCTGACAGGGCCTTCCGGTCGTCCTGGGCCTTCTCGAAGTATGGCCTGATATCCACGCCGCCGACCCAGTATCCCGCCTCGGAAAGCCAGCCGGCAAGGACGGCATCGAACTCGCGCCACCCGCCCTCGCCGGAGATCAGGAGCACGAGCGGCCGCCTCGAGCCGCGCGCTGGGGGACCGCCCAGTGGAGCGTACACGAGAAGCCGGAACTCGCCGCGGCTCGTGACGACGGGGACCTTCGAGGGGGCTGGCGCGGCGCCGGCTGTCGCGGCGGCGAGCAGCGATGCGAGAACGATGGCCGCCCGGCCCCGGGTGCGAGCGCGCTCTCGGCCGGACGCCTCGCTCATTACAGGGTTCCCTCCTGGGCGGTCATCATGTCGCGGTAGTATCCCGGTCGGGCCCGCAGGACCTCGGGCGGCCCGTCCTGCTCGATCTTGCCGTCACGAAGCACGAGCACCCGATCCACCTCGGTGAGCATCGACCGGCGGTGAGCGATGATCAGGGAGGTCCGGCCGCGGGCGATCCGCTCCAGGGCTTCCTTCACCGTTGCCTCGGTTCTGAAATCCAGATTGGCGGTCGCCTCGTCGAGGACCAGCACGGTGGGGCGCGCCACGAACGCGCGGGCGAGAAGCACTCGCTGCCTCTCGCCCACGGACAGCTCGACGCCGCGCTCCCCCACGGTCGTCTCGAGCCCGTCCGGCAGGCGGTCGAGCAGGGGGCCGAGCCCGGCGAGTCCCGCCGCTTCCTCAACGTCCGCGCCCGACGCGGCGAGGCGCCCGTAGCGGATGTTCTCGCGGATCGTGGAGCGGAACAGCGTGCCGTCCGCGGCGACTCCCCGAACCGCCCCCCTCAGCGACGACGGGGAGACTTCGGCCAAAGCCTGGCTGTCCACCCGGATCGTCCCGGCCTGCTGCGTGTACAGGCCGACGAGGAGGTCGGTCAGCGTCGTCTTTCCGGCGCCGCTCGGGCCGACGATTCCGACCCTCTCGCCTGGCGCGATCCGGAAGGACACACCGTTCAGCACCGGCCGGCGCGGGTCGTAGCCGAAGCGCACGTCGGAAAACTCCACCTCGCCTCCGCGGGGCACGAACGGCGGCAGGTCCTCCCCGGGAGCCGCGGGCGTGTCCAGGAGCTTCTGCGCCCGCCGCACGGAGCCGACATGCTGCTGGAGCGACGTGTACATCTCGGTCAGGCCCTGGATCGGCTGGTACAGGAGTTCCAGGTAGGAGAGGAAGAGCACCACGTCACCCGGGGTGAGCTGGTGGTGCAGCGCCTTGATCCCGCCCAGCGCGACGACCGCGGCTTTCGACACCGCCACCACGACTTCCTGGAGGTACGTGTAGCGGTTCTGGAGCCGGTTCCGGGCGAGGTAGCTGTCGTACGCCCTCTCCTCGGCCTTCTCGAGCTGATCCGCTTCGTGGGGCCCGGTGTCGTGCGTCTTCACCGTCTTGATCCCCGCCACGGTCTGCTGGATTCGGCTCGACACTTCGTCCCAGAGCTCGTAGTACTCGTCCAGCTCGGTCTCGAGCCGCCGGGTCATGCGCCAGGTGATCACCGCGTAGGCTGGCACTGCGATCAGCGCCACCGTCGCGAGCTCTACGTTCACGACGAACAGGATCGACAGCACCGCGACCAGAGTGAACAGGTCCGGCCAGATCTCCTGGGCCACGGCCGTGAACACCGGCGCGACCTGGTCCGACTGGTCGATCTGTCGCGCGATCGCGCCCGAGGCACGGCTCGTGAAAAACGACAGCGGGAGCCGCAGCACGTGCCGGTAGGTCCGGAGGATGAATCCCCGCTCGAGGCCGTTGGCCAGCACCGCGGCCCGGTTGTCCCCCCCGACGCGCAGCGCTTCCGCGACCAGTCGGGTGAGGACCAGCAGGAAAGCGCCGAACAGCACGGTCGTCGTGGCCTCGCGAGCGGTTCTGGGCGCGAGCGCGCGCCGGTGCTCCTTGTCCGCGTGTTTCCGGAGCGGCGGCTTGAAGATCCGGTGGCCGCTGTGCAGGAGACGCTCCGCGTTCCCGGCGACCTCCTGCGCGAGCCGCTCGGCGCGGACCACCGGCGCCGGCGGCACGAAGACCCCGGCGATGTCGTCCACGATGGCGCGGTAGATCCACGGCTCGAAGAGCGCCGCGCCTGTCCCCGCGGAGACGAGGACCGCGATCAGGAGGAACCTCCTCCACTGGCCACGGGCCAAAGCGAGGATGTTCAGCAAGCTACGCACGGTCCGCCTCCCAAGCGTCGTTTCGCGGCGCGCCCGGCGGCTTCCTGTGCCGCTTCACCGGAGCCGTCCGAGCGCCTGCCGCGCCTCGGCGTCGTCCGGAGCCAGGGCCGCGACCCGGCGGTAGAGCTCGCGAGCGTCGGCGGTCCGCCCCGCCGCCTCGACCTGTTCTGCCAGACGTTCGATGGCGTCGGGATCGTCGGGACGGAGCGCCGCGGCCCGCCGGAACTCCTCTTCCGCTTCGCGCCTCCGTCCGCCCTCGGCCAGCAGCAGGCCGAGGTTGTAGTGCCCTCGCATCTCCTTCGGGTCCAAGGAAACGACCTTGCGGTACTCCGCCTCGGCCTCCGGGGCTTTTCCGAGGTCCCGCAGCAGGTTTCCGAGATAGAGGTGGGACACGGGAAGCGAGGGATCCAGCGCGATCGCCTCGCGGATCGTCCCCTCGGCCTCGCGCCACCGCTTCTCGCCCGCGAGGAAGGCGCCGTAGCAGTCCAGGACCGCGGCGCGCTCCCGCTCGCGCCCCTTCGTCGGCCGGAACGCGAGCAGGTAGAGGAAATCCCCCTCCTCGATCCCCTCCGGATTCTCGACGCCCCAGCGAGAATCGGTCTGCATCCGCTGCACGCGAGCGTTCAGGCGCTCCTCGTCGAGGTCGAGGCGGCGGTTCTCCGAGAGCTCCAGAGCCTTGCCGAACGCCTGCTCGGCCTGCTCGAACCGCTTCTGCCCCATGAACTGCCGGCCCAGCTCCTCGTAGCGCCGGACGACGGTGCGGGACTGCCACCGGTCCCACTGGTCCTGGAGCGAGGGAATGAAGAACGCGAGCAGCACCACTGCAGCGCTGCTCGCGCCGGCGACGAAGGTGTTGAGGCGGCGCCAGTGCCGGCGGAACCCGCGGTCCTCGGCGGCCTCCTCGACCAACTCCTCCAGCCGCTGTCGGAGAAGAGGGCTCTCGAGCATCTCGTCGAGGCGCGTCTTCTCGGTTCCGCCCCCCGTGTCGTTCGATTCGCTCACGTGCACTCCGTCAAGAGCCGCGTGCCCCGCGCTCGCGCCGGCCCAGTATAGGAACTAGCGCGACGCGCGGCGCCTTTGCCACCCGGCCAACGCCTTGAGCCCCAGGACGACCACGATCGCGACGGCGACCGCGCCGAGGAGCCAATGCTCCGCCCGTTTCACCTCCCCGACGATCAACGCGGCGCTCCCGCTCAGGAGGTAACCTACGCACCCGAACGCCGAGGCCCAGAGGACGCAGCCGGCGAGGTCGAGCGCGAGGAAGCGCGGCAGCGGCAGGCGGCGCACCGCCCAGAGGATGATCGTCGGTACCCGTGTGCCGTACACGAACCGGCAGAGCATCACCTGCCAAGGCCCCATCCGGTCGGCGAGCTTCATGATGACGGGCTCGGCCCGCCGGTAGATCCGCATGTTCCGGACCCGGTCGGACTGCCAGCGCCCGACGGCGAACCATGCAAAGTCGGACGCGAAGCCGCCCAGCGCGCCGGCCATGACGGCCGCGGGAAGGTCCGTGAATCCGAGGTGCGCCACGACTCCGGCGAGGAGCATGACGACGTCCCCCTCGACGAAGACTCCCAGGAAAACGGCGGCGAGGCCCCACTGCTCGAGCAACGCTTCCATGGTCGGGCGCTAGGATTTGCCGCGAATCGCCGCGCGTCAAGGGGCGCGTTCCCGGTGAGGCGGGCGAGGGGCTTCTACTCCCGGGTCGTCTCGACCGCCTCCCGGACCTGCTTCGCGTGGGCATCGGTGGTCCGCTTGACGTCCTTGAGGTCCGGCATCCGCGACGGCCGGATGGCCTCTCCCCCCTGCGAGGCGGCCGATTCCTGGGCCTCCTGGTCGGCCGGCGACGGCTTCGCGAGCGCCGTCGCGGCAGGCAGCGTGGACTTGAAGGCGCGCGAGGCCAGGAAGAGCACCACGACGAGGACGACGAGGAGCACGACGAAGCCGAAGCCGGAGCCCTGTCTGCGCATGGGGAGAATCTAGGTTCCGAGCCGAGGGCGGGCAAGAAGGCGACGTGAAGGGCTGACCGTGGCAACATGGGGCGATGCTTGGCCGTGAGACGAGACAACCGTGACCGCGGCGCGGGTCCTCGCGTGGTCGGCGGCCACGGCCGGGGCCGGACCGGCGGCGGCGCCGCGCGGCCGCTATGCGCCGAGCCCCACCGGCGACCTCCACCTCGGGAACGCCTCGACGGCGCTTCTCGCGTGGCTCTCGGCTCGCTCCCGCGCCGGGGCCTTCGTGATCCGAATGGAGGACCTGGACCGGCCGCGCGTTCGGCGCGGGACGGCGGAGCGGATCCTCGAGGACCTCGCCTGGCTCGGGCTCGACTGGGACGAAGGGCCCGACGTGGGAGGTCCCCACGCTCCTTACGAGCAAACCCGCCGGACGGCGCTGTACGAGGCGGCGTTCGAGCGCCTCCGCGCCGCGGCGCGGGTGTACCCGTGCTTCTGCAGCCGGCGGGACGTCGCCACCGCCGCGAGCGCACCCCAGGAGCCGGGGGACGAGGTCCTCTACCCGGGGACCTGCCGCGCGCTGGATCCCGCCGAGGCGGCCCGGCGCATCGCTGCGGGGAGGCCGCACGCGTGGAGGTTCCGGGTGGAAGCGGAGGAGGCGTCCTCCTTCGAGGACCGCGTCCGCGGAGCGTGCAGGAGCGCCGCGCCGGGCGACTTCGTGGTGAGGCGCGCCGACGGGACGGCCGCGTACCAGCTCGCCGTGGTGGTGGACGACGCGGCGATGGGGATCACCGAGGTCGTCCGCGGCGACGACCTCCTGGCCTCCACCTCCCGGCAGATCCGGCTCTTCCGGGCGCTCGGCCTCACCCTTCCCGCGTTCGGCCACGTGCCGCTCTTTCTCGGGCCCGACGGCGTTCGCCTCTCGAAGCGCCACGCTGGAGCGTCGATCCGCGAGCTTCGCGAGGCCGGGCTCACGGCGGAGCGGGTCGTCGGGCGCCTCGCGTGTCTCTTGGGCTTGCGCGAGACGAGCCTGCCCGTGCGTGCCTCGGATCTCGTCGAGGGGTTCTCGCTCGAGCGGGTCGGCCCGGCGCCCGAGGGGATCCGGCTCGACCCCGCGGAAATCTAGTCTCCGAGAGCGGGGCTGGGGGGATAGCGAAGGTGGGCGACGTCCGAGAAGGGGCCCTCATATCACCCCGCCTCCACCCCGAAACCCACCACCTAGACCGATTCTCCTTCCCGTGCCCGGGCGCCGGCACGCACAGCGTCATGAGCAACGGGAACGACAGAACGATCGTGGCGTGCCCGTAGGCCCATCGCGCGTGGTAGCATGCAGTCCCGCTTGCGCGACGACAGGCTCGAGCCGTCGACGACGGATTTCCAGGGAGAGGGCCGGCGTGGTGGACGGGCGCCGGCTCGCACCGCCGGTGGTGGGTTGAAACGATCCGACGCGCGCGTCTTGGTCGATACCCGCGCCCTCCGCGAGAGCGCCGCCGGCCTGCCCGGCTCGGTCGCCGACGAAATGGCGGTCCCGTCCTACACCCACCCCAACCCCCTCATCCGGTGGCTCATGCGGAAGCGGCTCGAGCTCAGCCTGGACCTCACCGAGGGGATGCATCCAGCGAGGGCCCTCGACTACGGGACCGGCACCGGCGTCCTGCTGAGGCTCCTCGCTTCGATCTCGGCGGAGGTCATCGCGTGCGACAAGGACATTACCGCGGCCGCACGCCTCTCGGCGTCCTACGGTCTCGCGAACGTCCGGCTCTCCCGGGTTCTTACGCTCCCCATCCCGTTGCCCGACGCCTCGGTCGACCTGGCCTTCTGCCTCGACGTCCTGGAGCACGTCAACGATCTCCAGGGGATAAGCCGCGAGCTCTCCCGGGTCCTCCGTCCGGATGCGCTCCTCATCGTGTCCGGACCTACGGAAAACCTGCTATACAAGCTCGGCCGGGTGACCGCGGGATTCGCGGGAAAGGGCGACTACCATCACTGGAACGTGGGACAGGTCTTCGCGGCGCTCGAAGAGAACTTCACCCTCCGGGATCGGCGGCGGCTGTTCTTCTTCCTGAGGCTGTTCGAGGTGGCTTCGTTCCGGCGGCGCCCGCCCGCGGACGGTCCGGCCGCCTCGGGCTCCTGAGTCCATGGACGATCCCACGACCCACGTGGCGGCTTCGATGCCACTCGACCGCAGGGCGCTGGTGCTGTTCGCCGTCCTCGCGAGCATCCTGCTACTCGAGACGGTTCTCGGTCTGAGCGGATCCTCGATCGGCATCTGGACGCAGGCGCTCAACGAGCGGAACCTGAACGCCGGCCAGGTGCTGGGAACGCCCAAGAAGATCCGCGCGGACGAGTGGGCAGTTCTCACCCCCGCCATCCTCAGTCAAGCCCATCAGAATCCGCCGTTTCCCACGACGAACCGAAGCTGGGGTTCGGCGAGCGTGCCGCTCGTGATCAACGTCCCGGTCCGGCATTTCTCGACGCTCTTCCGGCCGCAGTTCTGGGGCTACTTCCTCTTCGATCTCGAGAGGGCTCACGCCTTCTACTGGAACATGAAGGCGTTCATCCTCGACTCCGGCGTCTTCCTTTTGTTGATACTCCTGACCGGCGGCGATTTTCGCGCGTCGCTCCTCGGCACCGCCTGGGTATTCCTGTCGGGCTTCACGCAGTGGTGGTTCTCGTCGCCTGCGCTGTTCCCCGAGATGGTCGGGTGTTTCGCCCTGGTCCTCGTCGCGATCCGTCTCCTGACGCTCGCCCCAACCCGGAAGGGGATCGCGACGGGGGCGCTCCTCTTCGCGGTCTGCTCCGTGAACTTCGCGCTTTGCCTCTACCCACCGTTCCAGGTGCCCCTGTTCTACCTCGGCCTGGCGATCCTGCCCGCGATATTGGGACCCGGGCTCGGGAGCGGCTCGTTCAGGCGGCACCTCGGCTTCCGGTTGGCGGCGGCGGCCTCGGCCGGCGCTCTCACCGGTACGGCGCTCTTGCTCTACGCCCGAGACGCTTGGGACACCCTCGCGCGCCTCCGGGCGACGGTCTACCCGGGGGCGCGGGCGCTGGCCGGAGGTGACGTCGGTCTCGCCCAGGTTTTCGGGGGCTTCTTCGGCTTTTTCATGAGCGAGAAGTCGATTCCCCTCGACTGGAACAACGTCTGCGAGGCGAGTAATTTCGTCCTGTTGTTCCCCGTTCCGCTGGCCTGCCTCGCGATGCGACTCGTGCGGCGGCTGAAGGTGTCGGCGCTCCACTGGGGGCTCCTCGCCTACATCGCGGTCCTCCTCTCCTGGACGCTCTGGGGCTGGCCCCGCGCGATCGCCGTCGCGTCGGGGTTCAGCCGAGTTCCCGGAGTTCGAGCGCTTCTCGGACTCGGCCTCGCCAGCATCCTCTGGTGCTGCGTGTCGCTGAGCGAACGGGACGGGTGCCGTTCGCGGCCGCCGGGTTGGGCACGAATCGTCCTGACCGGCGGGTTCGTGGCGCTGCTCGCGCTGTTCGCCGCTCATTTCAACCGCTCGACCGGAGGGTTCGCATCGATTCCGCAGGTCACCCTGGTGTGCGCCGTGGCCGGGATGGCCTGTTTCTTCCTTCTCGGGAGGAACGTGCCGGCCCTCGCCGCGTGCGTCCTGATCCCGAATCTCGTGAGTTACGGTCTCGTGAATCCGATCACGAAGGGCCTGACGCCGATCACCGGGAGCCGGCTTTTCGACACGGTGTCCCGGATCGCACGGGAGGACCCTCGAGGCCGCTGGACCGCGTACCGCAGTCTCTACATGGCGGACTACATCAAGGCCGCGGGCGCCGCGGTCTTCAACGGCACCTGCTTCGTGCCGCCGCTCGAGGACCTGCGCGTGCTCGATCCCGGCGGACTCCAGTCGAGCACCTACAACCGCCTGGCCCACATGATCCTCGAGCCCACCACCGGCACCGGTATCGCGTTCGTCCAAACGGGGTCCGCGGATATTTACACCATCGAGATCGACCCGGCGAACGAGGCGTGGAGACGGCTCGGCGTCCGCTACGCCGTCCTCCCGTATGAGGCGACGGACGAGCGCTTCCTGAAGCTCGCGGCCCCGCTCTTCACCTATCCCGAGACCGGGCTCTGGGTCTATCGCTACCGATGGTCTCTGGATCCCGGTTAGAATTGCCCCTCCCTCTCGGGAGTGAGAACCGAGGATGTACAAGGGCTCGCGAATCGGCGTCGTCGTTCCCGCGTTCAACGAGGAAGCCTTCGTCCGCCAGGTGGTGGCCAGCCTGCCGGCTTTCGTGGACGTGGTCATCGTCGTCGACGACGCCAGCATCGACCGGACCTCGGAGGAGGCCCGCTCGGCAGGCGATCCGCGCGTCACCGTGATCCGGACGCCCGAGAACCGGGGCGTGGGAGGCGCCACGCTCCTCGGTTACGCGGAAGCCCTCGAACGGGGCTGCGACATCGTGGCCAAGATGGACGGAGACGGACAGATGGCGCCCGATCATCTGGCTTCGCTCCTGGACGCGCTGATCGACGAGGGGTACGACTATGCCAAGGGGAACCGTTTCCTGTCGAGCCGCTCTCTCGCGGGCATGCCCCGCCAGCGCGTCCTGGCGAACATCGTGACGACGTTCCTGACGAAGCTCGCCTCCGGTTACTGGCACGTGTTCGACCCACAGAACGGCTACGTCGCCATCAAGGCGGCTGCGCTGCGGAAGCTCAACTTCGAGCGGATCCACCGAAGGTACTTCTTCGAGAACGACATGCTCGTCGAGCTGAACTTGCGCTCGGCGCGAGTGCGGGACGTCGGCATCCCCGCGCGGTACGGCGACGAGGTCTCCGACATCGGATGGTCCAGGGTCGCCGTCACGTTTCCGTGGCTGCTGCTGCGCCGCTTCTTCCGCCGGCTCGTCGTCCGGTACGTCGTCGTGGACCTCTCGCCCGTGGCGGTTTTTCTTTTCTCGGGTCTGATCCTGTTCTCTTGGGGAGTCGGCTTCGGTGCCTTCATCTGGATCCGCACCCTGATCACCGACGTCGCTACCATGACGGGCACGATCATGCTCGCGCTCGTGCCGCTCGTCCTGGGGTTTCAGCTCGTGCTCCAGGGCGTCGTCCTGGACATCCAGGAGTCGCAGCGGCTACGGTAAGACAGGATCGGCTAGCCCGGACGGACCGGCGACCGCCCGAGCCCGCGGGGGACAAGACGTTCAAGCTGCGGATCCGAGGGCCACGTCGGAGAACGGGCTCTCATGTCACCCTGCCTCCCAGCGCCGAAATCATCACCCAATCACATTCTCCTCCCGGTGCCCGGGCCGGTGAGCGAACGGACGCCACGGCGCCGGGTCTGCCCCGTCGCGCCGAGTCCGTCGGCAGCGTCGCGGCCGACCGATCCTCGTCGGCTCCTCTCCCGGTCGAATGCTCCCGTAGAGCGTTTCTCGTAACCCGCATTTCCGGAGCGTGGTTTCGCCGAGGGAAAAGCCCGGAGCGGCGGGCGGCGCCCCGCGCGCGGATCTTGCGGAAGGAGTGGCCGTACCGGTTCCCGTGGAGGGTACCGACATGGCCATCATCAGGAGCGTCAGGCGTTGGCTCGCCCCGTCCGGCCCGGGCACGCGGGCCTGCCCCGCCTCCTCCGGCCGCCGCAACGACGCCGACCTCCGCAAGGACGCCGAGACGGTCCTGCGCCGGGCGATCTCCGCCGCCGATCCGGAAGCCGCGGTCGCTCGCTCCCTCCGGGCCGCCCCGCCCTCGGTGCTCGCCGGCGGGCGCGTGTGGATCGTCGCGCTGGGCAAGGCGGCGTCCGCCATGACCCGCGGGGCGTGTGAGATCTACGCCGAGCGCCTCGCCGGGGGCATCGTGGCAGTCCCGCCGGGTTTCTCCACCGCCGCCCCCGAGCCGATCCGGCGATTCGTCGCCGGTCACCCGCTCCCGGACGAACGAAGCGTCGAGGCGGCGCGGGCCGCCATGGAGATCGTCGGCGGCGCGCCGGCTTCGGACCTCGTGCTCCTGCTCCTGTCGGGCGGCGGCTCGTCCGTCGCCGCGCTGCCGCACGAAGGGGTGCGCATCGAGGAACTCGCCGAGGTGACCGGCCGCCTGATCCGGGCCGGCGCCCCCACGGGCGACCTGGCGGTAGTCCGGAAGCGCCTCGACGCGCTGAAGGGCGGCGGCCTCGCGCTCCGGTGCGCCGAGGCCCGGGCGCTGGCGCTGGTCGTCTCCGACGTCCCCGGCGACCGGGTGGACCTGGTCGCCTCGGGCCCGATGTCGCCCGACCGCGCCCGCATCCGCGAGGTGCGCTCGACTCTCAGGCGCCACGGCGTGTGGACCGACCTCCCCCTGGCGGTACGCGGCCACCTCGAGCGCTGCCTGGCCGGAGAGATCGCTGAGACACCCAAGGAGGGACACCCGTGCTTCTCGCGCGTCGAGGCGCGCATGGTGGCCGGATCGAGGGGGGTCGCCGAAGCCGCGCTCCACGAAGCGGAGAAGCTGGGGTACGACTCGCAGGTCCTGTCCAACGAGCTCGTCGGCGATGCGCGGGAGGTGGGACGGCTGCTGGGAGAGATGGCGCGTTCCCTGGCCGAAATGCGCCGGCCCGGGAAGCCGCCGCAGTGCGTCATCGCAGCCGGCGCGACCACCCTCCGCGGCGATCTCGACGACCACGTCGCAAGGAACCAGGAGCTGGTCCTCCAGGCGGCGCTGGAGCTCGACGGCATCGAGGCCGCGATACTCGCCTCGCTCGGCACGGACGGGGCCGACGGCGCCCTGTCCGCGGCGGGTGCGTTGGCCACCGGCGATACCGTGCGCCGCGCGCGGGATTCCGGGCTCGATACCGAAGCCGCGCTCCGTGCCCACGACGCATACGCCCTCCTCCGGACGCTTCGCGACGTCGTGGTCACCGGGTCGACGGGGGCGCACGTCGGCGACGTGCAGGTGCTCATGCTGGGCTAGTGTACTGACACAGAAGTTACTTTACATATCTCGATGGGTGTGGTATCTCCGGACGTGGAGAGGAGGACCCACCCATGAGACCGAGAACGAACTCGGTGGCATTGACCGCACCTG
>JBGQAU010000135.1:0-4526 GCA_041494445.1 Acidobacteriota bacterium | reverse complement strand
TACACCACAGTCGCCTCGCGATTATAGTATCGGCGGATTCTCCCGGCAACATAATGAGAGATAGCCACATAGCGGTTCGCACGTCCCGCCGTGTTCTGGTCCCACCGGGCCAGGCGGTTCATCACGACCCGCATCGCGGCGCTCGCCGGCCGGCCCAGGCGATCGGGCCCGAAATAGGCGTCGAACTGGTCCCATGCGTACCGCATGGGCGTCAGGCAGTAGCAGATATGGACGGCATTCGCGGCCGCCCGCGCCGATTTCGCCGTACGGCCTGCAGAAGCTGGCGGGCGAGTCGTACTGCAGGCTCTTCCAGGCGCTCTACGGGTTTCCCGCGATCGCCCTCCGCTACTTCAACGTCTTTGGGCCCCGCCAGGACCCCAAGAGCGATTACGCGGCCGTGGTTCCCAGGTTCATGACCGCGGCGAAGTCGGGCGGCGAGGCGGTGGTGTACGGCGACGGCGAGCAGAGCCGCGATTTCACGTTCGTCGCCAACGTCGTCGAGGCGAACCTCCTCGCGTGCCGGGCGGGCGCCGACGCCCTGGGCAAGGCGCTCAACGTGGCCTGCGGCGAGCGGATCAGCCTGAACGGGCTGCTCGGCGTGCTGGGCGATCTCGTCGGGCGTGAGGTTCGCGCGCGTCACGACGCGGCGCGGCCGGGGGACATCCGGCATTCCCTCGCGGGGATCGACCTGGCCGCGCGTCACCTCGGCTACCGGCCGCGGGTCGCGCTCCGCGAGGGACTCGAGCGCACTTGGGAGAGCCTGTGACGGCGCGCCGGGCGCGGTTCCACGCGGTGCTCCTCGCGGGCGGGAGCGGGACGCGCTTCTGGCCTTGGAGCCGCGCGAGGTGGCCCAAGCAGTTCCTCCCCCTGGCGGGGCCCGAGCCGCTCCTCGTCGCGACCTGGTGCCGCACCCTAAGGCTCGTGACGAAGGAACGGATCTGGGTCGCCGCGCCCGCGGACCTGGCGCGGGACGTGCGCCGCATGCTGCCGGACCTGAAGCGCGACCGGTTGATCGTCGAGCCTTCCCCGCGGGACACCGCACCCGCGATCACCCTCGCCTGCGCGACCGTCGGCGCCGAGGATCCGGGCGCCGTGGTCGGGATCTTCCCGACCGACCACGTCATCCGGGACTCGCGCGCGTTTCTCCGGAGCGTTCGCGTCGCGGTGAGCGCCGCCGAGCGCGGGGCGCTGGTCTGCCTGGGCATCCGGCCCGACCGGCCCGCCACCGGATTCGGCTATCTCAAGTGCGCCCGACGCCCGGCGCGCGTCGAGGCCGTCGATGTCGAGCGCTTCGTGGAGAAGCCCGACGGGCCGACCGCCGCTCGCTTCGTCCGCTCGGGACGGTACCTCTGGAACGGCGGGATGTTCGTCTGGCGCGCCTCGCGCTTCCTCGAGGAGGCCGAGCGAGCCGCGCCGGGGATCGTCCGGGCGATCCGCGCCCACCTCTCGGGGCGTCGCGGCGCGTGGGTGACGGCGGAAAGGCGCTCCGTGGACTACGCCGTGATGGAGAAGGCCGCCGGGGTGAAGGTGGTCCCCCTCGACGCCGGATGGGACGACGTCGGCTCGTGGCACGCCGCGGCGCGCCTCCGGGAGGGGAAAGGGGACCCCGACCAGGTGGTCGTCGTCGACAGCCCCGGCACGGTGGTCTTCGGAGAGGACCGGCTCGTGGCGGTGGTGGACGTGCCGGGAGTGGTGGTGGTCGACGCCGGAGACGCCGTCCTGGTGGTTGCGCGGACGAGCGCCGAGAAGGTCCGGCGGGTCGTCGAGGAGCTTCGCGCCCGAAGGCGCCGTGACCTGCTTTGAGCGAGAGGCGTCGTCGTTCCCTCTCCCAATGCATGGCGATCGAGGACGTCCTCGTCCTGGCCGCCGCGCTTCTCCTCCCCTGGGCGTATGGCGGCGTCCGCATCTGGGCCTACCGCTCGGCCGCGTTTCTTCTGGCCGCCGCCGCCGCGGCAGCCCTCGCGCGGAACGGCCCCGCGGGGCTCGGTCTCGATCGGCGGGCCCGCTGGCTGACGCCGGCGTTTCTGCTGGCGGGCTTCGCCCTGCTCCAGATCGTGCCGCTGCCCTTTTCGATCGTGCGCGTCGTGAGCCCGAGGGCCCACGAGATCTACCGCGAGACCTTCCCGGGCTACGGGGAGGGCGCGCCCCGCGACGCGGTGGCGGCGATCGAGGAGGACGCCCTTCGGAGGGTTCCGGAGTCCGCCGCGGTCGCCCCGCCCGACGATCGGGGCGAGCGCTTCGAGCCGACGCTACGGGGACGCTGGTCCGGGCGCAGGCCGCTCTCGCTGCATCCCGATGCGACGGTGGAGCGCCTATTCTGGTACGTCGCGCTCCTCCTGGCCTTCCTCGTCGTGAGGGCCCGCGCCGCCGACCGGGACGTGAGGCGGGTCTACCGCGCCGCCCTGTTCGGCCTGTTCGCCGCGCTCGCGACGTTCGCGCTGGTTCAAAAGCTGACGTGGAACGGGAGAATCTACTGGATCGGGCCGAAGCTCGAGGACACGATCCCGTTCGGTCCCTATATCAACTACGATCACTTCGCCGGCGTCATGGAGTTGGCCACCCCGTGGCTCGCCGCCTTCGCGTGGGAACGGTTTCGCGCGCGCGGACGGGGAGCGGCCCGCGATCGCACCGCGCTTCTCGCGGCCGGCGGCGCTTCGGTGTGCCTCGCGGCGGGGCTCCTGGCGGCGAGCAAGACGGCGGCGGTTCTCCTCCCCCTCGGCCTCTCCGCGCTGGCCCTGTGGACTGCGCAGGGAGTGCGCCGGCGGATCTTGGTGAGCGGCGGCCTTGCCGCCCTGTGGTCGGCCGTCGCACTCGTCCTCGCGATCACCCCGCTCGGGGGCCGCGTCCGCTACCTCCTCGAGGTCTTGGGCAGAGGTCTTTCCTCCTTCGACCGAATCGTCGGCTGGAGGTGCGCGCTCGGCATGCTGCGCGATTTTCCTTTGACCGGCGCGGGTTTCGGCGCGTTCCGGCAGGTCTTCCCTCGCTACCTGCCCGCGGGTGAATCGGACCTCTGGCTCCAGCTCCACAACGACTATCTCGAGGTCCTCGTCGACGGCGGGATCGTGGCCGGGCTCCTCGTGGCGTGGCTCGCCTGGGGGTTCTGGTCGAGGGCGCTCTCGAGCCTGTCGCGCGACGGCGGAGCGCGCCGGCGCCTCGCCCGGGTCGGGCTCGTGCTCGGGCTCCTGTCCCTCTCGGTTCACGCCTTGGTGGACTTCAACCACCAGATCCCCGCGAACGCGTTGCTGTTCGTCGTCGCGTCGGCTCTCGCCCTGCGGGAAGGCGCCGCTCCTGGAGATGACGGGCGATGACGCGGGACGGGGGCGGATCGAGGCGCTCGGCGCTCCGTCTCTCGCGGGCGATCGGCCTCGTGCTCGTCGTGGTCTACGCGCTCCGATGCGGGTATGGCGTCCGCGCGGGCTGGGCCCGCGCGCGTGTCGCTCCGAGCGCCGCGGGTCCGGATGCGATGCGAGGGCTTTCGCGGCTCTCGATCGCGGCCCTGGGGGCCGACCGGTTCGAGATGCTGTGGCTGCGCGGAGAAACCGCGCTCGGCGTCTTCGACGAGCTCCGCCGAACGCGTCGGCCCGCGGGGGAGACACGCCGCGCGCTCGACGATGCCGCGGGCTCCTACCTCGAGGCGACGTTGCTTTCCCCCGCCTCGAGTTGGCCCTGGACGGGTCTCTCGGGTGTCTACGCGCGGGCCGAGCGCATGGCTCGGGACCACCGAGTCGTCGATCTGGCCCGCCTCCGCGAGCCGTCCTGGTCCCTCGTGGGGCGGGCCGGACGGATCGCCGTCGGGCTCGTCCGGAAGGCGATCGAGCGCGAGCCGACGACCTCCGTCCACCGCGACGACCTCGCGCTCCTGTTGCACGAGCTGGGGCTCAGGGAGGAGGCGATGGAGGCGATCGCGGACGCGGCGAGGATCCAACCAGTCCTGCTGTACCACCGGGGCCTCGATTTCAGCACGCTTCCGCGAGAGTACCTCGAGGCGTTCGCTGCCGCGTCGCGCGAGGTGCTGGGGCGGACACCGTTCCAGTCGTCGGCATCCCACCTCGTGTCCCTGGGGAGGATGGAGCTGATGCTCGGACACCCGGAGCGCGCCGCGGCGGATTTCGCGGCCGCGATGCGGGAGCGCATCGATTCGCTCACCCGGGCGGAAGCGGGGTTCCACCTCGGGCTCGCGCTGATGGAGGCCGGGCGCCTCGACGAAGCGGCGAAGCCGCTCGAGGACCTCGCCCGGGACAAGTTCTTCCCGCTTGAGGTCGCGGACCTCCTCGGCCAGATCGCGGAGAAGAGGGGAAACCTCCGCGAGGCGCTCGACCGATTCGAGGAGGTTCGCCGCCTCGATTCCGTCAACGTGGTCTGGCGCTCGATCGAGGTGGCGAGTGTCGCGTCGAGGCTGGGCGACCACGGACGGGCCGAGGCCGCGCTCAAGTGGGCCCTCGTCAGGCACCCGGAAGCGACGGCGGCCCGCGTGGCGCTCGTGCGGACGTACCTCGCTGCGGGCAAGCGGGCGGACGCGGAGGACG
>JBGQAU010000023.1:0-38801 GCA_041494445.1 Acidobacteriota bacterium | reverse complement strand
CGGACCGGAGGTCCTCGACGACCGCGCGCGCTCCCGGCCGGATCCCGTCCTCGAGCGTCACGAACCCGAGCACGCCGCGCTCGTCCCCCACCGCCACGATCGTCCGCCCGGGTCCCGCGAGAGAATCGAGACGGTGCCTCGTCGCTTCCGTGTCGATCCCCTGCTCCGCGAGGAATCGGTGGGACCCCGCCCAGCATGCCCGGCCGTTGATCCTCCCGGAGATCCCCTTCCCGCGGATCGCCCTCGCGTCCTCCGCCGGCGCGGGTCGCAGTCCGAGCGCCTCGGCGTGGGCGCGAATCGCCCGCCCGATGGGGTGCTCGCTCCGCGCCTCCAGCGCGGCGACCGTCTCGAGGATCTCGCGCTCCGGCGCCTCCTCGAGCGCTAAGACCTCGAGCACCCGCTGGCGTCCCTCGGTCACCGTCCCGGTCTTGTCCAGCGCCACCGCCCGGATCCGCGCGGGCGCCTCGATGAACGCGCCCCCTTTCACCAGCACGCCGTGGCGGGCGGCCGAAGCCAGGGCCGCGACGATACTGACCGGGGTCGAGATCACCAGCGCACAGGGGCAGGCGATCACCAGCAGCACGAGCGAGCGGTAGATCCATGGGCCCCACGGCTGGGCCGCGAGGAGCGGCGGCGCCAAGAGGGTCGCCGCCGAGAGGACCATGACCGCCGGCGTGTACGCCCGGGCGAACGCGTCGACCCATCGCTCGACCGGCGCCCGGCGGTCCTGCGCCTCCCCCACCATCCGGATGATCCGCGCGAGCACGGTGTCTCCGGCGGGGCGGTCCACCTCGACCGTGAGCGCGCCGTCGCCGTTGATGGTCCCCGCGAAGACCTCGTCGCCGGGCCCTTTGTCCACGGGGACGCTCTCGCCGGTGATCGGCGCCTCGTCCACCGACGTTTCCCCCTCGAGAACGCGGCCGTCCAGCGGGATCCGCTCGCCGGGGTGCAGGACGATCCGCGACGAGACCGCGACCTCCTCGACGGGCACGAGCTCTTCCCGGCCACCTTCGCCGACCACGCGGGCGCGCGGCGGCGAGAGGTCGAGCAGACGCTCCACCGCCCGGCGGGCGCGGCCGACGCTCCACGACTCGAGGAGAAGCGACAGCGAAAACAGGCAAGAGACGGTGGCCGCCTCCATCCACTGTCCGATGGCCGCGGCACCCGCCACCGCGACCGTCATCAGGAGGTGCATGTCGGGCCGCAGTCGGCGAAGGGAGAACCAGGCCCGCGGGATGACGAGCGAGAGGCCGCACGCGATCGCCACGGCGTAGACCGCGACCGACGCGGGCGGGACGGGGCTCCCGCCCTGGTTCCCCCGGAAGGCGCGCAGGAGCCCACCCGCGGAAGCCACGTGGACGAGGAAGCCTGCGGCCACCGCGATCCCGCTCGCGGCGGTCGTCAGGATCCGTGCGCGTCGCGCCCGGCGCTCCGCGCGGCGCGGCTGGCCATGGGCCTCGACCCACCTTTCCGCGCGCATCCCCGTCCTGGCCACCGCCGCGAGAATCGCCGCCTCGGGTACGCCGCCGAACCCCGCACGGACGGTCATCCGCGCGCGGAGGAGGTCGAACGCGAGGCGGTCTTCGCCGCCGACCACGGGGCCGACCTCACGCTTGAGCGCGGCCACCTCGTCCGCGCAATCCATCCCCTCGATGCGAAAGGACGACGCCGTCACGGTTCACCTCGAAAAGCACCGGAGGGGTGCGGGAGGCTCCCGCACCGGTAGAAGCGTAACCTGCCCACCTTCCAGCCGTCCACGGTGGCGGCCAGGAGAGCCTGGTCACGCGCACCGGCGCCGGCATCGGGAGCATGGTAGGCTCTCCCCGCGTCGATTCGGCGCCCCCGAGATGCTTGCGGAGGGCGCCCCGAAGGAGGTGGCATCATGACGGTCCGGCGAGCGATCGCCGTCCTCGTTTTCCTGCTTTCTCTCGTCGCGGTCGGTCACGCGTCCGCGGCGGAACAGGCGGCTCCCACCGCCTTCGACGACCGGTCGGCGTTCGAGGCGCTCAAGTCTCTCGCCGGGACCTGGGAGGGAACGGCGGGCGGCGAGAAGGGGCAACCGGTCACGACGACGTACCGCGTGACCTCCCACGGGAGCGCGGTGGTCGAGGACCTGTTCCCGGGGACCCCTCATGAGATGCTCACGGTCTACTACATGGACGGCGAGCACCTCGTGCTCACGCACTACTGCGCGCTGGGGAATCAGCCTCGCATGCGATTCGAGAAAAGCGGCCGTCCGGGGGAAATCCGGTTCGTGTTCGACGGAGGCACCAATGTCCGGCCCGGGCGGGACGAGCACATGCACGAGGCGACGATCCGGCTCGTGGGCCAAGGCAGGATCGAGAGCGATTGGGTCTCGTGGAAGGGCGGCGCGCGGAACGAGTCGGAGAGGTTCTCCCTGACCCGGAAGGGATAGCTGCGCGGTCCGGGACTTCGGCCTCGGGACGCTAGCTTCCCGGACCGTCTCCTCCGGGCAGCCGGTCGCACTCCGCGGCCAACCGGGCGAGCCGGGCGGCGATCTCCACGCGGAACGAGCCCCGCGGGGCCCTCCACTTCCAGTTGTCCTCCGCCCGGCCCGGCGTATTCATCCGGGCCTCCGTGCTGAGGCCAAGGACGTCCTGCATCGGGACGACCGCGAGCCGCGCCGGAGATCGGTACGCGGCGCGGATCATGTCCCACTCGATGCTTCGCTCGTCCGTGCCGACGTGCTCCAGCACCGTCTGCCGCTGCCCGACATCCAGGCTCTCGAACCATCCCCTCGTAGTGTCGTTGTCGTGGGTGCCCGTGTACACCACGACGTCGGACGGATGGCGGTGCGGCAGATGCTCGTTGTCCGAGCCGTCGAAGGCGAACTGGAGGACCCTCATCCCGGGCAGGCCGAGCTCCGCGCGGAGAACGTGCACGTCGGGGGTAATGAGCCCCAGGTCTTCCGCGACGAGGGGGAGGTCGCCGAGTGCTGCACGGAGCACGTCGAACAGCGCGCGGCCCGGACCGACGAGCCATCTCCCCTTCTCCGCCGTCGGTTCCCCCGCGGGAATCGCCCAGTAGGCCACGAAGGCCCGGAAATGGTCGAGGCGGAGCAGGTCGGCGAGGCGGAGGTTGGACCGCATCCGCTCGACCCACCACGCGTAGCCCTGTTCCGCCAGGCGGTCCCAGTGGTAGAGCGGGTTCCCCCAGAGCTGGCCGGTCGCGCTGAAGTAGTCGGGGGGAACGCCCGCGACTTCGACCGGTCGCCCCTCCGGGTCGAGGTCGAACAGGGGCTGGTTCGCCCAGACGTCGGCGCTATCGGGTGCCACGTAGATCGGAAGGTCGCCCATGATGAGGACGCCGCGCCGGTTCGCCTCGGCCTTGATCCGCAGCGCCTGCCGAAAGAACAGGAACTGGAGGAACTTCTGGTAGGCGATCTCCGCGGAGAGGTCCCGGCGCGCGCGACGCAGCGCCGCGGGTTCCCGCCGGTGCAGGTCGTGCGGCCAGGAGGTCCACGGCCGGCCGCGATGCCGGATCCTGATCGCCATGAAGAGCGCCCAGTCGTCGAGCCAGCACGTCTGCGCGGAATCCGAGAGGAACGCATCGAGATCGAGCTTCGTCGCCCGCGGCGCGCGGCGCCGGAAGCCGCGCCACGCGGCACGCAGGAGCGCCTCCTTCCACCGGTTCACCGCGTCGTACTCGACATGGCTCGTCGGGAAGGCTGGGACCCGATCGAGGGCCGACCTGGCGAGCAGTCCCTCCTCGGCCAGGCGCCCCGGCGAGACGAGGAGCGGATTGCCGGCGAACGCGGAGAGTGCCACGTAAGGGGAGTGCGAGGGGCCCGTCGCGCAGAGTGGAAGTATCTGCCAGACCGCCTGCCCGGCGTCGGCGACCCACGTCACGAAAGCGTCCGCCTCCGCACCGAGGTCCCCGACGCCGAAGGGGCCGGGGAGCGACGTCGGGTGCAACAGGATCCCGGCCCCTCGACCCTTGAGGATCACGCGCGTTCCTTCCCCGCGGTGCGGAAACCGGAGCCCGTTCCCGGCCCGCGCTCCCGCCCTGAGGCTCACGAGGTCGCGAACCGCTCCAGCAGGAGCCGCTTGAACGGCTCGTAGTCCGTGGTCCCGCGGCCGTAGCTCTCCTGCCGGCCCTCGATCCCCTCGAGGCTCGGCGGAAGCTCGGGGTCGACCCCGAGGAGAGACTGGATCTCCTCGGGGAATTTCGCCGGGTGCGCCGTTTCCACCGAGACGGCCAGGGGATCCGATCCTTCGGGGAGCTCCGAGAGGTACCGGCGAAGCCCCGCCCAACCCACCGCGCCGTGCGGCTCCAACAGCACGCGGTGCCGCTCCCACGCGTCGCGGATCGTGGCGCGGGTCTCGTCCTCGGAGATGCCGACCGCGTAAAGGTCGCGCCGGATCCGCGACATGTCCGGGACCTCGAGAACCTTCCCGGTCTCGTCCATCCACCCGCCGTAGGCGTCCACGAGGCGCGCGAGGTTGGACGGGTGCCCCACGTTCATCGCGTTCGAGATGCAGACGCGGCTCGGCACGATTCTCTCGTAGGCACCCGTGGCCACGAACTTCGGCACCTCGTCGTTCGAGTTCGTGGCGATGACGAGCCGGGACACCGGCACGCCGAGCCGCCCTGCGATCACCGCGCCCATCATGTCGCCGAAATTCCCCGAGGGGACCGAGAAGACGATCGGTTCCATCTCCCGCACCCTGGCGAGGCGCGCGTACGCGTACACGTAGTACACGGCCTGCGGGAGCAGCCTGCCGATGTTGATCGAGTTCGCCGAGCTGAGGCGGATCCCGGCGAGGTCGGGGTCCGCGAACGCCCGCTTCACCATCGCCTGGCAGTCGTCGAATTTCCCGTCCACCCCGATGGTCGTAACATTCCCGCCGAGGGTGGTCATCTGCTTGCGCTGCCGGTTGCTGACCTCGGCGATCGGGAACAGCACCACCACCCGGACGCGATCCACGCCGTGGTAGGCATGGGCCACGGCGCTCCCCGTGTCGCCGGAGGTGGCGGTGAGGATCACCAGCTCGGACCGGTCGTCCTCCATGAGGACCCCGATCCAGCGGGCCATCATCCGGGCCGCGAAATCCTTGAAGGAGGCGGTTGGCCCGCGGTCGAGCCGCATCAGGTACCGGCGCCCCTCGACGCGCTCGAGCGGCACGTCGTAGTCGTAGGCGTCCTCGCAGAGTGCTTTGAGCCGCTCGTCCGCGATCACGCCGCGGGTAAAGCGCTCGAGGACGAAGCGTGCGATCTCCGGGTAGGTTCGATCCTTGAGGGCCGCCAGGTCCTCGGGCAGGATCTTCGGGTACCCCTCCGGCATGTACAGGCCCCGGTCGGGGGCCTGACCCTGGAGAAGCGCCTCGCGGAGCGTCACCCGCGGCACCTTCCGGTTCGTGCTGTAGTAGAGGATCGGCGCGCTGGTCATGGCGAGATCTCCGGAATGGGTATCATAGTACACGAACCTTCGGGACGGTTTGTCTCCCTTACCGCACTCCGAGACGGAGGCCGCACGGCGGATCTGCGCGCTGCAAGCGGGTCCGCGGATGGTGTATGCTGCTCCCCAAGCGGCTCGGCGAGTCCCACGTTCGCAGGAGGTCGGTCATGCCCGTCGACGAAGACGTCCTCGTCACCCCCGGGATGCGTCGCTACATCGAGAAGAGCGCCGAGTACCTCGAGAGACGCTCGAAGTACATCCGCGACGTGGTCAAGAAGTGGAAGTTCGACACCATCGCGGTGCACGGCCTCTACTCCGTCGAGGACGCCATCGAGGACTATCAGGGGGCGATCATCGAGCCGATTTTCATGAGCTCGTCCCAGGCCTATCGCGACTCCGACGAGATGGCGGCGGCCCTGGCGTACCTGATCCCCACCTGGTGCTACTCGAGGATCGCCAACCCCTCGACCTACTACTACGAGTGGACCCTGGCGCTCCTCGAGGGATACGGCTTCGACGGCGAGACCTCGTGCTGCTCCACGTCGTCGGGGATGGCGGCGATCATGACGGCGGTCCAGCCGTTCCTGATGCACATCCGGCACAACACGTTCGAGCCGCGGAACTTCCTGGCCACCGCGCAGTGCTACGGGGGCACGTTCCAGCAGTTCAACGTGCGCCTTCAGCAGGAACGCGACATCGAGTGCAGGTGGATCGAGGACCCGACGCGCCTCGACGAGTGGGCGTCGAAGATCGACGAGAACACCCGGTTCCTGTACGGCGAGCTGCCGAGCAACCCGCAGCAGGGATTTTTCGACATCCGCGCGGTGGCCGACCTCGCCCACGCCCACAACCTGCCGCTGATCGTGGACAGCACCGTGGCGACGCCGGCGCTGCTGCGGCCGATCTGCCACGGCGCGGACATCGTGGTCCAGTCCAGCACCAAGACCCTGACCTCGAGCGGCTTCGGGATCTGCGGCGCCGTGATCGCGCGCAAGGGGATCGTCACGAGCATCCCGAACGACGAGCTGAAGAACGACTTCTCGCTCTACATCAAGTACCTCCCGAACCGGGACTACGGCCCGAACCTGCACCCGATGCAGGCGATCATGACGCTCAACGACATGAGGACGCTCCGATCCAAGGTGGACCTGATGAGCCGGAGCACGATGAAGGTGGCCGAGTACCTGAAGGGCCATCCGCTCGTCGAGAGCGTCGGGTACCTGGGTCTGCCGGACCACCCGCTCCACGAGCTGGCGAGCCGGTACCTGTGGCTCGTGGACGCGGAGCACGACGACCTCTACCGCAAGCCCGTGAACCGTTACGGCCACCTCATGTCGTTCTGCGTCAAGGGAGGGGCCGAAACCGCCAGGAAGTTCTTCGACGGGCTGCAGCGGATCTGGCGGGCGACGGACCTCGGCAGGATCAAGAGCGTCGCCACGATCCCGGCGATCTCGACCCACCAGCAGCAGGGAGAGAAGGGCCGGAAGCTCGCGGGCATTCCGCCGAACATGGTCCGGCTCTGCGTGGGCGCCGAGCACCCGGACGACGTCATCGCCGACCTGGACCAGGCGCTCAAGGGCGCGCAGAGGAAGTAGAACCGCGGCGGCGCGGAGCACCTTCCGCTGCAACGGGTCGTTCGGCGACTCGCCGCTCGTTCGCGGCATCCGCCCACTCCACGACGGGATTCACCCATTCCGGAAGGGGCCGATAGAGGAACCCGTGGCTGAGCCCCGTATCGATCACGATCTCACGGGCGACGAGTGGGGCCGAGGACTTGGGGTCGTCTTTCCAGGGCGGGCACGAGCGAGTCAGATCGTCACTCGCTTCGCGGACGGACAGCAGGTACCCCCTCGGCTTCTTCCCCTCATCGGCGAGGAGCCCTCGGACACCCTCAGACAAGCACAGGCCGAGAATACAGACTCGCACGTCGGGGTTCTGCAATCTCGCCGACGCCGCGAGCGCGATGGCCGCGCCCATCGACGCCCCGACGACCGTGATGTGGTCGGCGCTCACGCCCGATGCGAGGAGCTGCCGGACCTGCGCGACCACTCGGTCGGCCGAGTTGCTCACCGAAGCTGACTTGGGCCGGATCTGGCCGCTCACGACGAAACCCCGCTCGCGAAACGCGTCGAGGATCTTCTCGAGCTCGTAGTACCCGTATTTTGGATGCCGTGGCCGCGCGCTCTGTTGTTCCTGGACGATCCGTCCATGCAGGTAGATCAGGTGCCTGGGGCGCTGGGCTTCGTCGGCCACATCCCCGGTCAACCCGGCGAGAAGCGCTGCGACGACGGCCCACCCCACTCCGAGGCTTCTCACCGTTCTCCTCCGCTTCCTGTCGCCTTCGATCTCTGTCCGCCGAACGCCGGCCGTAAGCTGAGGGACGCACTGGCGCGGGGCGTGCGCAAGTACGCGGCGTGACCGGTCGGACCGGCGGGTTCGGCCATGTTAGGCGACTCCAAGTCTCGGACGGTTGACCGAGCATGCAAGAACTTGTATACTAAGCCGTGGTGGACAAGCCGCCGAAGTGGGTGGGTAGCGCGCGGGACGACCTTCGGAGGTTTCCCGACGGCGCCCGCGTTGTCGCCGGCTTTCAGTTGCGGCGGGTCCAGGGCGGGCTCGATCCGAACGACTGGAAGCCGATGCCGTCTGTGGGACCGGGCGTGCGGGAGATACGGATTCATACCGCTCTCGAGCATCGCGTCCTTTATGTCGCCAGGTTCGCTGACGGTGTTTACGTTCTGCACGCCTTCGAGAAGCGTTCTCGCAAGACGGCCAAGGTGGACCTGGACCTTGCGAAGCATCGCTTGGCGGTCGTGATCGCGGAGCGCACAGCGGGGGAAAGATAGGTGCCGTATGAAGGCTAAGGTCACCGCCTCGAGTGGCAACGTGTTCCGGGATCTCGGGTTCTCTGCAGACGAGGCCGAGCATCTTAGAGTCCGCTCTGACCTCATGATCAGCGTCCAGAAGGCCATCGCGGCCCGCCGGTTGACACAGGCAGAAGTCGCGCATCTCCTCGGCGTTACCCAGCCCCGCGTCAGCGACCTTGTCCGAGGTCGGCTCGATCTCTTCAGCATCGAAACGCTCATCGACATGCTGGCTCACCTTGGAATCCGCGTGAAACTCGTCCTTCAGCCTCCTCGGAAGCGTGCTGGAGTCGCTTAACGCCCGCCGTCCAGGCGCGGGCCGCGCAGCGGCCGGCGGCTGCATGCCGTCGTTAGACGGCTCGCCGAGCTTGAGAGCGGAGACGAATCAGCTGAACAAACGCGGTCACTTGTGCGGTACCTCGACTGGGTTTGAGGATACACGCCCCGTCCAAGTCTGTATGGCCTGCCGGTTCTCGAGGGCTCCAGAAGTGAACTCGCAGGACACGGCGATCGGACCCTGAGCATCCTTGGGTAGCGCGATAGGAACAGAACCCGTGAGGGAGTCGCTGGGCAGGAGAATCCTGAACTCGTTGTCGCGACAGGAGCGCGGCTCAGGGGTTCCTCCAAGCTCGCCATGCGAAACGCCGTCCGCGGACATCCACGACGCGCGGCAGGCTATGCCAGGCCACGTGCAAATTCCCAGCATTACAGGGCTCTCGTTCCTTAAGGTATACCGCACGTTGGTTCCTTCGGCGCCGTTGGCAGGAACGAATTCGATTGCTAGGCGTGGGACGGATTGGCCCGCCAGGGAGGTGGCGAATCCGGCAACGACGCAGAGGATGGCCGCTAACGTGCGCATCGTTTTGTCTGTCCGTCTAACGCTCCGCGTAACGCGCGGGCCGGATGGGCGCGACGCGTGCGCAAGCACGCGGCGTGACGCCGGGACGCGTCGGGTCTAACGGAGTGTTGGGCGGCGCACTCTCCCTCGCGATGCTGCGACTTGACTTACACGCGGATCGGCTCGACGAGACGTTTCGCCGGAAGCGAGCGCCGGCCCGAACCGCACGCCTTGGCCGAGACTGTGTCCGTTCCCTGTGCTCCCCCCGGAATGGCCAGTCGATTGTTGGCCGGCCTTCGACATCGCTTCGGCACTTGATCAGGCGCTCCCCCTTTTCCGCAGTTCCCTGGCCCAGAGCGTCAGCCAGAGGGACAGAATCGCCAAGAACATCACGAAGATCTTCAAGAACCCTGTGGCTAGCAACCACAAGTGCTGAACCTCGAGCCAACTGGTGGAACCCCACAGCGAAAGAATCCAGGCAGGCCGTGAGGACATAACGAGGAGGTACGCCACCCATTGAACCAACAACACCGCTGCGCTAGCCAGCACCGTCCACCATCCGGCAACTCCGGCGCCGCGAACCTTCCTTTCGAAATCATCGTTCATGGTGAGACTCCATTACTACTCCCTACGTCGCCCGGTACCTTCCGATCGGCTACCGACCAACAGCCATGATGAGCGCGTACTTGAGTCCGCCCAACGCGGGCGATCAGCTGCGGGATGAGTTGGCGCGGCCCGTGCGTCCTTTGCACGGGCCGTGACAGCATCGACCGACAGCTTCACGGCCATGTTGGGCGGTCAATTCCCCCGTGGCAACGCTCCGCGCGTCAGCGACACGCCTTTGGGTCGGCGTTGTAGCCTCGTTCTCCAAACGGCGAGAGCCTTTCGAGCCAGAGCTTCTCCAGAACGCGAAGGTCCTCAGAAGCATCGGAATCCGGTTGCTCGCCTGGGCTGAGTGTGTCGACGATCTCAAACACGAAGGCCTCCGAACCCAGTCGATTCCAGTCGTCTTGGAGTGCCCGGTTCGGATGCATGCCTTGGCTGAGTTGAAAACGCTGCCGGTTCAACATCGCCGGCAGGTCGGTACTGACGCCGACGAGCGACTTATCGGCAGCGGTGTTGTGAACCCGAAAGACGCCCATCGGGCGGCGCGTCTCTTTGTACTGACGGGTGAGCGCCTTCCGGTCCATTCGCGTTATCCTAACCGAGCTCTCGCCAGGTCGCGTTCCCGTGATCCGCCCAACGACCAGCGTAAGCTGCGGGCCGAACCGGCGCGGCCGTTGCGCAAGCAACGGACGTGACGGGTCGGACCGCCAGCTTGACGCTGTTGTTAGGCGGCATTCAATCGAACCCGCCTGGGCACCGTCAGTTCAGTTCCCGCGTCACTGCCAACTTCCAACGATCGTACGCTCCCTTCCCACCGCCAACCTGATGCTCGAGCACTCGACCGTCGCGAACTAGGAACTTCGTGGGCCACGCCCTCGCGTTAAGCCTACCTCCCGCGCCCTCCGTATCGGCATAGAGCGGGAACTCCCCAACCTCGAGTATTCGGGCTGCCTCGAGGAGAGATCGACTTCGCCAGCCGTACACGACTAGCACCAGTTGGAAATTACGCGACTTCGCGAGTTCTGTGTGCAGTCGGAGAAGTTCCGGCAACTCGTCCATGCAAGGTTGGCAACCAATCGCCATGAAATCAACCAAGTACACCTTTCGGGCCTCGCCGAACGATATCTTTGCGTCCTTCGCGTCGGTGAATTGAAGCGTGCCGGTGGCTTTGCCAGTGAGATTTTCGAACTTCGGGGGCGAAGCGCCAGCCCGTGTGCCGACGAACGAACTCGCGAGAGCGACAAGGACGAAGGTAGTAACGATGTTGATCGAACTGAGCCACCGGCCGCCCTCAACGGGCCCTCGGTCCAGGTCCGCCCAACCGATGTTCACCGCGCTGGCCCCCGATGTCCGCCTAGACGTCGGCCGTAAGCTGCGGGACGCGCTGGCGCGGGCCGTGCGCAAGCACGGACCGTGACAGTGCGGACCGACAGCTTCACGGCCATGTTAGATGACCCGCCGGGATGTCATTTCGCTTCCACCGGCTTACACAGTTTCTCGATCCTGCTTGCCAGTTCGAGAACGACTGGCGGCGGATCGAGGATGGTGTAAGCTACGGACTTCGAGTACTTTCCGATCTCGATTGCCACCGTCCTGCCCGCGCCACCTGAGACTACGGTTCCCATCAACTCAACCGTGCCGTCTTCACGAAGACGCGGCCAATTGCGAGGACCGTAGGCTTCTCTGAGGTCAAAGAAGTCGTTTCTATAGCAGAGCTGAAGCAGTTGGAAGACCTCGTTCGTGTCGACCGCGCACTCGGCGGTCGTCACGCGGTCGGAGGAAGCTCGGTTGATACGGGCGCCCTTTCCGTTACCACCAACCCGAACCATCCTCTCCTCGGCTCCGCCCGGTCCTCCCCGGGTGGAGTACACGAAGGAGACATCTGATAGCAGGTACGTAGACGGCGGCTGCGTGCCCTCCGCGGCCTGCGGTCGCCCAACTGACGCTCCGGCGGCCACCACCAAGCACATGGCTGCGAGACACGGGGCATGCAGCCGTCGGTTCATCTGCGTGTCCTCTCGGGTCATCTAACTCTGTTATTCGGCCGAACTCTGTTATCCCGTAAAACCGGTCACCATTATGGTTCTATGCGCACTACCCTTGCCCTGATCACGACTGGACTCTCTTTGGCCTGGTTGACATTCCTGCGGTCCCCCGCCCCGATTCCTGGCTACTGGTTGTCTACTCCCAACCCGTCGTAAATGCAAGCGACGTCACGGGTTGTCGCCGCTGAAACGCTTTGCGTTCGGTGGAACCTCCGCGACGTCGCCGCCCGGAGTAGACGCTGACTGGGGCCACCTTCTGGATGATCGACTGCGGGCTCTCGACTACCCCCGGGTCTCGAGCGGCCTGGGGCGAGGCGCTTGCGCTACCGGTCGAGGCGGTCAGCGGGACTGACCACTCCACGACCGCCGCGGTTGAGGACGTGCGTGTAGATCATGGTCGTCGTCACGTCGCGGTGGCCCAGTAGCTCCTGGACGGTGCGGATGTCGTACCCGTCCTCCAGAAGGTGGGTGGCGAAGGAGTGCCGTAGGCTGTGGCTCGTGGCGGGCTTGGCGATGCCGGTCTTGAGGACGGCCTCTCGAACGGAGCGGGGGGGTCAGCGCGGGACGGCGGCGGCGGGCCGGACCTCGCGCTCGCGTCCCTAGGTGACCTCGCCCGCGATCGGCACGCACAAGCGAGACTTGATCTCCTCGGGACCACGGCACGTCGCGAGGAGGTACATCAGCTTCACGGCGGCGGCCTCGACGGTCATGTCGGCGGTCCCGACCGCTCCCGCCTCCATGGCCAGCCGTCCTCCCGCGTAGCGTGACATGTCCACTCGGCCGTGCATGGACTGGGAGCCGATGGCGACCACGATCCCGGCCTCGGCGAGCTCCCGGACCGCGTCGGTCAAGCCGCGGTCCACCACCGGGAAGTTACCGACGCCGTAAGCCTGCACGAGCACCGCGCCGATCCCGGTCCGCGCCAGCGCGGCGAGCGGAGCCGCGGGCTGGCCTGGCAGGAGGCGCAGGGCGGCCACTCGGCAGTCGAACCCTCCCTCGATCCGGCAGGTCCCGCCGGGCGCGCGCGGCTCGACGCGCAGCCGCACCTCCATCCCGATCTCGGCGAGAGGCGGGAAGTTCGGCGAGCGGTACGCGGCGTAGGAGAACGAGCTGCGCTTCATCGTCCGGTTGCCGCGCAGGAGCATGCCGTCGAAGTAGATCCCGACCTCGGGAATCGCGCGCGACGCCAGCTCGACCGCCCCGACCAAGTTGCCCCGGCCGTCCGAGTGGGGATCCGAGATGGGGCGCTGCGCCCCCGTCAGGATCACCGGCCGCGGGAGGTCCCTCAAGACGTAGGACAGGGCCGAGGCCGTGTAGGCCATGGCGTCCGTGCCGTGGGTGATCACGATCCCGTCGCAGCGAGCGATGTCGGCGGCGACCTCCCGGGCCAGCGCCGTCCAGAGCGCGCAGTTCACGTCCGACGAATCGATGTTGGAGAAGACGCGGGTCTCGATCTCGGCGATCTCTTCGAGCTCGGGGACGTGCTCGAGGATCGTGGCGCCGAACTCGTCGGGCGCCAGCGCGTGGTCGGGCTCGCGCGGGCGCATCCCGAGCGTGCCGCCGGTGTGAAGGATCAGGACGCGCGGTCTCATGAAGCGACGCGCCTCAGCGGCGGAAGAACGCCTCCATCAGTTTGTGCCCGGGATCCGCCCACAGGCCCGTGGCGGCGGCGGCGGCCTCCGTGAACCCTCTGCCGCGGTTCGGCGCGATCCCGGAGCCCGCGTAGCAGAACGGCGGCGGCACCGCCGAGTGGCCTCGCGTGGTGCACGGGGTCGGGTGGTCGGCCGCGACGAGGACGCGCCACTCCGGGAAGGTGCGAAGCCTGTCGAGAAGCGGACCCGCCACCGCCTCGTCGATCCGCTCGAGCGCCTTGACCTTCTCGTCGGGGCTTCCCATGTGGGCCGCCTCGTCGGCCGCCTCCACGTGGACCACGACCATGTCGAACTCGTCGAGCGCGCGGACCGCCGCCCTGCCCTTCCCCTCGTAGTCGGTGTCGATGTAGCCGGTCGCGCCCGGGACCTCGATCAGGCGCATGCCCATGAGGTTGGCCATCCCGCGGAGGATGTCGACACCGGTGATCACAGCACAGGACGGGCCGAAGCGCGACGCGAAGCTCTCGAACGGCGTCGGGCGCCCCTGGCCCCAGAGCCAGATACCGGTCACCGGCGCCTTTGCCTTCTCGCGCCGGCGGCGGTTCACGGGGTGATCTTCGATGAGGGCGGCGGCCTTCCGCGTGATTTCGACGAGACGCTCGGCACCCGTCCCCGAGGGCGCATGCTCGGCCACCCGCTGGTCGATGATGTCGTGCGGCGGCGCGCAGCGGAGCGCGAGGCCGGCGGCATCGGCGAGCAGCATGAGGTTTCGGTAGGTCACCCCGGAGTGGAACTCGCATCCGTCGCGGCCCAGCTCCCGGTTGAGGTCGGCGATCAGCGCGTCCGCATCTTCCTGGACGATGTGGCCGGCGGTGTTGTCCTTCATCAGGCCGCCCTCGATCGTCACGAAGTTGCACCGGAAGATCATCTGGTCCGGGCGAACGGCGAGGCCTTTCGCGGCCGCCTCGAGCGGCGCGCGGCCGGAGTAGTACCGGTGAGGGTCGTATCCCAGGACGGAGAGCGTCCCGACGTCGGTCCCGGGGGTGAACCCCTCCGGGATGGTCACGGCGCGCCCGAGGCGCCCGTTCACCGCGACCCAGTCCATGTTCGGGATGAGGGCCGCCTCGAGCGGCGTCCTCCCGCCGAGCGCGGGCAACGGCTCGTCGGCCGCGCCGTCGGGGAGCAGGATCGCGTATTTCACGGCAGTCGGCCCTCCTGTTCGGCCGGGGACGGGGCGAACGCGGATTATAGGAACCGCGCGACGCGCGGGCAACAGGCGGGCCGTGGGGCGCGCCCGCACTGCGCGCTCCGGGCGGCTCCAGAGACCCGGCCGATGCTACCATCGGCCCTCGCGCTTCCGCGACGCACTCCCGCGCGCCGGCATCGGAGACCGCCATGAGACTGCACGTCGCGACCGCCGCCCTCCTGCTCGCCCCGCTCGCCGGCCCCGCGGCCCTCGCCGACGCCGGGCCCGGCTACTATCGATTCCCCGCGATCCACGGAGGGACGATCGTGTTCACCGCGGAGGGAGACCTCTTCAGGGTCGGGGTCGACGGCGGGACCGCCGAGCGTCTCACGAGCCATCCCGGGATGGAGTCGAACGCCGAGATCTCCCCCGACGGCACGACCGTGGCGTTCTCCGCGGCCTACGAGGGGCCCGGCGAGGTCTACGTGATGCCGCTCGCGGGCGGGCTGCCGCGACGGCTCACCTGGGACGGCTCGGCAACCGTCGTGGGCTGGACGCCGGACGGGCGGGTGCTCTACGCCACGTCGAGCGGCAGCACCCTCCCCGACACCCAGCTCGCCACCGTGGACCCCGCCACCGGCGCGCGGGAAACCCTGCCGCTGAGCCAGGCCGCGGAAGGGGTTTACGACTCCGCGGGGAAGACGCTGTTCTTCACTCGCCTTCGGGCCCAGGGAAGCCACACGCGGCGCTACAAGGGGGGCACCGCGCAGAAGATCTGGAAGCTCGCTCGCGGCGCCGACGAGGCGGTCCCGCTGACCGCGGACTTCGACGGGACGAGCCGGTGGCCGATGTGGTGGCGAGGGCGCGTCTACTTCGTCAGCGATCGGGATGGCACGATGAACGTCTGGTCCATGGACGAGAACGGGGGCGACTTGCGCCAGCACACCCGTCACGACGGATGGAACGTGACGTCGCCGTCGCTGGCCGACGGGAAGATCGTCTACCAGCTGGGCGCCGACCTCAGGGTGCTCGACGTCGCCACGGGGCGGGACACGGCGCCGGCCATCGCGCTCTCGTCGGATTTCGACCAGACCCGCGAGAAGTGGGTGAAGAAGCCGGTGGAGTACGTGACGTCCGCCCACCTCTCGCCCGACGGCGACCGCGTGGCCTTGACCGCCCGCGGCCAGGTGTTCGTCGCGCCCGCGCGTCAGGGGCGGCTCGTGGAGGCGGCACGACGCCCGGGGGAGAGGTACCGGCAGGCGCGGTTCCTCCCCGACGGGAAGACGCTCGTGGTCCTCTCGGACAAGAGCGGCGAGGTCGAGTGGTGGAAGCTCTCCGCGAACGGGGTCGGCGTTCCCGAGGCGCTGACGTCCGACGGGAGAGTCCTTCGCTTCGACGGCGTCCCTTCCCCCGACGGGAAACGCATCGCGTACCACGACAAGAACCAGGAGCTGTGGGTCCTCGACCTCGGAACGCGGAAGAACGTCCGGATCTCCTCGTGCCGGATGGGAGAGTTCTCGGACCTCGCCTGGTCTCCCGACGGCGCGTGGCTGGCTTTCGTCGCCCCCGACGACAACGAGCTGTCGAGGATCTGGCTCCACCGGGTCGCCGACGGCACCACGGCGCCACTCACGAGCGACCGCACGAGCAGCTCCTCGCCGGCATGGAGCCCCGACGGCAAGTGGATCTACTTCCTGTCCGATCGAAACCTGCGCTCCCTCGTCGGCAGCCCCTGGGGCGAGCGGCAGCCGGAGCCGTTCTTCGATCGGATCACGAAGATCTACCTCGTGGACCTGCCCGGCGGGCAGCGTTCCCCGTGGCAGCCCCTGGACGAGCTTGCACCCAAGGAAGTGAAGGCCTCCGAGGACAAAGACAAGGAGAAGGAAAAGGAGAAGGCTTCCGGCGGCGCGAAGGCAGGCGAGAAGACGGTCGTGGTGAAGATCGATCTCGCGGGCCTCGACCGGCGCGTGCAGGAGGTCCCGCTCCCCTCCGACAACTACGAGAGCCTGTCTGCCGGCGAGAAGCGGCTCCTCTTCCTCGTGCGGGAGACGTCGTTCGAGCGGAAGAGGCGCCTCGCGTTCGCCGAGATCACGAACCAGGAACCGAAGGTGAAGACGATGGTGGCGGAGGTGAAGGGGTACGAGACGTCGCACGACGGGAAGAAGCTCCTCGTGCGCAAGGGGGAGGACTTCTACGTCCTCGACACCTCCTCCGGGGAGAACCACGACCTCTCCGAGAAGAAGGTCCCGCTCGAAGGCTGGACGTTTCCGCTCGACCCGCGTGAGGAATGGCGGCAGATGTTCCGAGAAGCCTGGCGCCTCGAGCGGGACTACTTCTACGACCCGAGCCTGCACGGCGTGGACTGGCCCGCCATGCGGAGGAAGTACGAGCCGCTGGTCGAGCGGATCACCGACCGCGCCGAGCTGAACGACCTCCTGGGGCAGATGGTCGCGGAGCTGTCCGCGCTTCACATGTTCGTTCGCGGCGGCGACCTCCGCGAGACTCCCGACCCGGTCGCGACGGCGTCGCTCGGCGCCGACCTGGTTCGCGACGAGGCCGTGGGCGGATACCGGATACGCCGGATCTACCGCTCCGACCCGGATTACCCCGACGAGTTGTCCCCGCTGGCGAAGCCGGCGGTCGCCGCGGCCGAGGGGGACGTCCTGACCGCGATCGACGGCGTCGGGCTCCTCTCGGTGGCCGATCCCGGCGTGGCGCTGCGCGCGAAGGCCGGCAAGCAGGTCCTGGTGACGATCAAGGAGGCGAGATCGGGAAAGACCCGCGACGCGATCGCCGTCCCGATCTCGGGAGGAGACGCCGACCTCCGCTACGACGACTGGGAGGTCTCGCGCAGGCTCAGGGTCGAGGAGTCGGGCAAGGGGAACCTCGGTTATGTCCACTTGCGCGCCATGGGCGACGGCGACTACTCCGATTGGGCCAGGAGCTTCTACCCCGTGTACCGGCGGAAGGGGCTGATCGTGGACGTCCGGCACAACCGCGGCGGGAACATCGACAGCTGGATCCTCGAGAAGCTGATGCGCCGCGCCTGGTTCTACTGGCAGCCGAGGGTGGGACTGCCGGTCTGGAACATGCAGTACGCGTTCCGAGGCCCCATGGTGGTGCTGGTGGACGAGTGGACGGCGTCCGACGGCGAAGCGTTCGCCGAGGGGTTCCGCCGCCTCGGCCTCGGGAAGGTGATCGGCACCCGGACGTGGGGGGGCGAGATCTGGCTGAGCAGCAGCAACGTCCTCGTGGACAAGGGGATCGCCACCGCGGCGGAAACCGGCGTGTTCGGCCCCGAGGGGCAGTGGCTGATCGAGGGGCGCGGCGTTACGCCCGACGTGAACGTGGACAACCTCCCCCGCGCCACCTTCGACGGGAAGGACGCCCAGCTCGAGGCGGCGATCGCGGTCCTTCGCGAGGCGATCCGCAAGGAGCCGGTGGAGGAGCCCAAGCCGCCGAAGTATCCGGACAAGAGCCGGTAGCCGCGGCGGGAGGGATCCGCGTCTGGCCCTTCCGCCCCCGCGGGTGCCATAATGTCTCATTCGGATCGCTCCCGCGGGACGGCCCATCGTCCACCTCGATGAGCCCGAAAGGACCGCCGTGCCGAAGAGCCTGGCGCTCAGGCTGATCGTGGCCCTCACGGTCATCCTCATCGTCGTCGAAGGCTCGTTCGCCTTCTACAACGTCCACAAGCAGGAGCGGCAGGTCGTGGACGGGATGGTCCTCGGCGCGGATCAGCTGTCACGCAGCATCGCCAGCGCCACCTGGCACGCGATGCTGGCGGACCAGCGCAGCGCGGCGTACGAGGTGATGCAGACCATCGCGACGAAGCAGGGGATCGATCGGATCCGGATCTTCAACAAGGAAGGACGGGTGATGTTCTCCACTTCGCCCGGGGGCGAAACCCAGGTGGACAAGAACGCGGAGGCCTGCTTCCTCTGCCACACCCGCGAGCAGCCGCTGGTGCGGGTGGACGTCCCCTCCCGGGCGAGGATCTTCCGTGGAGCCGACCGGAGCCGGAAGCTGGGGATGGTCACGGCGATCTACAACGAGCCGGCCTGCAGCCGGGCCGCCTGCCATGCCCACCCCGAGTCCAGGAACGTGCTCGGAGTCCTCGACGTGACCCTCGATCTCGCCCGGGTGGACCGCGACCTGGCCGGGCTCGAGGTTCGCGCTCTCCTCACGACCGCCCTCGAGGTCTCGCTCCTGGCGATCTTCATCGCGCTCTTCACCCGGCGGTTCGTCGGCCGCCCGATCGAGCAGCTCATCGAGGGAACGAAGGCGGTGAGCGCCATGCAGCTCGACCGGAAGGTGGAGGTCCGCGCGGGAGGCGAGGTCGGCGAGCTGGCCCGATCGTTCGACGCCATGCGGGAGCGTCTGAAGGCGGCGCAGCTCGAGAACGCGGAGTTCACCCACCGCCTCGAGGCGAAGGTCGAGGAGCGAACCGCCCAGCTCGAGGAGACCCAGAAGGACCTCGTCCGGAGCGAGCGGCTCGCCTCGCTCGGGCACCTCGCCGCCAGCGTTGTCCACGAGATCAACAACCCGATCTCGGGCGTGCTCAATCTCTCGACGCTCATGCAGCGGATCTTGAAGGACGACGGGATCCCCGCGGGTCGCGTCGAGGAGTTCCGGCGCTACCTCTCCCAGGTCGAAGGGGAAACCGCGCGGGTGGGGCGGATCGTCTCGGACCTCCTCTCCTTCTCCCGAAAGTCCAAGCGGGAGGCGGGCCCCGCGGACCTGAACGAGATCGTGCGGACCACCCTCTCGCTCATCGCGCACAAGGCCGGCCAGGCCGGGGTGAGGCTCGAGCCGGAGCTTGCGCCGGGCCTGCCGCCGCTCGTCTGCGACGCCTCGCAGATCGAGCAGGTCGTGACCAACCTGGCGCTGAACGGCGTCGAGGCGGTCCCGCGCGGAGGACGGGTGGCCGTCCGGACCGCCGCCGCCTCGGACGGCCGCTCATTGATCCTTGCGGTGAGCGATACCGGCGGTGGGATCCGCAAGGACGACCTCCCTCGCATCTTCGACCCGTTCTTCACCACCAAGGAGGATGGGAAGGGGGTCGGCCTGGGGCTCGCCGTCGTGTACGGCATCGTGGAGGCCCACGGCGGCGAGATCTCGGTGGAGACCGTCGAGGGCGCCGGGACCACGTTCCGCGTGCGCCTCCCCCTCGCCTCGCGGGACGCCGCGCGGGAGGGCGCGTCGTGACCCGCCGCTGGAAGATCCTCGTGGCGGACGACGAAGAGGTCCAACGCGAGTCGCTGGCCGCCTGGCTTGCCGAGGACGGATACTCGGTGGCGACCGCCGCGTCGGGCCTCGAAGCGATCGCGAAGGTCCGGGAGCGGGGCTTCGAAGTGGCCTTCCTCGACCTCAAGATGCCCCCCGGAATGGACGGCATCGAGGCCATGCGGGAGATCCGGAAGCTCTCCCCCGGGACGACCCCGATCATCATCACGGCCTTCGCGACGGTGGACACGGCCATCGCCGCCATGAAGGAAGGGGCGCACGAGTACATCGTCAAGCCGTGCAATCCTCACGAGATCTCGCTCCTCCTCGAGCGGCTCCGCCGCTTGAGGAACCTGGAGCGCGAGAACGTCATCCTCCGCCGGAAGCTGACGAGGCAGTACCGATTCCAGGACATGGTCAGCAAGAACCCGAGGATGCACGAGATCTTCGCGCTGATCCGCGAGATCGCGAACCTCAAGAGCACCGTCCTGATCCGCGGCGAGAGCGGCACCGGGAAGGAGCTGGTCGCGCAGGCGATCCACAGCGTGGGTGACCGGGCCTCCAAGCCGTTCGTCGCGGTCTCGTGCGCGGCGCTCACGGAGACGCTGCTCGAGTCGGAGCTGTTCGGCCACGAGAAGGGGTCTTTCACCGGCGCCCACGCCCGGAAGAAGGGAAAGTTCGAGCTTGCGGACGGCGGGACGTTGTTCCTGGACGAGATCGGCGACATCTCGTCGAAGCTCCAGCTGGACCTGCTGCGGGTCCTCCAGGAGCGCAGCTTTTTCCGCGTCGGCGGCTCCGACGAGGTCCGCGTGGACGTCCGCGTGATCGCCTCCACCAACGCGAACCTGGGGGAGGCCGTGGCGGAAGGGACCTTCCGCGGAGACCTCTACTACCGCCTCAACGTGATCGAGATCCGGCTCCCTCCGCTCCGGGAGCGCCGGGAGGACATCCCCCTCCTCGCCCGGGAGTTCATCGAGCGGATCGCGACCGAGATGGGGCGTGAGCCAGCGGACCTCGACGACGCGGCGCTGGGTCTTCTCATGAATCACGAGTGGCCGGGGAACGTGCGGGAGTTCGAGAACGCCCTCGAGCGCGCCCTCGTGACCTGCCGGGGCCGGGCGCTGTCGAGCGACGACTTCGCCTTCCTGGTCCGCGACGCGTCGGAGCGCGCGGCCTCCCACGTGCCGGCCGACCTCCCCCTCGAGGAGATCGAGAAGCGGGTGATCGCCGCCACGCTGAGACGGCACGGCGGGAACATCAAGGAAACCGCGACCGTCCTGGGGATCGATCGCTCGACGCTCTACGAGAAGATCAAGAGATACGGGATCCCGCGCTAGTCGGGACGGCCTGGCGGCTCGGCCCTAGTGTGTTTGGCGGCCGTGCGCCACGATCTCCCGGACCATCGCGACAAGGATCGTCACGATCGCGGCCGCGGTCGCGATCCCGAACGCCGCGTTGACCAGGTTGAGCCAGAAGGTTTCCGTGCCGGGCATGTCGCGCCTCCCGTTGTGCCGAACCCGGGACCGCCGGACACATCACTTCGTACGTAATAGGGGCAATCGTCGTGCCGAGGGCTTCCACGCGGGCTCGGAGGCCAAAAAGCGCGCCGTGGAGACGAGTTCCCCGCTTCAGGAACGGAGAGGGTCGAACGCGGTACGCCCCGGAGTGCCGGGTTTTCCGGCACACCCGTCCGGCTTCCCCACATGGGAGGCAGCGACGAGCGACCGCGCCGCGATCTCCCCGCCTACGTCCTGTCGAAATGCGGCATCTCGTCGGGGATCGAGAAGACGATCTCGACGATGCCGGCAAAAGCGCCGTCCCGGTACCACGGCACCTGGTGGACGATCTTCCGCCGGCCGTCCTTCCGGATCGTGTAGTGGTTCGGGGTCCGCTCCTCGTAGAGGCGGCGTGTCCTCGAGCGCGCCGGCTCGGGGTGGCAGTCGAACACGGATCTCCCGACCAGAGCGCCGCCGCCGTCCTTCGCGAAGGTCTCCCGCGATCGGGCGTTCATGGCGAGGATCGTCCCCTCAGCGTCGGTCACGGTGATCGCCGCCGGGCATTCCTCGAGCCAGGATCCTGGTTCCTTCATCGCTTCACGCTCCCTCGTGCGGCGGCCTCGACCGCCTCCCTGAGCCTCGCGAGCCGCCGCTCCCGGTCGCGCGCGAAGCGTTCGATCGCCTCGAGGATGTGCCGGGGGGACAGCCCTGCCTCGTCCACGACTTCCTCCACCGTGCCCCCCGTCCGCCAGCGCCCGTCGCGATCCGACGAGAGCGAGTACTCCGCCACGAGCGGGTGCGCGATCCAGTCGGACATCAGGCGCAGGGCCCTGTTGGTGACGCTCATGGCGTCCCAGAGGTCCGCGGTCGAGGCGACGCGGTCGCGGTACTCCCTCTCCTGGAGCCGGAACAGCTGGGGGCTGATCGCGGCGACGACCTTGACGTTGATCCCGGCGCGCTCCAGATCCGGCAGGATTCTCACGAGGTTGCTCGTGGTCGAGGTCCCCTGGACGAAGACCGTCCCCGCCGGCGGGCGCCCGGGCCGGAAGTCCCGGATCACGTAGGCGCCGCGCGCGGCCTCGAAATGCGACGGGATCCCGAGCCCCTCGCGGTCGGGGATCTCGATCGGCGGCCGCGTCAGGTGGAGAGCGACGATCGGCGCCTTCTCCCGGAGCGCGGCGCCGAGCACCACGGGAACCTCGTTGCGCTCCCACGGGTGGAGGTCGATCACCTGCCCCTCGGGAAAGAGCTGCGTGACGCCGGGGGCGAAGACTCCGAAGTGGGTCCGCGAATCGTCGGCGGTCTCGGGGCCCGAGTGCCCCGCGACCCAGATCACCTTCCCGACCTCGAGATCGGAGTCCTGAGCGAGCTGGCTGAACAGCCGCATGGGGCCGTACTTCAGGTACGCAAACGCGCCGTAGGTCGAGCACGCGCCCCAGAACCCGTCGAACCCGCGCCGGGGATCATCGGCGAGGTTCACGGTGGCGAGCCCGGTCATCATGCCCGCGTTGGCGAACTCGGTGATCTCCTGCGGAAGGAGTGTGCCGTTCGGGTTGTCCGAGCGGTGGTAGCGGCCCCAGCCAGGCATCGGCCCGAAGGGTTTGGCGAACCCGGCGATGCCCGTGGATTCGGCGAGATCGGCGGAGCAGGCGATCAGGAGCGGCCTGCCGTATTCCTTCTTCGCGTACGCGTTGACCCACGCCCCCCACGCGGCGAGCCCTTCCTTGTTGGACCTCCTCTCCCCAGGCCTCGCGAACATCTCGGGCGGATAACCCCGGGCATCGAAGAGGAGCGCGTCGTCGAAGATCCGGGCGCTGCCGCCGCCGAGCCGGAACGTCGGGAGCTTCTCCGGCACTTCGCGCGCGAGCCGGATCATGAGATCCGACAGGTAATCGACCAGCCCGTCGTCGCGGCGGAGGACGTCGATCGCCCTGTCGAGGTTGGTCGCGGTCTGCCGTCGCCTCCCCTCGGAATCCTCCGGGGCGGCGGCGTAGGCACCGTCGTAATCGACGCCGTACTTCTCCATGAACGGCTGTCGCACCTCCCAGAACTCCCTGGAGTTCATCGGGTGCGGCGAGCCGTGGGATGCGTTGTCGTATTTCCCGTACCCCCGTCCCTTGCGGGTTCTCACCCAGGCCGCCGACGGCACCCCGTCGGGATTCTCGCCGCGGGCGGCCTCGAGCACCGCCCTCGTGACCGGCCCCCACTCCATCCCGTTCTCGGTCCCTGCGACCCGCCACCCGTACGCGTCGAACCAGGTGTCGGGCGTCCCGGGCACCACCGAGGAGATCCGCTGGTCGTCGATCCCGAAGTCGTTCCAGTCCACGAGCACCACGAGGTTCGACAGGCCGAGCCCCCACGCCGAGTTCCTCGTCTCGTGCGAGGCGCCGGGGGTCAGGCCTCCTTCCCCGTCCAGCGCGAACACCTTCACCTGCTCGCACCCCGCGAGCTTGAGCGCGAGCGCCTCGCCCGCGGCCGCGGGCAGGCCGTGGCCCGAGGGACCGGTGTTGAACTTGAAGAAGAGGGTCTTCCGCGCCATCTCGGCGTGACCCGGGAGCCCTCCGCGGCGGCGGAACGACAGCAGATCCGCGGCGGTCACGGCCCAGCGCCCACCCTCCGGCAGCTCGAACGCGGGATCGGCGGCGCGCCGATGCCGCTCGCGCATCGCCTCGTTCAGGACCGCCAGCAGCGCGTACACCAGCGGGACCGTGTGACCGGCCGCGAGCACGAACCGGTCCTGGAACGGCCGCCAGGGTCGGAGCAGGTCCCACCGCATCGCCCCCGATAGCATCGTCGCGAGCAGGAGGTGGACCTTGGACCTCGACCCGCCGGGATGGCCGCTCTGCCGGTGGTTGAGCATCAGGTCGATCGTCTCGTCCACGACGTCCTTGACGACTTCCCACCGGGCGAATCCCGCCTCGGCATCTTCGTATAGGCTGTCCACGTCGCTCATGGCGCCGGCCTCGTCGCTCCTACCGCGCGGCGGTCTCCATCTCGTCCGCCAGGGCGCCGGCGTCGTAGACCTTCCTGAGCGCCTCCAGGATTCCCCTGATGTCCACCGCGACGCAGCGGGCCTCGGTTTCGTCGTAGACGAAGGAGTTCGGGTGGCTCTGCTGGTTGCCGTCGAACACCAGGCCGACGAGGCGTCCCGCCCGGTTCACGATGGGACTCCCCGAGTTCCCGCCGGTGATGTCGGCGGTGCTGACGAAGTTGAGAGGCGTGGCCAGGTTCACGTCCGCCTTGTGCGCGGCGGCCCGCGCGGGCAGGACGAAGTCCCCCTTGTCGCCGAACGCGTAGGCGCGGTCGTAGAGGCCGTAGAACGTCGTGAACGGCGGGACGAGGGTGGTCGCGAACGGGTAGCCCGCGACCTTCCCGAATGCCAGCCGCAGCGTCCCGGTCGCGTCGGGATAGGCGTCGGCGCCGAATGCCGCGAACCCGGCCCGGGCGACCGAAGTGAGCCCCTCCTCCTCGACGGCGTCCACGTGGTCGCGGAACTGCTTCTGGACGTCGCGGACCGTGGGATCCGCGCGCCGAGCCAGCCGGAGAAGCGGGTCGTCGCTGGCCGCGACCGCCTTCCCGCGGTCTTTCAGCAGGTCGCGGCGAAATGACGCGCCGTCGAGCTTCGTGCCGGCGACGACGCTCGCCGCGGTCTCCTCGGGCGTGCGCCCCTCGAGGACCGTGCGGACGAACGGGTCGTCCGCGCCGAGCCCGTCCGCCATCCGGCGGAACTCCCACGCCAGCAGGACCTCATCCAGGTCCTTGAAGACCGGGGGCGGGTTCTCCAGGTCCCGGAGCAGGTCCTTAAGCTCCGCCTCGTGGAAACCTTCCAGGCGATCGGCGTCCGGCTTCTGCGCTTCCGCGGCGTACCGGAGGATCTGCATCGCCGTCCCCAGGAGCGTCCGGCTGCCGAAGCTGTTCTTGTAGAGCCGGCCGTTCTCGTGGGCCCGCGCCCAGACCATCGCATCCGCCAGATCGGTCCATGCCTTCCGGTACGCCTGGAGCCCCGGTTTGGTGTCAAGCGCCGCGAGGAGCGCCGTTTCCTGGGCCCGCTTCCTGCCCATGAGCGCGGGGTCCGTGAGGCCGCCCAGCTCTCCCGCCAGCGACTTGAGCGAGTTCTCGATGAAGTAAAGGCGCGTTCGGGCCCGGCGCGCCTGCTCGGGGCCGCGCGCCACGTAGGCGTTCAGGAGGGCCCGCTGCTGCCTGAGCTGATCGAGCCTCGCGGGAAGCCGGACGTCGCGCTGGTACTCGAGCATCGCCAGCGTTTCGAGGCGGCTCGTGGTGCCCGGGTGGCCCGAGACGAAGACCAGGTCCCCGTCCGCGGCGCCTCCGGGCTCGATTCGGAGGTGGCTCTCCACCCTCGCCGGCTTTCCACCCTCGTAGGCCCTGAAGAACGCGAAGTCCAGGTCGTACCTCGGATACGTGAAATTGTCGTAGTCTCCGCCGAAGAACGCCGCCTGGAGCTCGGGCGCGAACACCAGCCGCACGTCGGTGTACTGTTCGTAGCGATAGAGGACGTGCTTGACCCCGCCCCAGAGGGTGACGACGTCACCCCGCAATCCGGTCTTCTCCGTGCACTCCTGGGCGATCGCCGCCATCTTCGCGTCGTGCTGGACCTTCGCTTCGGCGACGGTCGCCCCCGGCTTCAACGCACCGTCCACCGCCGACGTCACGTCCTCGGTCGAGCGGAGCACCTCGATCGTGAGGCCCGGTACCGGGACCTCGTCCGCGCGCGTCTTGGCGCGGAAGCCGTCGCGCACGTAGTTCCTCTCGGGTGTCGACAGGCGTTGCAGCGATCCGAGCGCGACGTGATGGTTCGTCAGGATGAGACCGTCCGGCGAGACGAACGACCCGCTCGCTCCGATCCTGACCGAGGAGAGCCTGAGATGGTCGAGCCACGCGGCATCCGGCGCGAATCCGTACCGCTCCTCGAGCAGCTTCGCGGGCACCTGGTCGTAGGTCCACATCCCCTCGTCCGCGAGTGCCGGACGAGCGCAGCAGAAGAACGCAACGAGTCCGAGGATCGGGAGCGCCGGCCTTCTCATCCTGGGTTCCTTTCTGCCACCCCGCGCCGATCCGGTGGCGGAGCCGGGATTGTAGCAGCCGGGCCGAAGGCGCACCGGGGCGCCCCTCACGGCGCTCGGTGCCACGGTTCCCACCCCGCTTTCCCCGCTTTATCCGCTTGACGGCGTGCCCTGGCCGCGTATAATGTAAGTGTATGCTTACATAAATACGGGAGGAACGGCCGTGCCTCGACCCGACCGGACAAGCGAGCGGCGCGAGGAGCTTCTGCCGATCGTCGCGGAGGCTTTCGCCAGGCTCGGCTACCGTCGCGCGACGACCGCCACCCTGGCCGCGAGATGCGGTGTCCGGGAGAACGTCCTCTACCGCCTCTGGCCCGACAAGAAGGCCATGTTCCTGGCGTCCATGCGATACGTGTACGACCGGGCGGAGCGGATCTGGGAGGAACGGGCCGCCGAGGGGCCGGAAGGCACCACCGCGCGGCGCCTCCTGGAGTACGAGTCGCGACACCTCGGGGAGTTCGGGCTCTACCGGATCCTGTTCGCCGGGCTCTCCGAGACGGACGACCCCGAGATCCGGGGGCACCTCCGGGACACGTACCGCCGCTTCCACCGGTGGATCAGGCGCCGGGTCGAGGCCCATGACCGGCTTCGCGGGGCCCGTCTCGGACCGGAGGCCGACCTGATCGCCTGGGCGGTGGTCGGCCTCGGCACCGTCGCGAACGTCGGCCGCGAGATCGACCTGTTCCCGGCCCGCCTCCGCGCCCGCCTCATCGCGGAAGCCGGCCGGCTGCTGCTGGAGGGGGGCGCGCCGTGACCCCTCTCTCTTTTTCTCTGAAACGTAAGTGTACACTTACATCATTGCCCCGTCCGGGGGAGCGAGGCACGCCGTGAAGATCCTGTTGGTCCTTCCCGCCGCCGAGTCCGTCCGGGTCACGCGGGAGACCCGCCGCGTTCCGAGGAGGAGCATGCTGCGGTTCAGCGTCCTCCCGCTCACCACGGTGGCGGCGCTCACGCCCTCGCGCCACATGGTGACACTCTGCGACGAGAACGTGGAGGCCCTCGACCTCGACGCCGACGTGGACGTGGTCGGCATCACGTTCATGACGGCGCTCGCCCCCCGTGCCTACGAGATCGCCGATGCGTTCCGGGCGAGGGGACGGATCGTCGTGGCGGGGGGTTACCACCCGACCTTCCTTCCCGAGGAAGTCGCGGCCCACTTCGACGCGGTGGTCGTCGGCGAGGCCGAGGGGACGTGGCCGAGGGTCCTCGAGGACATCGAGGCGGGCCGCGTCCGCGGGATCTACCGGCGGCCGGAGCCTTGCGACCCCGCGGAGATCCCGGTCCCCCGCCGGGAGCTGACGGATCGGACCGCCCGGCACTACGCGACGATCCACGCGGTGCAGACCGGCCGGGGCTGCCGGCACGCGTGCCGGTACTGCTCCGTCACCGCGTTCCACCGCGGGACTCACCGGAGCCGGCCGCTCGACCGCGTCCTCGAGGAGCTCCTCGGCGTCCCCCGCGACTTCATGTTCGTGGACGACAACATCCTGGCGGATCCCGATTACGCCCGCGCGCTGTTCCGTGCGATGGTCCCGCTCCGGAAGCGATGGGTCGGACAGTGCTCCCTCGAGATCGCCGACGATCCCGGGCTGCTGCGGCTCGCGCGACGGGCCGGCTGCATCGGCCTGTTCATCGGCATCGAGACCCTGAGCGCCGCGAACCTCGCGGCCGTCGAGAAGGGATTCAACGACAGCGGCGGCTACCTCGGCAGGATCGCCGCGATCCGCCGCGCGGGGATCGGGATCGTCGCGGGGATCATCGTGGGGATGGACGGCGACGACACGGGGACCTTCGAGCGGACCCTCCGCTTCCTCGAGCGCGCGCGGATCGACGCGGTCCAGGTCAACGTCATGACGCCGCTCCCCGGCACGCCGCTCTTCGAGACGTTCGAGCGACAGGGACGTATTCTCGACCGCGACTTCGGCCACTACGACTTCCGGCACTGCGTGATCCGGCCGGCGCGTATGACGCCGGGGGCGCTGCAGGACGGCGCGGACTGGCTTTACGCGCAGTTCTACCGTCCGGACCGTATCCTCCTGAGGTTCGCCCGGTCGCTGCTCAGGCTCGGGCCAGCGGCGGCGTGGATCGGGCTCCGCCTCGGCCTCACGTACCGATACGACAACCGGAGGGAGGGGATCGTGGGCAGGAACCCCGCGTCGTCGCCCGACCGCGGGGCGGCGGGGGCGCTCCTGACGGGGGCCGATTCGGGTATCCTCTGCTGAAGGCGGGACCATGGACCCCACCCTCACCTCCGATGCTTCCGGTGCGGCGGCCGGCCCGGCCCACCCGCCCGGCGATCCGATCGATTTCGGCGAGTACTCGCTCATCGAGGAGATCGGCCGCGGAGGCATGGGAGTCGTCTACAAGGCGCGCCAGAAGCGGCTCGACCGAGTCGTCGCGCTCAAGCTGGTCCTGGCGGGCTCGTGGGCGTCTCCGGAGCAGGTGCGGCGCTTCCACGCCGAGGCGCGATCGGCGGCGGGACTCTCGCACCCGAGCGTGGTCAAGATCTTCGACACCGGCGAGGTCCGGGGGCAGCCCTTCATCGCGATGGAGTACGTGCAGGGCCGGAGCCTGGCCGCCGCCCTCGCGGCGGGCCCCCTCAAGATCCGGGACGCGGCCCGCCTCGTCCGGACCGTCGCGGGCGCACTCGACCATCTGCACCGGCACGGGATCGTCCACCGCGACCTCAAGCCGGGGAACATCCTCCTGGACGAGGCCGGCCGGCCGTACGTGACCGACTTCGGGCTGGCGAAGGCGCTCGGCGACGACTCGATGACCCGCACGAGCGCCATCGCCGGAACGCCGTGCTACATGTCGCCGGAGCAGGCGGCCGGGCGTCTCCGCGAGATGGACCCGCGGAGCGACGTGTACAGCCTCGGCGCGATCCTCTACGAGCTGCTGACCGGCCGTCCCCCGGCCCTGGCGGAGACCGCCATGGACACGCTGGTCCAGGTGATCGAGCGGGAACCTCCGCGGCCGAGGGAACTCAACCGCCGGGTTCCGCGCGACCTCGAGTGGATCTGCCTTCGGTGTCTTTCGAAGGCCCCCGCGGATCGATACCCCACCTCGGCCGACTTCGGCGAGGATCTGGAACGCTTTCTCGCAGGGGAGCCGGTCGAGGCGCGGCCCCCGGGGCCGCTGCGCCGCCTCGCCCGCTGGGCCCGCCGCGAGCCGCCGCTCGCGCTGCGGCTCGCCGCCCTGGGGGTGTTCTATGCGGCGCACCTCGTCAACTACTACGGGTTCCGCAAGTTCCCTTTCGATTGGCACGTCAGGATGTCCGTCCTGATCGCGGCGTGGGCGCTGGCCTCGATAGGTCTCCAGCAGGTCCTGAAGCGCGAGCGGTGGGAGGCCTTCGGCATCCTCGTCTGGGGGGCGGTGGACGTGGCGGCGGTGACCGCGGTCCTGCTGCTCGCCGACGGGATCGCCAGCCCTCTGATCGCGGCTTATCCCCTCCTCGTCGTCGCTTCCGGGCTCTGGCAGAGGACCGGCGTCGTGGCCTTCACGACGGCGGCGGCCGTCGTCTCGTACCTCCTGCTGGTCGGCGACTTCTACTTCAGGAGGGTCGAGCTCCAGGTGGGCTTCGACCGGGACATCGACCGCCACGTGTACTTCGTGCTCGCGCTGCTGCTGATCGGGGTCGCGGTCGGCCACCAGGTCGGCCGGGCTCGCGCGCTGAGCCGCTTCTACGCGAGCCGCCGGCCGCCCTGGATCCGCGGGGCGGACTGAGACACCCGCCCTACTGGCGGCAGATCTCCGCGCAGGTCTTGACGGTGGTGCCCGAGTAGCAGAGCACGTCCGCGGCGCGAGAGGCGGAGCCGGGGACCTCAGCCCTCGAGGGCCTCGTGGACCTTCCCGACCATCTTGGCGCCGGGGTTGACGAGCGTCTTGTCCCCTTCGTCCTTCCACTTGGACGGGCACGCCTCGTTGGCCTTCTTGCCCATGTACACGTTCGCCTTGAACTTCCTCATCAGCTCGTCGATGTTGCGTCCGAGGTTGTAGAAGTTCACCTCGGAGTTGAGCAGCGTCCCCTCGGGGTTGATGACGAACGTGCCGCGGAGGTCGAGACCGGCGCTCTCGTCGTAGACGCCGAACATCCGCGACACGCGGCCCGTCGGGTCGGAGCCCATGGCGTACCTGACTTTCTCGAGTTCTCCTTCGCTCTTCTTCCATGCCAGGTGGACGAACTTGGTGTCGGCGCTCACCGTGACGACGTCGCAGCCCATCTTCACGAACCGGTCGTGCTGCTCTGCCAGAGCAGCGAATTCGGTCGCTCAGACAAAGGTGAAGTCGGCCGGATAGAAGAACAGGATCGTCCACCGCTTCCGGGCGATCTGGTCCTTCAGTCGGAAGCTCCCGAAGTCGTCCTGGACGGGATCGTAGGTATCGAGCTCGAAGTCCGGGACCTTCTGCCCCAGCTTGAGCGCCTGGACGGTCTCGCACATGGTGTCCGCCCTCCGTGGGTTGTGAACGCCTATCATGCTACCCCAAACCGTGGCGCGGGTGCCCCCCCCCCCCCCGGCGGCGCGCTTGGGTTACCATGGAACGAGGAGCAGCCGGGCGGCGCTCGCCGCGGGGCTCCGGCGAGGAATGGCACGATGGGAGGTCGCGGATTCAGACAGCACGGGAAGGTGATCTGGCCCGGATTCGACTCGGTCGCGCAGCGCCACACGGTCAAGGTCGGCCGCAACGATCCCTGCCCCTGCGGGAGCGGCAAGAAGTACAAGGACTGTCACGAGAGGAAGGGGGAGGCCTACATCCAGAAGCTCGCTCTCGAGCAGGACCGGCAGCGCCTGGAGGATGCCCGGGCCGAGATGAAGGCCCGGGGTGTCCCCTGGTACAAGCGGCTCTTCCGCCGGTCCTAGGCCCGCTCACCCCTCCTCGCGGAGCCTGTACCCGACGCCGGGCTCGGTGATCAGGTAGCGCGGTCGCGCCGGAGTCTCCTCGAGCTTGTGGCGGAGGCCGTGCATCTGCACCCTGAGGTAGTGCGCGTTCCCTGCCGCTCCGGGGCCCCAGACCTCGATGAGGAGTTGGCGCTGTGTGACGACCTTTCCCGCGTGCTTGACGAGGACCGCCAGCAGCTTGAACTCGGTGGGGGTCAGGTGGACCTCCTGCCCGGCCATCCGAACGCGCCGCGCACTGAGGTCCACCTCCAGTGCATCCGTCGCGAACACGGGGCCGGACTGGCCTCCGTCGACCCGCGAGGCGTGCCGGAGCGCCACGCGCAGCCTGGCCAGGAGCTCCTCCACGCCGAACGGCTTGGTGAGGTAGTCGTCCGCGCCCGCGTCGAGGGCCGCGACCTTGTCCCGCTCCAGGCCACGCGCCGAGAGCACGACGATCGGCACGGCAGACCATTCCCGGATCCGGCGGGTCACCTCGAGGCCGTCCACGTCCGGGAGCCCGAGATCGAGCAGAACGACCTCGGGCGTGCGTGTGGCCGCCTGCACGAGACCTCCCTCGCCCGTCTCCGCTTCGACCAGACGGTAGCCGTGGGCCGGAAGCGTGGCGCGAAGAAAACGGCGAATCTGTGGGTCGTCCTCGATCAGGAGCACCGTCGGAGCCGCGTCGCTCAAGATCGGCCCTCCGGCTCGGGCGGCTCGCCCGAGGAGTCGGGAGGCTCTCCCTTCAGGGGCAGCGTGAAACGGAAGGCCGCGCCGCCACCCTCGCGGTTCTCCGCCCAGATCCTCCCGCCGTGGACCTCGACGATGCTCCTGGCCACCGCGAGGCCGAGGCCGATGCCGCGGCGCGAGTGGGTGGTCTCGCCACGGAAGAACTTCTCGAAGATCCGGCTCTCCTCCCCGGCCTGGAGCCCGGGCCCGCGGTCCAGCACCTCGACGACGACCTCCCCCGCGCCGGCCGAGGCGGCCAGCTCGATCGGGCTGCCTGCCGGCGTGTACCGCGATGCGTTTTCCAGCAGGTTCACCAGCACCCGCTCGATGAGGACATCGTCGATCGGGACCAGGGGAAGGTCCGCGGGAAGCCGCAGCACCACCTCGCGGTCCTTGAGATGCAGGTCGAGCTGGTGAAGCGCGGCGCCGAAGACTTCCTCGAGAGGCTGCCACTCCCGGCGCAGGACGACCCCGCGGGCCTGCAGCCGACCCATGTCCAGCAGGTTGTTGGCGAGCCGGGTCATCCGCTCGGCTTCCTCGTGGATGGTCAGGACGAGCTCCCGCCTCGCCGCGGGAGGGAGGCGGTCCTCGCTGAACGCCAGGCTGCTGGCCGCTCCCGAGATGGACGCGAGCGGCGTCCTCAGGTCGTGGGATACCGCGGCCAGCAGGGCGTTGCGTAGGTTCTCCTCCTCGGCCGCCAGCCGGCTCCGGTGGGCCTCGCGGGCCAGAAGGGCGCGCTCGAGTGCCAGGGCCGCCTGGTTCGCGAAGGTCTCGAGCAGGTGCATCGGGTCCGTCCCCAGCGCGCGGCGGCCGGGCTCGAGCCGGACGGCCAGGACGCCCACCGGTCCCCGGCTCCCGACGAGGGGCAGGTAGAGCCCATCGGCCCCCGCGAGCGTGCTCGTCCCGCACCCTGCGGCCTCGGAGTGCTCGTGCACCCACTGCGCGACCGCCGCCTCCTTCGGGTCGAGCGCGAAGGCCGGCCCCTCCGCGGGTCGCAGCTCGAGGCGGCCCCCGCTTCCCGCGAGATAGACCGCCGATTCGCCCTCGAAGACCTCCTCGACGCGCCGCCGGACGGCGGCGATCATCTCCTCGATGCTTCGCGTCGAGGCCAGAGCGCGGCTCAGGGAGTAGAGGGCCCCGGTGCGGCGCTCGCGCTGCCGGGCGACCTCCGCCTGCTCCTTGAACCTGGCGGTGAGGGTGCTGATCGTCACCGCCACCGCCGCCATGACCAGGAACGTGACGACGTACTGGTAGTCCGCCACCGCGAAGGTCAGGTAGGGGGGCACGAAGAAGAAATCGAACGCGGCGACGCCGAGGATCGCGGACAGGAGGGACGGCCCCCGCCCCCACCGGGTGGCGGCGATCACCACCCCGAGCAGGTAGACCATGATCAGGTTCGACAGCTCGAAGTGCCGGGCCATCACGCCCGCGATCAGGCTGCAGGCCGCGACGGTGCCGGCGGCCCACGCGTAGCCGGTCCAATCGAAGGCGCGTCCCTGGGGGGGGACAGCCGGCCTTGCAGCGGCGTCCTCCTTGGCGTCGCCGTGGACCATGAATACGTCGATGTCGCCGCTCTGCCGGGCCAGCTTCTCGACGAACGAGCCGGTGAACAGCTCCCGCAACCACCAGTACCGGGCCGGCTTGCCGACCACGATCTTGGAGAAGTTGCGCCCCCTGGCGAAGCTGAGGATCTCCTCGATGGCGTCGTGCCCCGAGATCGTGATCGCTTCGGCCCCGAGCTGCTCGGCGAGCCGCAGGGCCTGGGGGGCGTAGTCCCGGTCCGCCTCGGGGAGCCCGACATGTCGGGGCTGCTCGACGAACAGCACCGTCCACTCGGCGCGCAGGCGGCGGGCGAGGCGCCGCCCCGCGCGCACGACGCGTATCGCGGACGGGCTCGGGCTCACGCACACCAGGATCTTCTCGGTGATCGGCCACGTCCGCTCCGAGCCCTCGGCCTTCCGGTAGACCTGCATCTGCGCGTCCACCCGGTCGGCGGTGCACCGGAGAGCCATCTCCCGCAGCGCGATCAGGTTGCCCTTCCGGAAGAAGTTGGCCATGGCCCGCTCGGCCTGCTCGGGGATGTAGACCTTCCCCTCGCGGAGCCTCGCGAGGAGCTCGTCGGGCGGGAGGTCCACGAGCGCCACGTCGTCGGCCGTCTCGAGCACGGAGTCGGGCACGGTCTCGCGGACCGTGACGCCGGTGATCTGGGCCACCAGGTCGTTAAGGCTCTCGATGTGCTGGACGTTGAGGGTGGTGTAGACGTCGATCCCCGCCTGGAGCAGCTCCTCGACGTCCTGGTGGCGCCGCGCGTGGCGGGAATCCGGAGCGTTGGTGTGCGCGAGCTCGTCGACCAGCATGAGCGCGGGTTTCCGCGCCAGTGCGGCGTCCAGGTCGAACTCGCTGAGCGTGCTCCCCCGATAGACGGCCTTCCGGGGAGGCAACTCCGGCAGCCCGGTCAGCAGGGCTTCCGTCTCGGGGCGGCCGTGGGTGTCCACGTGGCCGACGACGACGTCCACACTTTCCGCGAGGCGCTCGTGCGCCGCCTGGAGCATCGCGAACGTCTTGCCCACTCCGGCAGCCGCCCCGAAGAAGATCTTGAGGCGGCCTCGTGACGAGAGGCGCTCGTCCGCGCGGATCCTGGCGAGGAGCGCCTCGGGGTCGGGCCGGCGGTCGTTCTCCATGCTCTAATCCATTCTCAGCCCGGGGACCCCGCCTCGCGGTCCAGGGCGAGGTTCAGCAGAAGGACGTTGACCCGAGGCTCCCCCAGGAAACCGAGCTGCCGCCCGCGCGTGTTCCGTGCCACCAGCCTGCGCACCGCCTCTTCCGGGAGCCCGCGCGCCTTCGCCACGCGCGACACCTGCGCGTCGGCGTTCGCCGGGCTGATGTCCGGATCGAGACCGCTGGCGGAACGCGTCACCGCGTCGGCGGGGACCGGGGCGCCCTCCGGCAGTCCGTTGTCCTTGCGGTACGCGGCCGCCAGATCCCTGATGCCGTCGAAGTTGACGGGGTCGTCCTCGCCGCTCGGCAGCTTCCTGTGGATTCCGTTGACGAGCTTGTCCGACGTCGGTCCCAGATTCGTGCCGGCCGACGCGCCGGCGTCGTAGCCGCCGCCGGCCGCCGACGGCCGCGGGTGGAAGTAGCCCGGCGCCGCGAAGCTCTGCCCGATGAGCTCCGAGCCGACGATCTTGCCCCCCCGCTCGATCAGGCTGCCGTTCGCGCGGCGATGAAAGGCCACCTGCGCGACGGCGGTGATCACGCACGGAAAGACAACGCCGAGAAGCCCCATCGAAACCAGCACGCTCACGACGGCGGGACGCAGCTGCCGGAACATACGTCTCTCTCCTCAGCCGTTGATTACACACGTTTCCGGGATCAAGCTCAAGCCCGGCCAGACGCTTCCGGCATGCCCTCGACCCGTGCTCATGCCAGCCTCAGCAGCACGAGCAGGCGGTCGATGATCCAGATCGCCGGGAAGGGCACGATGACGCCGCCGACACCGTAGACCAGCAGGTTGCGCCGCAGCACCGCGGACGCGCCCATGGGCTTGTACCGGACGCCGCGGAGCGCCAGCGGGATCAGCGCGACGATGATCAGCGCGTTGAAGATCACCGCCGCCAGCACCGCGGAGTTGGGGGTGCTCGCCGCGCCGCCCGGGCCGAGGCGCAGGAAGTTGATGGCGCCCAGCATCGGATACGTCACGGCGAACATCGCGGGAATGATGCAGAAGTACTTCGAGACGTCGTTGGCGATGCTGAACGTCGTGAGCGAGCCGCGGGTCATCAGGAGCTGCTTGCCGATTTCCACGATCTCGATCAGCTTCGTCGGGTTGCTGTCCAGGTCCACCATGTTGCCGGCTTCCTTGGCCGCCTGCGTTCCCGTGTTCATCGCCACGCCGACGTCGGCCTGGGCCAGGGCGGGGGCGTCGTTCGTCCCGTCGCCGGTCATCGCCACCAGCTTGCCCCCCTGCTGCTCTTTCCTGATGAGCGCCATCTTCGCCTCCGGCGTCGCCTCCGCGAGGAAGTCGTCGACACCGGCTTCCTGCGCGATCGACGCCGCCGTGAGGGGGTTGTCGCCGGTGATCATGACCGTCTTGATGCCCATCGCGCGAAGCCGGTCGAACCGCTGCCGCATGCCGCCCTTCACGATGTCCTTGAGGTGGATGACGCCGAGCGCCCTCTCGTTCACCGCCACGACGAGCGGCGTTCCGCCGGCTCTCGCGATGCCCGTCACGATCGCGTCCAGCTGGCCCGGCACGCTGCCCCCCGCTTCCGCGAGGAACCGCTTGACGGCGTCGCCGGCCCCCTTACGGATCCGCGTGCCGTTCAGGTCGACGCCGCTCATCCGGGTCTGGGCCGTGAACGGGATGAACTCGGTCTCGTGCCTCGACAGCTCGCGCCCCCTCAGGCCGTACTTCTCCTTGGCCAGCACGACGATGCTCCGGCCCTCGGGCGTCTCGTCCGCCAAGGACGAAAGCTGCGCCGCGCTCGCCAGCTCCTCGATCTCGACACCCGGCAGAGGGATGAATTCCACCGCTTGCCGGTTGCCGAGCGTGATCGTCCCGGTCTTGTCGAGGAGCAAGGTGTTCACGTCGCCGGCGGCCTCCACCGCCTTCCCCGACATCGCGAGGACGTTGTGCTGCATGACGCGGTCCATCCCCGCGATGCCGATGGCCGACAGCAGACCGCCGATGGTGGTCGGGATGAGGCAGACGAGCAGCGCCGACAGCAGGAAGACGGACGGTGGCGACCCTGCCCCCGCCGCCCGCGCGCTGTAGGCCGCGAACGGGACGAGCGCCGCGACGGCGAGGAGGAAGATGATGGTGGTCCCCGCCAGCAGGATCGTCAGCGCGATCTCGTTGGGGGTCTTCTGCCGCCTCGCGCCCTCGACCAGGGCGATCATGCGGTCGATGAACGCCTCGCCGGGGTTCGAGGTGATCCGCACCACGATCCGGTCGGATAGCACCCTCGTGCCCCCTGTGACGGCGCTGCGGTCCCCGGTCTCGCGGATGACCGGCGCGCTCTCGCCGGTGATCGCGGACTCGTCCACCGAGGCGATCCCCTCGATCACATCGCCGTCCCCCGGGATCACGTCGCCCGCCTCGCAAACGACGAGGTCTCCCCTGAGGAGATCCGTCGCCTTCACCCGCTCTTCCGCGCTCCGGTCGGCACCGCCAGCGGGAATCCGGCGGGCCATCGTCTCCGTTTTCGACCTGCGGAGAGCATCGGCCTGCGCCTTGCCGCGCCCCTCCGCCATCGCCTCGGCGAAGTTGGCGAAGAGGACCGTGAACCAGAGCCAGACCGTGATCTGGAAGTCGAACAGCAGGTTATGGCCGCCGGCGAAAAGCTCGCGCACGAGGAGGAACGTCGTCGCGATGCTCCCGACCTCGACCACGAACATGACGGGATTCCTGGCGACGTGCCGGGGGTCGAGCTTGCGGAAAGCGTCCAGGATTGCGCGCTTGACGATCGGAGGATCGAACAGCGATTTCGGCGCGTACTTCGGCTTCCTGTACCCGGCCGTCTCGGGCGGCGGAGCGGCGGCGGGGATTTCGCGGATCTCGGTCACCATGAATGCGTTTCTCCTCGGCATTCCCGTCCGGTCAGAACAATTGCCCGCCCAGCATCTGGAAGTGCTCCACGATCGGCCCGAGGGCCAGCGCGGGGAAATACTCGAGCGCCCCCACGATCAGCACGACCCCCGCGAGCAGGACCGCGAAGGTCGCCGTATCGGTGGCCAGCGTGCCGGCCGACGCCGGCACAGTCTTCTTTCGGGCCAGGCTGCCCGCCATGGCCAGCAGGGGGACGATCATCAGAAACCTCCCGATGAGCATCGCCAAGCCCCCCGTGAGGTTGTAGTACGGCGTGTTGCCGGTGAACCCGGCGAAGGCGGAGCCGTTGTTGCCCGTCTGGGAGGCATACTGGTAGAGAATCTCCGAGAAGCCGTGCGCGCCGGCATGGTTCATGTTGTTGTAGGCCGCGCCGTAGTAGGTGCTGGGGCTGCTGTTGTTGGAGTGGTTCCAGCGGGCGATCGGGTGTGCCTTCAGGAACGCCGCCTCGTCCCCCCTCGCCGCGTCGGCGAAAGTCTGCGAGTCCTTCCCCGGCGACAGCTCCAGGTTGGTCCCCAGGCCGGTCCAGACGACGACGTTCGCGAACAGGATGAGAACGGCGAGGATCGCCATCCGAACCTCGTACTTCTCGATCTTCTTGCCGAGGTACTCCGGCGTGCGCCCGACCATGAGGCCGGCGATGAAGACGGCGATCACCGCGTACATCAGGATGCCGTAGAGGCCCGCGCCGACCCCTCCGAAGATCACCTCGTCGCACATCAGGTTCAGCAGCGTGACCATGCCTCCCAGCGCCGTGAAGCTGTCGTGCATCGAGTTCACCGCGCCGCAGGACGCCGCGGTGGTGACGGTGGCGAACAGCGCGGAGCCTGCGATGCCGAACCGCGTCTCCTTCCCCTCCATGTTGCCGCCGGGCTGTCCAGCGGTGGCGGTAGCCATGACGCCGAGCTTCGAGACGTTCGGGTTGCCCTTCGCCTCCGCCCAGTAGCAGACGCCCAGCCCTCCGACGAACATGATCGTCATGGCCGCGAAGATGGCCCAGCCCTGCCGGGTGTTGCCGACCATCCTGCCGAACGTGTGGGTCAGCCCGGCCGGGATCAGGAAGATGGCGAGCATCTCGAGAAGATTCGTGAAGGGGGTCGGGTTCTCGTACGGATGGGCGGAGTTGGCGTTGAAGAAGCCGCCGCCGTTGGTTCCCAGCATCTTGATCGCTTCCTGGGAGGCCACGGGACCCTGCGCGATGCTCTGCCTGGCGCCTTCCAGCGTGGTCACCTGGGTG
>JBGQAU010000066.1:0-18994 GCA_041494445.1 Acidobacteriota bacterium | reverse complement strand
GCGGGCGTTCTACGGCGAGGGGCGGCCCCATGACGCCCTCCTGGCGCGCGCGCGAGCGGTGGTCGCGCTGCTGTCCCTGGGGCTCGCGCTGGCGGTGTTCGCGCTGGCGCGCGCAATCGCGGGCGACGCCGCGGGGCTCGCGGCGCTGACGCTCTACGCCTTCGATCCGCTGGCGGTCGCGCACGCCGGCTTCGCCACCCTCGACCTCGGGGGCGCGGCGCTGTACTTCGTGGCGGCGGTCGCTCTTCCCGGTGCCCTGCTTCGCGGCGGCCCGCTGCGGGTGGTCGCGGCGGGGCTCGCGACGGGCGCCGCCCTGGCGACGAAGTTCTCGAACCTGCCGCTCCTCGCGGTCCTCGTGCTCCTCGCGGCGCTCGGGCCGTGGCTCTCGCCGCGCGCCGGGCGGCAGGCCGTCGCCGGACGGACGGCGGCCGTCGCGGCGCTGGCGATCCTCGTCGTCGTGGCGGCGTGCGGAAGGGCGGGACCCGGGCTCTACCTTGGCGGGCTGGGCCTGCTCCGCGGACACGCCGTGAGCGGCCATCCCGCGTACGCTTTCGGACTGTACGGCGCGAGCGGATGGTGGTGGTACTTCCCGGCGGCGTGGCTCGTCAAGACTCCGATCCCGCTCCTCGTCGCGCCCACGGCGGGAGTCGCGGCGCTCGTCCGGCGCGCGCGGGCGGATCCCGCCCGGTGCGGCGTGCTCCTCCTCTCGCCGGCCCTCGTCGTCGCCTCCGTGCTGACGGCATCCCTCAACCTCGGCGTGAGGCACCTGATCCAGGCGACGCCGTTCCTGGCCGTCGCGGGCGGGGTCGCGCTGGCGGCGCTCTGGCGGAGGGCGCTCGCGTGGCGCCTCGCGGTCGGCGCCGTCCTGCTTTGGCTCGCCTTCGGGACGCTCCTTGTCCATCCCGACGAGATGGCCTACGCCAACGAGGCGGCCGGCGGTCCATCGAGGCTCTGGCGGCTCCTCGCCGATTCGAACGTGGACTGGGGCCAGGACCTTCCCGCGCTCGCGGAGGAGGTCCACCGGCACCCGCTCCGGCGCCTCTACCTCGGCTACTTCGGCACCGCGGAGCCGGCGGCGTACGGGCTGCCCTACTGCTGGATCAGCTCGGACAGGATGGTGGACCGGCGCTACCAGGACGGTCCCGACCCATACGGCCGGGAGTGGATCGCCATGAGCGTGACGAACCTCCTCGACGTTTACTCGGGCCGGAAGGATCAGTACGCGTGGCTCAGGGAGCGGCCGTTCACCGCCTTCCCGGGTCGCAGCATCGCGCTCTTCGACGTCACGGGCGACGCCGTGGCGCACCGGCGCCTCGGGGAGGTGGCCCTCCGCCTCGGCGACTTCGAGACCGCGGAGCCTCCCTTGAGACGCGCGCTCGAGCTGGCGCCTCGCGACGGCCGGGCGCGTCTCGACCTGGCGAGCGTGCTGGCCTCCCGCGGACGCTTCGACGAAGCCGTCGCGTCGTGCGCTGAGGCCGAGCGGCTCCTGTCCGATCGGGAGACCGCGGAGACGTGCGTGAGGATCCGCGCGCGCGCCGCCGCGGGGGGGAGGCCGACATCCGGACTGTGAGCGAAAGGCCCCGAGAGGAAGCGGCGCTCGGGCGGAGCGGTGGGAGCCGCGCCGTCGAGTGGGTGCTCTTCCTCACGCTCTTCGCCGCCTACGGTTACTTCCATCAGGGCGGTGGCTGGCACCAGAACTCGCGTTTCGACCAGGTCCGCGCGATCGTCGAAAGCGGAGAGCTCTCCATCAACCGCTACCTCGTCTTCGAGCCGGACGCGGGGAGCGGAACGCCACGGGCGCGACGCGTGCCGCTGCCGGTCCCCTACGTGCCCTCGCGGGAGCCGCCGCCCTTCAACAGCCTGGATCTTTCCCTGCACGAGGGTCGCTTCTATCCGAACAAGCCGCCGGGCGCGACGTTCCTCGCCGTTCCGGCCTACGGCCTCGTCCGCCTCGCCGGCCGCGCCCTCGGCGCGGATCCCGACGGCGCCTGGGCGATGACCCTCGGCCTCTACTTCTCGTCCCTGTTCTCCGTCGGGCTGATCGGCGCCCTGGGCGGGGTCGTCTTTCTGAGGCTCTCGCGGCGGTGTTTCCCTCACGTTGCCGATCGGTCGCACGTGGCGGCGGCGCTCGCCCTGGGCTTCGGCACGATGATGTTCCCCTACTCGACGCTGCTCTTCGATCAGGTCCCGGTGGCGGTCCTCCTGCTCTCCGGCTTCGGCATCCTGGTGGGTCTCAGGGACGGATCGCTCCGCCGCGCCGCGGCCTGGGCCTTCGGCGCGGGGCTCTTCTTCGGTTTCGCGGTGCTCACCCAGTACGCGGCGATCGTCGCGCTGGCGCCGCTTCTGGTCTACGCGGCCGCCGCCCCGCGGCCGGCCCGCCGCCTGGCGTGGATCCTGGCGGGGAGCGTCCTGCCGGCTGCGGCACTCCTCGCGTACCACGCCGCGTGCTTCGGCAGCCCTCTCGCGATCGCGAACACCTTCCAAACGAGCCTGTTCCTCGAGGACGGCGGGCGGCGTTGGCTCGGGCTGTTCGCACTGCCGGACCCCGTGATCCTCGCGAAGCTGCTCGTCTCGAGATACCGGGGCCTCTTCGTCTCGTCTCCGATCCTGCTCGCCGCTCTCTGGGGCCTGGGGTCCGCGTGGTCCGACGGAAGGAGGCGGGCGGAGGTCGCGGTCGTCGCCGCGGTCTTCGTCTCGTTCCTCCTCATGAACGCCTCGTTCAACGGCTGGCACGGGGGCTACTGCTTCGGGCCGAGGTACCTCGTCCCCGCGGTTCCCTTCCTCGCGCTGCCGCTGGCGCTCGCGTTCGAGAGATGGCCCCGCGTCACGGCGGGACTGGCGGCGGCGTCGGCGGCGATCATGCTCCTCGCAACGACCGTCACGCCGATGGTGCCCCAGGAGGTCGGGCACCCGATGACGGGCTTCCTTCTCCCGCTCGCGGCGGGAGGTGTCGTGGAAACGCCCCTGCTGCGGTTCGAGGGACCGGTGTCGGCGAACCCTATGGGGGTCGAGACCCGGGCGCTCCTACCGGAGTGGAGCTCCTTCAACCTGGGAGAGTTCCTGCTGGCGCGCAGCTGGGCCAGCTTGCTCCCGCTCCTTCTCGCGCTCGGAGCGGGGGGCGCCGTCCTCCGTCGCCTGACTCGGCCGGGCCCGGTTTCCCCGACTCGCGCGCCGCTCAGGTCTTGACGGACCCCTCCTTCCTGGCCGCGAGCGCGAGGTCGCGCCGGGCCACGGCGAGGTGGCGCCCGGTTCGGCGCGACTCGTCGAACCGCTTCACGAAACGGAACCATCGCTCGGCCTCGACACGGGACCGCTCCGCCCTCTTGAGGAGCGCCTCGAGGGGCCACTCGGTCGGGACGGTGTCCGACATCGCTCCCTCCTCCCTCTTCACACCGGCACCCTGCCGGATCGTCTCCTCTTCCTGCTCGCCTTCTCCCTCGTCGCGCGCGTTTCGTGCCCCGCCCTGGAAAGCAGCCGGTCCACCGCGGCGATCCGCTCCCCGAACTCCCGATCCATCTCCCTCAGAACCTCGTCCGCGCGGTCGCGAAACGCTTTCGCCTGCGTGAGGAAGGCGTCCGCCCGCTCCTCCGCGCTCCGGACCGCGAGCGCCTCGAGCGCGCGGCTCCGCATCCAGGTCGCGACGGGCAGGCTGCGGGCCGCCGAGCGGAAGGCCCCGAGCTCCTTCGGCGAGACCTTGACGCCGACGAGGATCGATCGGCGCTCCTCGCGGGGCTTCGGGCCCGGGCCCGGTCGCCGTCCTCCTCGGGTCGTTCTCACGTCTCCCTCGATAAATTAAGTTATATTTAGTTAATCCACCGTGTCAACATCTTTTTCCGGACCGTTCGCATGGAGGGGTGCCGGCGGGCCGGAAGGACGGGCGTAGGACCGCCGGGAGCGGGCCCCTAGCGGCTCGTTCTCGGGGCTCGGCTCAGCGCAGGAACTCGAGGAGGCGCTTCGCGACGGTCTCGGGCGACCCGACCGCCGCGTTGATCACGACGCAGCGGGCGACCCCGAACAGGCGCTCGTACTGGACCTGCATCGCGTCGAGGCGCGCGGTGTCCGTCCCCGCGAGGTGCGGGTTCAGGAAGGGGGCCGAGGGGCCCCGGCCGCCGGGAAGGTTTCCCTCCGCGAGACGGCGCGCCGCGTCCCGGGGCGACAGCTCCTGCGCCGCGGGGAGAACCGCGTCCCTCGCCAGCAGCACGCAGGCCTTGAGCGCGGTCCTCCGGACGTGCCGGCGGCCGGCGCCGAGCCACGCCGGGTCCAGGAGGATCCGTCCGCTGCCGGACGCCGCGACGCACACCGCGGCCCCACGATCCAGCGGGCACTCGCCGCTCTGGTGATCCTCGTGGCACTGCTCGCGGCTCACGGCGAGATTCTCGAGCTTCGTCCGCTCCAGCAGCTTCTCGATCTCCGGGACGTGCTTCATCCACTTCGCCTTGAGGTAGAGCTTCCGCTCGGGAAGGTCCGCCGTCGGCCCGTCGGGAGACGGGCGCACGAAGGCGTCCTCGCTCGCCACGAGCCGGACCCCCTCTTCGCGCAAGGCGGCCGCGAGCACCGCGGTCCGTCCCGATCCCGCCTCTCCCCATACCAGGGCACCGCGGCCGTCGCGGTCCAGAGCGGCGGCGTGGGCCAAGAGCGCGCCCGAGGTCCGCGCGGCGCCGTCGGCGGCGAGCGAGAGCGCGATCGAGCGCAGCTGCCCGTAGAACGCGCTGTTCAGCAGGAAGCCGGTCGCGGTCTCGAGGCTCACCATCCCCTGCGGCTCGCGCCCGGGGACGTCCTTGACCGCGTAAATCACCGCGTGGGGCTCGAGGTCGCCGTCCAGGGACGCGGGATAGAAATTCTCCTGGTAGAAGTCCGCCAGGTGCGGCGAGCTCGTCCTGAGCTGCACCACGATCCCGGCGATGGAGGCGTTCCACTCGAAGTAGCCGTCGGGGGGGAGATGCGCCTCGGCCTCGGCGACGGCGGCGTTGCGCGCGCCCACCACGGCCAGCGCCTCGGTCGGGACGGCGCTCTTGACCTTGGTGACCACGTTGTTGAGGACGCGCGGCCGGATGCGCTTCGGCTCCTCGAGGCGAGAGAGCGCGCGCTCGATCCGCCGCATCCCCTCCTCGAGCCGCTCCATGGAGACCGCGAACGAGAGCCGGATGTGGGCGTCGGAGCCGAACGCCTGCCCCGGCACCACCGCGACCTGCGCCTCCTTCAGCAGGTAGTACGCCAGGCCGTAAGTGTTCCGCATCGGGGCGCCGCCGAACTCCTTGTCGAGGTAGCGCTCCACGTTGGGAAACGCGTAGAACGCCCCCTTCGGCTCGGGACAGGAGACCCCGGGGATCGCTCGGAGCCGGTACACCACGGCGTTCCGGCGCCGCTCGAACTCCTGCTTCATCCGCTCCACCTCCATCGAGCAGGAGCGGAGCGCCTCGATCCCCGCCTTCTGCACGAACGAGGTCGCGTTCGAGGTGTTGTGGGACTGGATCTTGGAGCAGGCCTGGATCACCTCGCGGGGGCCGGCGGCGTAGCCGAGCCGCCACCCCGTCATCGAGAACGCCTTGGAGAACCCGTTCACCACGACGGAGCGCTTGCGGATCTTCTCGTTGACCGACGCGATGGACAGGAACCGCGCGCCGTCGTAGATCAGGCGCTCGTAGATCTCGTCCGAGACGACCCAGATGTCCTCCCGCACGCAGACGTCCGCGATCGCCTCGAGGTCCTCGCGGGCGTACGTGGCGCCCGTGGGGTTGCAGGGGTAGTTGAGGATCAGGGCCTTGGTGTTCGGGGTGATCGCCGCGGCGAGGGTCTTCGCCTGGAGCCGGAACCCGTCCTCCTCGCGGGTCGGGAGGAACACCGGGTTCGCTCCGGCGAGGATCACCTGGTCCGGGTAGGAAACCCAGTACGGCGAGGGGATCAGGACGTCGTCGCCGGGTCCGAACAACGCCATCGCGAGGTGGAACAGGCAAACCTTCGCGCCGGGCGAGACGATGATCTCGTCGGGCGAGTACCTGAGGCCGTTCTCCCGGAGCAGCTTGTCCGCGATCGCCAGCTTGAGGTCCGGGATTCCGTCGTTCGCGGTGTACTTCGTGAAGTTGGCGTCCAGAGCCGCCTTCGCCGCACGCTTGATCGGCTCGGGGGTCGGGAAGTCGGGCTCGCCCACCGAGAAGTCCACGACGTCGACGCCCTGGGCGCGCATCTGCTGCGCCTTGGCGCCGATCCTCAGGGTGGGGGACAGCGCGATCCGGTTGACGCGATCGGAGAACATGGGGCCCCCTCCCTACTGGCCGTCCTTCGCGTCGTCCTTCTTCTTCCCCCGGGCGAGCAGGTCCTTGAGGTTCAGGCCGGTCAGGCTCTCCACGACGGTCGGGAGCTGCGCGAGCACCGCGGCCACCTGCCCGGTGATCTTCGGGGCACCGTTCACGTCGCCGACCATCACGATCTTGTCCACCTTCGAGAGCGGCTCGGACACCGCGCGGGCCAGCTCGGGGAGCGACTTGATGACCATCTCGGCCAGCCCGGCGTCGGTGTACTCCTTCCACGCGACGGCCTTCCCGCGCATCGCCTCCGCCTCGGCCTTCCCGCGCGCGAGCGCCGATTCGGCCTCGGCGTTCCCGATGGTGCGAATGCCCGCGGCCTTCCCCTTCGCCTCGAGCTCCTTCCGGTACGAGTCGGCCTCCGCCTCGAGCCGGGCCTGGTAGTTCATCGCCTCGGCCGGCCGCTTCACGCTGGCCTCGAGCTCCTTCTCCCGGCGGACCGCCTCGCGCTCCTCCACCTTCGCCGACAGCTCCTTCTCGGCGATCCGGACCTCGTACTCCTGCCGCTTCAGGGCCAGATCGAGCTTCGTGCGCTCGAGGTCGTACGCCACGTCGGCCTGCGCGCGCTTCGAGTTGACCGCCGTCTGGAACTCGGCGCGCTGGATCTCGAAGTCCCGCGTCGCCTGGGCCAGCTCGGCCTCGGCCTTGAGGCGCGCCACGTCCCCTTCCTTGCGCGCCATGGCCGCGTTGATCGCCGCGTCCCGCTCGGTCTCGGCCTGGGCGATGATCGCATCGCGCTTGATCTCCGCGATGCGCCGGGCCCCCAGGGCCTGGATGTACCCCTGCGCGTCGCTGATGTCCTTGAGGGCGAACGAGACCAGCTCGAGCCCCAGCCGCGAGAAATCGTCGGCTGCGGCATCGCGCACCCTCCGCGCGAACTCCTCGCGGTTGGCGTACAGATCCTCGACGGACATGGTGCCCAGGGCGGCGCGCATGTGCCCCTCGAGCACCTCCTGCGACACGTCCACGATCCCGCTCGACCCCTTCGAGAGGAAGTTCTCGATGGCGCGATGGAGCGATGCCTCCCCGCTCGACGCCTTGACCTGCCCCTGCGCCTCGGCCGAGATCAGGACCCCGTGGGCCGAGAGCACCTCGGGGCAGCGGATCGCCAGGGAGAACACCTCCAGCGGGAACGAGTCCACCGTCTCGATGAACGGCATGACGAACGTGCCGCCCCCCACCTGGAGGCGGTAACCGACCTTCCGCCGGCGCCCGTCCGCGTCCACCACCGTGGAGGTTCGTCCGGAGATCACGAGAGCTTGGTTCGGACCGACCTTGCGGTAGTTGACCGCCCAGAGAACGAACAGCGAGACGACGACGGCGGCGACGATGACCCAGGGCAACCAGAACATGACTTCCTCCTCCGATCCCGAAGGTGGGGCGCCACGTTACGCCAACTTCGTGGCCGGTTCAAGGTCTCGCAACGCCACCTGTCCGGTCCTCATGGGAAGCCGCGCGAGTCGCGGATGGGTGCCTTGCGCGGCTTCCTTCGCCTCCGCTATGCTCCGCCTTCCGCGAAGGCTCGCGAGGCGAGGTGAACCATGGGCGCCGGACCCTACGACCCCGACGTGTACCGCAGGTTCGCGGAAAACCTCCGCGGCTGCCTCTCCGGAGCGAACATCGAGCGCCCGTCCATGTGGACGCTCGAGCGAAAGGCTCTCGCCAGCTCGAGGCGGACCGCGACCGGCTCGCACCTCTGGTTCTCCGGGATCTCGTCGCGCATGGCGGCGCGGACCGTGTATCTCGGCAGCTCCCAGGTCTGGCTCCCCCGCCCCAGCGCGGTCCAGCTCGACATCGTGCAGAAGGCGCCCGAGCAGCTCCACAAGGTCCTGCAGCTCCTGAGGACGCTTCCGTTCGTCCACGTGCGCCGCCAGATGGGGAACAACTCCGAGTTCAACCCGATCTGCAACCTGTACGTCTCGGCGTCGGACCCGAAGAACTACCGGCTCGCCTACATGTGGGCCCGCACGATGAACGACGTGCGGGGCGGCCGGCCCGGGCCCGAGTTCGTCATGATCGACATCCCCGAGGAGCACCGCCTGAGAATGCAGGTGCTCGCCGTCCCCGAGTACAACATCAACGTCGCGATGGGAACGGACTACACCGGGGAATGCAAGAAGGGATTCCTTCGCCAGGGGATGTACCGGGCGGACGAGCGCGGTCACCTCGGCCTCCACGCGGGCACCAAGGTGGTGAGGGCGCGAGACCAGCGCAGCGGGCAGCTCAAGACGTACGGCGTGTTCATGTTCGGCCTCACCGCCACGGGAAAGAGCACCTGGTCGTGCCACCAGCTCGGGCTCGACTCGGAGCACGGCGAGGGGACCTGGGTCGCTCAGGACGACATCGTGTTCCTGAAGCGCGACGGGTCGGCGTTCGGGACCGAGCAGGGGTTCTACGTCAAGACCGACGTGGAGCCGACCCTCCAGGAGGCGATGCACCACGCCCTGTCCCACCGCTCCGCGCTCCTCGAGAACGTGATGGTGGACGCCCGCGGGAAGATCGACTTCCTGGACGAGCGCCTGGGAGAGAACGGACGCGGCGTCCTGGATCGCAGGCAGCTCAAGGTCCGCCGCGGCGGCCGGCTCCAGTCCATCTGCGCCGAGTCCGTCGACCTCCCGCCGCTCGACGGGCTCGACGGGGTGGTGTTCGCCTTCATCACGCGCCGGAACACGGTCTACCCCTTCGCCCACCGCCTGACCCCCGAGCAGGGGGTCCTGGCGTACCTCTGGGGCGAGTCGAGCCACTCGTTCGCGACGGTCCCCGAGAAGGCCGGCGAGAGCGTCCGGATCGTCGGCATGGACGACTTCATCGTCGGGAACCAGGGGCGCAAGGTCAACGCGTTCCACGAAATCGTCATGGACCTTTCGGCGCGATACCCGGGGAAGGTGCACTTCTTCCAGTACAACACCGGCGGCGTCGGCGAGGTCATCGAGGTGGACAAGGGGAGCGGAGCGCGCAAGCTGATCCGAAAGGCGACCCGCGTCCCGATCGACGTGATGGCGGCGCTGCAGCGCGGCGACCTGCGCGGCACCAACGAGTACCGGAAGGGGGCGCTGGAGATGGACGAGGTGGTCCGTTTCGACGGCGGCGACCTCTCGGCCTTCGACCCGTCGAACTTCTATTCCAAGGAGCAGATCGCGGCGTACCTGGCCGAACTGGTCGAGGGGCGGCGGAAGCACACCGAGGAGATCGGCGCGCAGGGACTGCGGAAGGACATCCGCGACCTCGCCCACCACGAGCTGGACCGGATCGAGGCGGTCGCCGGGCGGCGCAAGGCCGAGCCGTGGGCGCCGATGGAGCCGGCGGAGCAGCGGGACGCCGCCGAGGATCGCATCCCGCTCTCTCGCTTCATCACGTCGTGGGAGCCGAGGCGTCCCGGGCGGGAATCCCGCGCGGGCGCGGCACCCGGTCGCGGCCGATCCGCCTGGTAGCCGCGGGTCCGGACCGGGCTCAGCTCCCTCCCGCCTTGAGCGCCGTGATCTCGCGCATCTGGGTGCGCTGGAGCTGGATCCCCTGGATCACGAAACCCCGGAGCGCCCGCTCGAGGTCGCGCGTGGGATGGACGTAGCGCGGGCGCCGCTCCTTCCCCAGCACCTGTCGGGAGATCAGGTCGTCCGCGAGCAGCAGGTAGCGCGAGGGGCGCTCGTCCGCCGGCTCGGGACGCGCGTGGGAGAAGAAGAACAGGCCCCCTCCGTCCCGGAGGACGCGCCGCAGCTCGCCGCCGTACTCGGCGAGGCGGTCCGGCGGGACGAAGTCCGCGACCTCCCACGCGAGCACCAGGTGGAACAGCGCGTCCGGCTGGTCGAGCCGGACCGGCGGGACCTCGGGAGGCGGCTCCCCGGGACGGCGCGGCGGCACCGGGCTCGGGGGCTCGAGGTCCTCGAAGTGGACGCGTGCGCCGCGGCTAGCGAGGTAGACCACGGACTCGCCGCAGAGTGGGCCGAGGACGAGGATCTCGGGCTTGCCTTCCCGGAACGCCCGCGCGAGGACGCGCGCCAGGCCGCCGCAGGGGCGGCCTTCCAGGGCGTGCGCGGGCGCCGCCTCCCCGCCCGCCGGCGCGGCGACCGCGTCCTTCACCCGCGGCCTCACGGCCACCGGTCGACTCCGCACCCGTCCGGCCTTACGCGGCGCCGCCCGAGACGCCCGGGATGCCGGGCTTCGGCGGAGCCGGCGTGCCGGGCTTCCGATCCATGTCGATGCTTCCCTTGAACCGCGCGCCGTCGGCCAGCACCACCCTCGGCGCGACGATGTCCCCCTTCATGGAGCCGGTGGCGGCCACTTCCACTTTGTCGTCCGCGGTGATGTTTCCCACGACCTCGCCGATCACCATCACGGTCTTGGCCTGGATCTCGGCGATGATCTTCCCGTTGGCGCCGATCGTCAGGTTGTGATCCTTGAGACCGATCTTCCCATCGACCTTCCCTTCGATGGTGAGGTCCTCGTTCCCGGTGAGCTCCCCCTTGATTTGAATCGACTGGCCGATGTTCACGAGCTTCTCCATCGTGCTCCCCCGTGTCGCCGGGCCGCCCGCGGGGACGGGCACGCCCTCCTGAGGTGCCGGACCTCGATCCGGCTCGAGTTTCTGCCGGTTCCAGACCTTTCCGTTCAACGTCGCCCCCTCGATCCCGTCGCGCGTTGCGGCGGAGTTCGGAACGACGGATTATACTCCCACCCTTCCGGGAGCGCCGTCGGCGCGGCCCGGACAAGGAGCGGCGTTGGCGGCGATGGCTCCTTTCTCCCCGTGGCGCGGGCGGCGGGTCGCGGGCTTCCTCTTCGTGCTGGCCGCCACGGCCGCCGGCGGGTTCGCCGCAGGGTCCGCCAAGGCCCCCCGGATCAAGGACTGGGCCGACGGGCCCGTCCGTTACATCGTCACGAACCTGGAGGCGCGCGCCTTCAAGCAGCTCAAGGACGACGCCTCGCGGGCGATGTTCGTCGAGCGGTTCTGGGCCAAGCGGGATCCGACGCCGAGCACCCTCGCCAACGAGTACCGCCAGATGTTCTGGCAGCGCGTCCGGGAAGCCAACGAGAAGTTCCTCGACAGCTCCCGGCCGGGCTGGATGACCGACCGCGGGAAGATCTACGTCCTCTACGGAGAACCCACCACGATCGAGGAGGACTCGAACGCCGAGACCGAAGGGCTGACCCCGACCTCGACCCGCGGACTCATCCGGTGGCTCTACGAGGGCCGCCCCGCCCCCAACAAGTCGCTCGACCCGATCGTCGTTGTCGCGTTCGTCCGTGATGTCTCGGGCGAGTACCGGCTCTCCCAGGACCCCAGGCTCGCCAGCGTGTTCTTCGACTGGGATGCGCTCAAGGACAAGAACTCCGCGTTCTGGAACAACTGGCTGAGCACGCGGGCGTGGCCCGGAGGAAAGAACGACCTCGGCGTGATGCTCGATCAGGGCACGCTGCAGGCGATCCCTTCCCAGGAGGAGTACCTCATCGGACGGGTGGAGACCTTCGAGACCTACGCCGCCCACCCGGTAGCGGCGGCATTGGAGCGATTCCAGCTCCAGGGCGTCGAGCCGAAAACGCTGGTGACGGTCACGCTCTCGATTCCCGAGAGCGACTACGCGACCGTCCCGTCGCTCATCGCGAGATTCATCCCGCACGACGCCGCCATGGCTCAGCGCATCCTCGGCGAGGGCTCGTTCCACGTCGAAGCGTCGGGGAACGACAGGGTCGCGCAGGGGCGCCTGTTCCTCGATCCCGGGACCTACAGCCTCACGATCCTCGTCGCGGACCCGGAGGGGAAGAGCAACGGCATCCAGCATTCCAGGGTCGAGGTCCCGGCCCCCCGAGGCGGCCTCAGGCTGAGCGACGTCGTCCTCGCGAGGGCGCTCGAACCGGTCGCCTATGCCTCGCTGGCGTCCTACGAGGAGCCGTACGTCGTCGGGTCCTTCCGCGTGGTACCGGCGGCGGGCCGGCCGCTCCGCCGCGGCGACTCGGTGAACGTGTTCTACGAGATCTACGGCGGCCGCGCTCCTTACCGGATCGTTTACCGAATCGAGGGGAAAGAGGACGACGGGCGATTCACGCGGCTGGGACCGCCGGTGGTGCTGGATCAGGCCGAAGGAGCCCAGGGCTGGTCGCTCCCGACCGGCGACCGCTGGCCCGTCGGCGATTACCGTGTCCGGATCGAGGTCAACGACGCGGCCGGCGGTTCGGCTACCGCGACGGTTCCGTTCGCGCTGGTGGCGCGCGAGCGGTCCTGAGTCGGCGCGCCGCATGTTCCGACCCGCGCCGTTCTTGCTCGTGCTCTCCCTGCTCGCGCCCCTCGCGGCGCCGAGGGCCGCCGGGACCGACGAGCGTTCCGCCGACGAGGTCTCGGCCGGCGGTTCGCTCGCGTGGATCTTCTCGCGGGAAATCGACCTCCTGGGCGACCTCCGGGCCGATCTCCCCTTCGCGGTCGCCGGCGGACGGAGTCTCTACCTCTCGATCGATGCCCTGACCGCCATCGAGAAGGCCACGTCGGACTTCACGTTCACGGTGCGAGAGGTGGACGCCACCCTCGAGGCCGGTCTCAGAAGCCCGCGCCCCTCGGGGCGCGTGATCTCGGCATTCGCCGGACGCCGCAGCAGGGAGAGGGTCGACGCCGGGGGTGAGCCGTTCGTCACGTACGTCGGCGCCGCGGTCGAGTCCGAGGGGTTCCTCAGGGCGTCCTGGTCTCGCCCGCTCGAATGGCGGGCCGATGCCGCGGTCGTGGTCGCGCGGCGGGACGTGAAGGCGACGGCGCTGGTGCGAGGCGACGTTCGATGGCTGCATCGCGCCCGCTCGTTCGCCTTCGGCGCCGACGCGAAGGTCGACGTGCTCGCCGCGCGAGGCTCCGGCCTTACGGCCGACGTGGCGGCCGGCCCCAGAATCGACGTGGACCTTCCCGGCGGGCGCCGGGTCGCGTTCTTCGCGCGCTACCTCCGCGCGCGTCAGCCCCTGGGCGTGCAGGTTTCGGGGGCCACGGTCGGTTTCGACTACGCCGCGGGACCCGTGCCCGGCCCCGCGCCGCGCCCCGTGCCACCCGATGTGTCGGGGAACGTGGCGGCGGGGACCGGCGGCGGCCGCTCCGCCGGTCGCCTCGAGATCCTGGCCGTCTCGCCGCCGTTCCTGCGCCGGTACCGCGCCGTGCTGGACGTCGACGCCAACGTCCTCACGGGGCGGGACACGGACGAGCTCTACTATCTCTACCACCTGGGGATCGAGCGGGAGAGCGAGCGCCGGCTTCTCGGGATCTACGCCTACCATCGCTCCAACCATCAGCTCGCGCATCCGAGCGACACGATCACGAGCCTCAACGTCCTCGAGGCGGGGGTCGAAACGCCCCGGTACGACCGCGCCCTCCCGCGCGAGTCCGCGGCTCGCCTCGGCATCCTCGACTTCCGGGCGAGGGCCGGCGCGGTGATGCAATCCACCGGCAGCGCGGCGAGGCGCTGGAACGTCCGCGGGGGCGTCCGCTGGTCCCTGCCGGGCGTGAGCCGGCGCGCGGTCCCGTTCGTTCGACTGGAGGCGGAGGAGGGGCACGTCGACCGGCGCGCGGCGTCCGCCGGGGCCGCCTTCCCCTCCGGCGTTGCGGTCGCGGCCGAATGGCGGCGAGACGATCAGTACTTCGGCCGCGAGAAAGCCGCGTGGCTCCTGACGGCCAGCCGGGCGTTTTGAAGCGGGTGCCGGCCTGCGCGCGGCCTCAACGACGCCGGGCGCCGGAACCGCGGCGAGCCCCCGCGAACCTCGCAAGATAGCGGTCGCGGAGATCGCCCAGCCTCTCGGGAGTCGTTTCCGCGGGAGCCGCGCCGCCCTCGGACGTCCCGCCCCGCGGGCGCGGCCTCGCCGGTTCCGCCCGCACGGATGCGCGGCGGGCCTCCCCCTCCGGGGCGACGGGAGCGGCCGCGATGACCTCGGTCCCGTCGGAGAGCCGCACCCTGAGCTTCCGGATGAGAAGGTCCGGAGCCAGGGCGGACGTGAGAGATGCCAGCTCCACAAGCTGCCCGGCGAGAGCCTCCGCCCAGCGGCGGTCCGGGACCTCGATCTCGAGAGTGCCGCGCTCCGCGCGGACCGCGCGGGCCCTCGCCGCGAGAGCCGGGCCCGCCGCGCGCCTCCAGGCGTCCGCGAGCGTAAGCTCGCGCGCACGCCGCGCCGGGAGCGAGAGGCCACGCGCCCCCGGAGCCCCGAGCGCCTCGAACCCGCGACCGCGCCGGCTAGTCCTCATGGCAACCGATTCTACGCAACTCGCGCCGCCGCGACTATAATGCTGCCGCTTCGGGAGGCGCGACGTGAGCCACTGCAAGTTCCGCACGAGCTGGGGAGGCGCGTTGTTCTGCCAGGACCCGGTGTACCTCGAGGGGTTCTGCAAGTTCCACCACGCGGCGCTGCTCCGCGGCGAGATCAACGAGCGCGGTGTCATCAACGAGCGTCTCTCGGACCAGCGGCGCCGCCGGGAGATCAATTTCCACGGGATCCGGTCGGGCGAAGGCACCTACGTCGAGGGTTGAGCGGCGCGCCGCGAGCTCACCCTTCCGACTGGAGCCCGTCCTCGGAGTGAGCCGCGAGCCAGCTCTGCAGGATGAGCACCGCCGCGATCGAGTCCACGACCTTCCGCCGCCGTTCGCGGCGCACGCCGCCGGCGATCAGCGTCCTCTCGGCTTCCGCCGTCGACATCCGCTCGTCCCACAGCTCGACGGGAACGGCGAGCGATTCCCTGAGCCGCCTCGCGATCTCGCGAGCGTCGCGGGCCCGCTCGCCCTCCTCTCCGGAAAGGTGAAGGGGATAGCCGACGACCACCGCCGACACGCCGTGCTCCGCCACGAGATTCGCGATCTCCCGGAGCATGGATCGGCTTCCGACCCGCACGAGGACCCCCGCGGGCTGCGCGGTGATCCGCAGCTCGTCCGAGAGCGCCAGGCCGACGCGAACCTCTCCGAGGTCGAGCGACAGGACGCGGCCGCGTTCCGGGGTCACGGACCGGTCCCGCCGCGGGAGGCCGGGGCCGCCGTGGAGAGAGGAGCCTCTCCTCCCGCCGCCTTCATCTTCTTCATGGCCGCCTGGACCCATTGCAGCGTGTCCGGATCGTCGGGATAGCGTGCGGTCAGGAAGTAGAGGTAGCTCTCCTGCGAGACGACGTGGTTCTTCGGGTCGAGGAACGTCCGGGTCTCGCCGATCCGCTTTCCCTGATTCCCCGTGTAGACGATCCGCGTGGTCCCCTCGACTTCCTCCTGGGCGCTCGTCGTGGCCCCGTACGCGCCGAACACGAAATCGATCCCGGAGGCCTCGCGAGCGAGCTCGTGGGCGTTGAAGCTGCTCATTTCGGACAGCAGCACCACCACGTCGGACTTCTCGCGGACCTCACCGAGGTAGCGGCGCACCATCGCGAGCGGCTGGGCGATCGAGACGTTGCTTCCCGACGGACCCGCCTTGAGGAACACCGGGTTGTAGCGGACGACGCTCATGACGCCGACGCGGACCGGCGGCTTCCCTCCGCCCCGTCGAGCTTCCACAACCACGTAGGGTTTGAACACCGGCTCGGTCGTCCCCTTCCGCACGACGTTCGTCGAGACGAGGTCGAACGGGACCCCGCGCGCCTTCTTCACGAGATCGTCGTACCCGGTGGCGAGTTCGCGCTCGGCCACGCCGGCGGCGGCGTAGCCGAGACGGCCCATCCCCTCGAGAAGCGCCACGGTTTTCGCGTCCCCCTCGGGGGTCGGGTTGTCCGAGAAGTTGCCGGAGTCGAGGAGCACGACGGCCGCGTCGGGGAACCTCTGCTGAAGCAGTTTCTTGAGCCAGGCCCGCCGGGCCAGGCCCCCCGCGGGGTTCAACTTTCACCCGCAGGGCTCGAGGTACCCGATCACGTCCCCGGTGTACAGGAAGATCAGGTCCGGGGCCGCCCCGGACGCCACCAGGACGTCGGCGGGAGGTTCGAGGCTCCTCGGTGGAGACGCCCCCCCGGTCGGCGGAGGGGCCTCTGCCCACGCCCCGGCCGCGGCCAGCGCTGCGGCCGCGACGAGGATCCGCGCGGCGGATCGCGGCGATCGTCTCATCTCGAATCCCCTCTCTCGTGCGACGTAAAACCCATGACTCGCGATTATAGGTTCCCGCCCCAGGGCCCGCCAACGGACGCGGCCGTTGACACAACGGCCGCCGGGCCGGGAAGATGACCGCGCGCGGCGGCGGCCGCCCGGGAGACCCGATGAAGGAGCCGGTTCCACTCTTCCTCGCGTCCGCCTCCCCGCGGCGCCTCGCGCTGCTCCGGGAAGCCGGCCTCGACCCGGTTCCCTGCCCCACCGGTGTGCCGGAGGCGCCGCTCCCGGACGAGTCCCCCGAGGCGCACGTCCTCCGCCTGGCGCGCGAAAAGGGACGGCACGCGGCGGAGCGTCTCGCGGCGCTCGGGGCGACCGGTCTCGTGCTCGCGGCGGACACCGCCGTGGTCCTGGAGGGGGCTATTCTCGGAAAGCCCGCCGACGACGCCGACGCGGCCTCGATGCTCCGCCGGCTGTCCGGCCGGACCCACGAGGTGCTGACCGGGGTTTCCCTCGCTCGACTCGGCGATGGTCGCTCCGCCGAGGCCGCCGAGTCCACCCGCGTGACCTTCCGGCCCTACGGCGAGGCGACCGTGCTCCGGTACGTGGCGACCGGCGAGCCGCGGGACAAGGCGGGCGCGTACGGGATCCAGGGTCTCGGCGGAGCGCTCGTCGAGGGGATCGTGGGATCGTGGTCGAACGTCGTGGGCTTGCCGATGGAGATCCTCCCCCGCCTGTACGAGGACCTCGGCGAGACCTGGCCCACGGCGCCTCCCCCACGCCGAGGGTGAGGACGGCTCCCGACGCTTGACGAGCCCCTCAGGGCTTCCACCTGAGCTTCGGCTTCCGCGCCGCGGCGGTCTCGTCCAACCGCCTCAGAGGGGCCGTGTGCGGGGCGCTCTTCACCAACCCGGGATCCGTCCGCGCCTCCTCGACGATCGCCTTGATCGCGGCGATGAACGAGTCGAGCTCCTCCCGGCTCTCGGTCTCGGTCGGCTCGATCATGAGCGCACCGTGGACGATCAGCGGAAAATACACGGTCGGCGGGTGGAACCCGTAGTCCATCAGTCTCTTGGCGATGTCCAGGGTCCTGACCCCGGTTTCCCTTTCGAGGTCGTGGTCGGCGAACACGACCTCGTGGAAGGAGGGAGAGTCGTAAGGCAGGGTGAGCACCCCCTCGAGCCCCTTCCGCACGTAGTTCGCGTTCAGGATGGCGGTCAGGGCGGTCTCGCGCAGTCCCGAAGCACCGAGCGCCCGGATGTAGGCGTACGCCCGGACGAACATGCCGAAGTTCCCGTAGAACGACCGGACCTTGCCGATGCTGAGCGGACGATCGTGGTCGAACCGGTACGCGCCCTTTGCCTTCACGACGCGCGGCAACGGCAGGAACGGCTCGAGGTGCTTCTTGACCGCGACCGCCCCGGCACCCGGCCCGCCGCCGCCGTGGGGCGTCGAGAACGTCTTGTGCAGGTTGAGGTGCATGACGTCGACGCCGGCGTCCCCCGGGCGGGTGATGCCGATCATCGCGTTCATGTTCGCCCCGTCCATGTAGAGCATCCCCCCGCGCTCGTGGAGGATCCTCGCGACCTCGGCCACGTCCTCCTCGAAGATTCCCAGCGTGTTCGGGTTCGTCACCATCAGCGCCGCGACGGTCCCGTCGACGCGCCGTCTGAGCGCCTCGAGATCGACGCACCCCTTCGCGTTCGACGGGATCTCCTCGACGTCGTAGCCGGAGAACGAGGCGCTGGCCGGGTTGGTGCCGTGCGCCGAGTCGGGGACGAGGATCACCTTGCGCGGATCGCCCCGCGCGCCGAGGCAGGCCCGGATCAGCATGATCCCGGTCAGCTCGCCGTGCGCTCCCGCTGCGGGCTGGAGGGTGACGGCGTCCATCCCCGTGATGGTGGCGAGCAACCCCTCCAGCTCGTGGATCAGCTCGAGGCACCCCTGGGCCAGCTCTTCCGGCGCGTACGGGTGGACCCGCGCGAAGCCGGGCAGCCTGGCCGCCCACTCGTTCACCTTCGGGTTGTACTTCATCGTGCACGAGCCCAGCGGGTAGAGGCCCCGGTCCACCGCGTAGTTGAGCATCGATAGCCGGGTGAAGTGCCGGACCACCTCGGGCTCGGAGAGCTCCGGCATCCCCCCCACCCGGTCGCGCAGGAGCTCGGGCTCGATCGGCTCCGCGGAGTCGGGCACGTCCAGCGGTGGCGGGTCCACCCCGCGCCGCCCCGGCCGTCCCTCCTCGAACAGGAGCTTCAGGCGATCGCGACTGCGCCGGGCCCGCGCTTCGGGGTCCTCCGACTTGGCGTCCATCACAGCACCTCCGCCAGAGCGGCCGCGTACGCGTCGGCATCCTCGCGGCGCGTGCGCTCGGTGACCGCCACCAGGATCCGGTTGCGCATCTCCGGGTACCATCTCGACAGATCGAAGCCGCCGAGGATCCCCTTCCCGCGGAGCGCCTCGAGGACCTCCACGGCGGGCCTCGGGAGGTCCAGGGCGAATTCGTTGAACGTCGGGCCGCCGAAGGACCGCTTGACACCCTTCACCGCGGCCAGCCTGAGGGCGGCGTAGGCCGCCTTCGCCCGGTTCGCGCGGGCGATCTCGCGCAGCCCCTCCTTGCCGATCAGCGCCAGGTGGATCGTCGCCGCCGTCATGCACAGCCCCTGGTTCGTGCAGATGTTCGAGGTCGCCTTC
>JBGQAU010000099.1:0-8766 GCA_041494445.1 Acidobacteriota bacterium | reverse complement strand
GAGGTGGAGCGGGGCCAGGTGGTGGCGAAGCCTGGATCGATCACGCCGCACACGAAGTTCAAGTGCGAGGTGTACGTGCTGTCGAAGGAGGAGGGGGGTCGGCACACGCCGTTTTTCACGGGGTACCGGCCGCAGTTTTACATCCGAACGACGGACGTGACGGGTGTGGCGACGTTGCCCGAGGGAGTCGAGATGGTGATGCCCGGGGACAACGTGCGGATGCAGATCGATCTGATCACGCCGATCGCGATGGACAAGGGCCTTCGCTTCGCGATCCGGGAAGGCGGCCGGACGGTGGGCGCCGGCACGGTCACGGAGATCATCGAGTAGGGGTTGCCTCGGCGGCCTGCCCGGCCGCCCGACCGATGGCGGATCGGGAACGCGGGCAGAACCGAGACTGAAACCCCCGGCCCGAGGCCGGGGGGTGGGACGAAGATGGTGAACGAGAAGATTCGCATCCGGCTGAAGGCCTACGACCACCGGATCCTCGACCAGTCCACCAGCGAGATCGTGGACACGGCGAAGCGGACGGGGGCACGGGTCGCGGGGCCGATCCCGCTCCCGACGGTCCGTAACCGGTGGACGGTCCTTCGCTCGCCCCACGTGGACAAGAAGTCCCGCGAGCAGTTCGAGATCCGGACGCACAAGCGGCTTCTGGACATCCTGCAACCGACTCCCGAGACCGTGGAGGCGCTGATGAAGCTCGATCTCCCGGCTGGGGTCGACGTGGAGATCAAGGCGTTCGGTCCGTCGCAATCGTAGCCCGCGCGCCGTCCTCGGGACGGCGCCTGGAACCGACGGGCCCGACGGCCCGCGTTCCACGAGGTCGAAGATGGTCGAAGGAATGATCGGAAGGAAGCTGGGGATGACCCAGGTGTTCCTCGAGGACGGCACGCTCGTGGGGGTGACGGTCCTCGAGGCGGGCCCCTGCGTCGTGGTCCAGCGGAAGACGGCGGACCGCGACGGCTACGAGGCCGTCCAACTGGGGCTCGTGGACCCCAGGGCTTCGAAGCGCGCCAACAAGCCCGCGCGCGGCCACCACGAGAAGGCCGGCGTGCCGCCGACCCGCCTGCTCCGCGAATTCCGGCTCGAGCCCGGCGCCGATCTCAAGGCCGGCGAGCGGGTCCTCGTGGATCTGTTCCAAGGGGTGCGGAAAGTGGACGTGATCGGCACGTCGAAAGGGAAGGGATTCCAGGGAGTCATGCGCCGGCACAACTTCAGCGGGGGCGCCTCGAGCCACGGCTCGATGTTCCATCGCGCGCCGGGATCCATCGGAGCGTCGGCGTTCCCGTCCCGGGTGTTTCCCGGGATGAAGGGGCCGGGCCACATGGGGGACGTCCGGGTCACCGTGAAGAACCTCAAGGTCGTTCGCGTCGATGTCGAGAGGAACCTGCTGCTGGTGAGGGGGGCTGTGCCCGGGCCCGTCGGCGCCAAGGTCCTCATCCGGAAATCGAAGGGCGCCGCGCCTGCGGCGAAGGCGTAGGGCGGAGGCGGCCATGGCCCAGATCACCGTTCGCAACTGGAAGAACGAGCCGGTGGGAACGCTCGAGCTGGACGACGCGATCTTCGCGTATCCGCTCAAGGAGCACCTCATCTACGAGGCGGTCTGCGCCTACCGCGCCGCGGGCCGCGCCGGAACCCACAAGGTGAAGAACCGGACCGAGGTTTCCGGCGGCACGAAGAAGCTCTGGCATCAGAAGCACACCGGGCGGGCGCGCATGGGCGACAACCGTTCCCCCCTCTGGCGGCACGGCGGCACCGTTCACGGCCCGGTCCCGAGGGACTACTCGTGGGACTTCCCGAAGCGGATGCGCTGGAACGCGCTCCGGTCGCTCCTGGCCGAGAAGCTGCGCGACGGCCACCTTCTCTGCGTCCAGGATTTCGGGCTCCCGTCTCACCGCACGGCGGACCTGGAGAAGGCGGTCGCCGGAGGTCTCGGGGTGACCGGGAAGGCGCTCCTGGTGCCGGCGGACGTCGAGAAGAACCTGGATCTGGCCGCCCGGAACAACCCGCGCCTGACGGTGGTCCGGGCCCTGGGAATGAGCGTCGTGGATCTCATGGACCACGACACGGTCATCGTGTCCGAGCCCGCCCTGAAGCGGCTCGCAGAGGTGCTGGTGCGATGAAGACGGCGCATCAGAAGATCAAGCAGCCCCTGATCACGGAGAAGTCCACCCTGCTCCGGGACGCGAACGGGGTGTACTGCTTCAAGGCGGACGTCCGGGCGAACAAGATCGAGATCGCGCGGGCCGTCGAGGCGCTCTTCGGCGTGAGGGTCGTCGAGGTGCGCACGGCGAGGGTGAAGGGGAAGGTCCGGCGCGTGGGGCGGCTCACGAGCAAGGCGCCGGACTGGAAGAAGGCCTGGGTCCGGCTGGCGCCGGGCGAGAAGGACATCGAGTTCTTCGAGGCCACGTAGGCAGGGAGCCGGGGAGTCCACATGGCGATCAAAAACTACAAGCCCACCAGTGCCGGCAGGCGGTTCGCCACGGTCGTGGTCCGGGAGACGACCACCAACGACCCGCACAAGCCCCTTCTGGACAAGAAGACTCGCACGGGGGGGCGGGACAACCGGGGGCTCCTGGCGGTGCGGCACCGCGGGGGTGGGCACAAGCGTCGCTACAGGATCGTCGACTTCCGCCGCGACAAGATCGGGATCCCCGCTCGGGTCGAGACCCTCGAATACGACCCGAATCGCTCGGCGGACATCGCGCTCCTGTGTTACGCCGACGGCGAGCGGCGCTACATCCTCGCTCCCCACGGGCTGTTGGTCGGGGCCAGGATCGTCGCCTCACCGGAGGCGGACATCGTTCCGGGCAACGCCCTGCCGCTCCGCGCGATCCCGCTGGGCACGACGATCCACAACATCGAGCTCCGGCCCAAGAAGGGGGGGCAGCTGGTGCGCGCCGCGGGGGCGGGCGCGCAGCTGATGGCTCGCGAGGGGGAGCACGCTCTCGTTCGGCTGCCGTCCGGCGAGACCCGGAAGATCCGGGTCGAGTGCTACGCGACCGTCGGGCAGGTCGGGAACCTGGAGCGCGAGAACGAGAGCGTCGGGAAGGCCGGCCGGAACCGTTGGCGGGGGTGGCGGCCGACGGTGCGCGGCGTGGCGATGAACCCCGTGGACCATCCCCACGGCGGCGGCGAGGGGAAGACGTCGGGCGGCCGGCCGTCGGTGACCCCGTGGGGCGTGCCCACGAAGGGGAAGAAGACCCGGAACAACCCGCGCACGGACGCTTTCATCGTCCGGCGCCGCAAGTAGGGCGAGGGCCGAGACATGGCGCGATCGATTTCGAAGGGCCCGTTCGTGGACGTCCCCCTGAAGAAGAAGGTGGACGAGCTGAACAAGCGGAACGAGAGAAAGGCCATCAAGACATGGTCCCGCCGGTCCACGGTGGTGCCCGACATGGTCGGCCACACGATGATGGTCCACAACGGGAAGAAGTTCATCCCGGTGTACGTCACGGAGAACATGGTCGGTCACAAGCTCGGGGAGTTCGCGCCGACCCGGACCTTCAAGGGGCACGGCACCAAGGGCGACAAGACCGCCACGGTCGCCAAGTGACGTCGGGAGGCAGACGGTGATCGCAAGGGCAAGGCTGAAGTACCTCGGCGTTTCCGCGCAGAAGACCCGGCTCGTGGTGGACCAGGTGCGCGGGAAGCGCGTCGGAGACGCGCTGGCGGTTCTCCGCTACTCTCCGAAGCTGGTGGCGAGGGACCTCGAGAAGGTCGTCCGGTCGGCGCTGGCCAACGCGCAGCAGAAGGACCCCAAGGTCGACGTCGACCGCCTGGTGATCGCCAAGGCGGTCGTCGACGAGGGGCCGCCGGCGAAGCGGATGCGCGCGAGGAGCATGGGCCGAATCTACCGGATCCTGAAGAAGACGTGTCACGTGACGATCGACCTGGCCTCAACCGAGCATCCGGGTCGCGGACCGCAGGCGGCGGGGCGGAGGTAGGATCGTGGGTCAGAAGGTCCACCCGTACGGTTTCCGGATCGGGTTCAACAAGACGTGGCGATCCCGCTGGTACGCGGAGAAGAAGTACGCGGAGCTTCTCCACGAGGACCTCGTCCTCCGAGCGGACCTGAAGAAGCGGCTGGGCCACGCCGGCGTGTCCGCCATCGAGATCGAGCGGGCCGCGAACAAGATGAAGCTGAACATCCTCACCTCGCGGCCGGGGATCATCATCGGCCGCAAGGGGGCCGAGGTCGATCGGCTCAAGGAGGAGATCCGCAAGCGGACCAAGAGGGACGTCTTCATCAACATCCTGGAGATCGACAAGCCCGAGATCGACGCGCAGCTCGTGGGCGAGGCGATCGCCATGCAGTTGGAGAAGCGCGTCGCTTTCCGGCGAGCCATGCGGAAGGCGGTGGAGTCGGCGATCCGCTTCGGCGCGAAGGGGATCAAGGTGCGGGTCGGCGGCCGGCTGGCGGGCGCCGAGATCGCCCGAGCCGAGTGGTATCTCGAGGGGCGGCTCCCGCTCCACACGCTGCGCGCCGAGGTGGACTTCGGATTCGCCGAGGCAAGGACCACGTACGGGATCATCGGGATCAAGGTCTGGATCTACCGGGGCGAGTCCCGCGAGATCCGCGTCCCCGAGGACGCCCGCCGATAACCGCGCGGAGAGGCAGCGGGAAGGATCGAATCCATGTTGATGCCCAGCAAGGTCAAGTTCAGGAAGCAGCAGAGGGGGCGCCGGAGCGGCAAGGCCTACTCGGGCTGCGCGGTGAGCTTCGGGGACTTCGGGCTCAAGGCGCTCGAGGCCGGGTGGATCACCGCCCGGCAGATCGAGGCGAGCCGGATCGCGATGACCCGCTTCGTGAAGCGCAGCGGAAAGGTGTGGATCCGCGTGTTTCCCGACAAGCCGATCACCAAGAAGCCCGCCGAGACCCGCATGGGGAAAGGCAAGGGCGCGCCCGAGGCCTGGGTCGCGGTCGTGAAGCCCGGCAGAGTCCTGTTCGAGATGGAAGGGCTCGAGGAGAAGGTGGCCCGCGAGGCGATGTTGCTTGCCGGTCACAAGCTCCCGATCAGAACGAAGTTCGTCGTGCGGCAGATCTAGCGAGAAGGGAGCGGCGACCATGACGCTCGACGCGTCGAAGCTCAGAAACATGACCCCGGAGGAGCTGGAGAAGGAGGAGCGCGAGGTCCGCGAGGCGATCTGGAAGCTCCAGCTCCAGCGGTCCACCGGCCAGATCCAGGATCCCAACAAGCTGCGGGGGCTCCGCAAGGATCTCGCGAGGGTGCTGACCGTCCAGCGGGCGCAGGAGCTGGCCGGTGCCGAAGGCCAGAGGCGCTGAGGAGATGGGTATGGCCGAGAAGACACGAGGCAGGCCGGCCGCCAAGATCGGGGTGGTGGTCTCCGACGGGATGAACAAGTCGGTGGTGGTCCGGGTGAACCGGATCGTGCGCCACTCGCTGTACGAGCGCTACGTGCGCCGCTCGGCGAAGTTCATGGCTCACGACGAGAAGAACGAGTGCAAGGTCGGCGACACGGTCGAGATTCTGGAGACCCGTCCGCTGTCCGCGCGGAAACACTACAGGGTTCGGCGGATCCTGAAGCGTGCCGTATCCGCCGCCAAGGTCGGGACGCGACAGGCCGAATAGCCGATTCCGGCGGAGGCGACGACCATGATCCAGATGAGGACGATTCTCGAGGTCGCCGATAACTCGGGCGCGAAGAAGATCTCCTGTATCCACCTTCGGGGGGGATCGGAGGGGAAGACGGCCGAGATCGGCGACATCATCACCGCGAACGTGAAGGAGGCCGCCCCGGACGGGAACGTGAAGAAGGGGCAGGTGGTCAAGGCCGTGGTGGTCCGTACGGTCAACGCGTACCGGCGGAAGGACGGCTCGTACATCCGCTTCGACCAGAACGCGGCGGTGCTCATCAACGACGCGAAGGAGCCGATCGGCACCCGGGTTTTCGGCCCGGTGGCCCGGGAGCTCCGGGACAGGAAGTTCATGAAGATCGTCTCGCTCGCCCCTGAGGTTCTCTGAGCGGCGGGGAGCGCGGGAGAGAAGGATGAGCAAGGCGCGCGTGAGGAAGAACGACGTCGTGGCGGTGATCTCGGGGAAGGACCGCGGGAAGCGCGGTCGGGTGCTCCGGGTCATGGCGGAGAAGGGCCTGGTCATGGTGGAGGGAGTGAACCTCGTGAAGAGGCACACGCGACCGGACCCGCAGAGGAACATCAAGGGCGGGATCGTGGATCGCGAGGTCCCCGTCCACGTGTCGAACGTCGCGCCGATCGACCCGGAGACGGACCGGCCGACCCGCGTCGGGATGAAGGTGATGGGAGACGGGCAGCGGGTGCGAATCTCGCGGCGCAGCGGCGCCGTGCTGGAGAAGTAACGGGAAGTGACGCGGGTCCCGCCGCCGAAGCGCGGCGGCAACGCGGAGGGAGAGATGGCGAGGTTGGCGGAGAGGTACAGGGCCGAGGTGGTGCCGGCGCTCACCAAGGAGTTCGGGTACCGGAGCGTCATGGCCGTGCCCCGCGTCACGAAGATCGTGGTGAACATGGGGGTGGGCGAGGCGATTCAGGACGCGAAGCTCCTGGATCAGGCGGCGGACGAGCTCGCGACGATCACCGGCCAGAAGCCGTCGATCACCCGCGCCCGGAAGTCGATCGCGAACTTCAAGCTCCGGGCGGGGATGGCGATCGGCTGCCGGGTGACGATTCGCGGGCGAAGGATGTACGAGTTCCTGGACCGGCTGGTGAACCTGGCGCTGCCGCGCGTCCGCGACTTCCGGGGGGTCTCCCCGCGCGCGTTCGACGGGCGCGGCAACTACACCCTCGGGATCCGCGATCAACTCATCTTCCCCGAGGTCAATTACGCCAAGGTCCAGAAGGTGAAGGGAATGAACGTGTGCGTGGTGACGACGGCGAAGACCGACGAGGAGGGCCGGGCGCTCCTCGCGCACCTCGGCATGCCGTTTCGGAAGAACTAGCGTCGGAGGACGATGACGTGGCGACACAGGCATGGATGGCCAAGACCCGGAGGCAGCCGAAGTTCTCCGTGCGGCAGCACAACCGTTGCCGACGGTGCGGGCGGTCGCGAGGCTACCTCAGGAAGTTCCAGCTTTGCAGGATCTGCTTCCGGGGCCTGGCGCTGGAAGGGGCGCTGCCCGGCGTCACCAAGTCGAGTTGGTGACGGGACCCGCGAGACTCGGGGACTGGAGGCGAAGAAGATGAGCATGACGGACCCCATCGCCGACCTGCTGACCCGGATCCGGAACGGGCAGATGGCGAGGCACAAGACCGTGGACGTGACCTCGTCCAGGATGAAGGTCGCGATCTCGAAGATCCTCAAGGACGAGGGGTACATCGAGAACTTCAAGGTGGTGGAGGACGAGCGCCAGGGGATCCTCCGGGTGGGCCTCAAGTACGGTTCCGCCGGCGAGAAGGTCATCACCGGCCTCGAGAGGGTCAGCCGTCCCGGCCGCAGGGTGTACTGCGGGAAAGACGAAATCCCCAAGGTGCTCGGAGGGATGGGGATCACCATCCTGTCGACCCCGAAGGGCGTGATCACGGGAACGACCTGCCGGCTCCTGGGGGTCGGCGGGGAGATCCTGTGCAACGTGTGGTAGAGCCTTAAGACGGCCGGAGACCCAAGCGATGTCTCGAATCGGCAAGCTTCCCATTCCGCTGCCCCCCGGAGTCAAGGTGACGGTCGGGGCGGCCGCGGTCACCGTCGAGGGGCCCAAAGGGGCCCTGACGCAGCCGCTTCCCCCCGGAATCACCGCGGAGGCCGAGGGCGAGCGCCTGCTCGTGAAGCGCAAGGACGACACCAAGCGCATGAAGGCGCTCCACGGGCTCTCCCGCGCGCTCCTCGCCAATGCGGTCGGCGGGGTGAGCAAGGGGTTCACGCGGGAGCTGGAGATTCAGGGGGTCGGCTACAGGGCGCAGGTCGCGGGGGGCGCGGTCAATTTCAGCCTCGGCTACACCCACCCGATCGACTTCCCGATCCCGGCCGGAATCCAGATCGCCGTGGAACGCCAGGTGAAGATTACCGTGAGCGGGGCGGACCGGCAGAAGGTCGGCCAGGTGGCGGCGAAGATCCGGGCGCTGCGCCCCCCGGACGTTTACAAGGGAAAGGGAATCCGCTACGCGGGCGAGGTGGTCCGCAAGAAGGCCGGTAAGACCGGCGCGAAGTAGCAGACGAGGGAACGGCGAGATGGACACGATGATCGACAGGAGCGGGGTCCGGCGTCGCATTCGCTACCGGATCCGCAGCAAGGTCCGGGGGAGCGCGGAGCGGCCGCGCCTCGCGGTGTTCCGGAGCGACAAGCATATCTACGTGCAGGCCATCGACGACGACACGGGGCGGACGCTGGCCCAGGCGTCCACCGCGGAGCCGGACCTCAAGGCGAAGAGCGCCGCCGGCAAGACCGCGGCGGCGAAGGTCGTGGGGGGCGCGATCGCGGAGCGTCTGAAGAGCGCCGGGATCGGGACCGCCGTGTTCGACCGGGGCGGCTTCCTGTACCACGGCCGGGTGGAGGCCCTCGCCCAGGCCGCGCGCGAGGCCGGGCTGAAGTTCTGATGGGATGCGGGGTCCGGAACTCGAGGTCGAACTCTCGCCTCGAGCCGTGAACGGAGAGCGTTGGGAGGCAGTCGTGGTGGAGCGCGAACAGGGACCGGTGGGCGAAATCAAGGACCGGGTGGTCCACATCAACCGCGTCACCAAGGTCGTGAAGGGCGGCAAGAACTTCTCGTTCTCCGCCCGGGTGGTGGTCGGCGACGGCAACGGGTGGGTCGGCTTCGCGTCCGGGAAGGCG
>JBGQAU010000039.1:0-25207 GCA_041494445.1 Acidobacteriota bacterium | reverse complement strand
GCCGGAGGCGGGCGGCATGCTCCGCTACGGCATCCCCGAGTACCGGCTCCCGAAGGACGTCCTCGATCTCGAGATCAACCAGATCCTGAGCCTCGGCGTGCGCCTCAAGACGAACACCTTCCTCGGCCGCGACTTCACCGTGGACAGCCTGAAGCGGGACGGTTACGGGGCGGTCTACCTGGGCCTCGGCGCCTGGAAGAGCTCGGACATGCGCGTCAAGGGAGAGGACTCGGAAGGGGTTCTGTCGGGCATCGAGTTCCTCAAGAACTTCGGCCTGAGGCGCAAGATCGATCTCTGGGGTCGCGTGCTGGTGATCGGCGGCGGCAACACCGCCATCGACTGCGCGCGCACGGCGTTGCGGCTCGGCGTCAAAGAGGTCCGCCTGCTCTACCGGCGCACCCGGAACGAGATGCCCGCCAACGCCGCGGAGATCCACGACGCCGAGCAGGAAGGCGTGAAGATGGACTTCCTGGTGGCCCCCGTCCGGGTCATCACCGCCGGCGACCGCGTCAGCGGCGTCGAGTGCCTGAGAATGGAGCTGGGCGAGCCGGACGCCAGCGGGCGCCGAAGCCCCAAGCCGGTGCGCGGCTCCGAGTTCGTCGCGGATGGCGACTTCATCCTCTCCGCCATCGGCCAGGCCACGCGGGTCCCCGAGCTTCTCGACGGGCGCGTGCCCGACTTCCTCCCCTTCGGCGAGGTCCTGAATCTCACCCGGTGGCAGACGATCCAGACGAACGAGGGAACCGGCGAGACGAGCGTCGAAGGGGTGTTCGCGGGCGGCGACGTGGTCACCGGCGCCGCGACCGCCATCGAAGCGATCGCGGCCGGCAGGAAGTCCGCCCACGCGATCGACGCCTACCTCACGGGCGCCGTGGCCCGGCCGGAGCCGAAAGAGTTCGTGAGCCGCAAGGACACCTTCGCCAAGGTGTCGGTGGCCGACCTCCGGAGTCCGAACCCGTCGCGGCGCCGGCCGATGCCGCTCCTTGCCGTCGAGGACCGGGTCAAGGGCTTCATGGAGGTGGAGCAGGGATACACCGCCGAGGACATCGAGAAAGAGACCCGGCGCTGCCTCGAGTGCGGCTGCACGGCGCTGTTCGAATGCGACCTGAGGCGCTACGCCACGGAGTACGGGGTGGACATCTCCCGATTCATCGGCGAGGCGACGCAGCACAAGGTGGACTCGAGCCACCCGCTGATCGAGCTCGATCCGAACAAGTGCATCCTGTGCGGGCGGTGCGTCCGGATCTGCTCCGAGGTGGTCGGCGTCGCGGCGTACGGGTACCTGCAGCGCGGCTTCAGCACGGTGGTCCGGCCCGCGATGGGCGGCTCGCTCCTCGATACCGACTGCGTCACGTGCGGCCTGTGCATCGGCACCTGCCCCACCGGCGCCATCGCGCAGAAGGTCCCGCTGGTGAAGCCGGGACCCTGGCGAACCCGGAAAGTCCCGTCGATCTGCTCGTTCTGCGGCGTCGGCTGCCGGATCGCCTACGACACGTTCGGGGACACGGTGGTCAAGGTCTCCACCTGCGAGGACGATACGGTCACGTTCGGGAACCACTGCAAGAAGGGACGATTTGGATACGACGTCGTCCACGCCGAGGACCGGCTCCTCAAGGCGAAGGTGAGGGCGGGCCGGGTGCTCCAGGACGCGTCGCTCGACGACGCCCTCGGGTACGCGGCGATGCGTCTCCGCGAGCTGTCGCGCCGGTACGCGGGCTCCGAGATGGCGGTCTTCGTCTCGCCGCGCTTTACGAACGAGGAGGCGTACCTCGCGCAGAAGCTGGCGCGGGTGGCGCTCAGAACCCACGACATCGGGTCCCTGGCCCACCTCGTGAACCGCGACCTCCAGTGCCCGGAGGTCGTCTCCACCGCCACCTACCGCGATGTCGCGGACGCCCAGCTGATCCTCCTGGCCGGGTCGCGCCTGGACGAGGAGCACTTCGTCGCCGACCTGATCGTCAAGCGCGCCCTCCGCGGCGGAGGCAAGCTCGTCTACATCCACCCCGAGATGAATCCCGTCGCCCGCCTCGCCGAGGTATTCATCCGCTGCCGGCCCGGAACCGAGGCGCGGGTCGTGTTGGGCATCGTACGGGAGGCGCTCACCGCCTCGGGCGAGGCGATGCCGGACCGGCCGTGGCTCGCCGAGGCGTTCTCCGGACTCGACGGCGGCGGGCTTGAGGAGAGAACCGGGGCGGACCCTGCGCTCGTGAAGGAAGCCGCGCGCCTCGTCGGGCGGAGCCTCCTCAAGGTCCTGATCTTCAACAAGGACTATCGCGGACCGCGGACCGCCCGCGACGCCCGCGTGTTCGCGGCCGCCGCCGGGATGCTCGGTGCCTCGCTCCTGGTGCTGCGCGAGAAGGCGAACATGCAGGGTCTCCTGGACATGGGGTGCTTCCCCGACTGGTTCCCGGGGTACCGTCCGGTCCGGGACGAGAGCGTCGTGGACGACCTCGAGAAGGAGTGGTGCGTCGCTCTCCGCGATCTCCAGACGGCGCCGGCGGACCTCGCCGCGCGGCTGCGCGAGCGCAAGATCAAAGTCGCCGTCGTGCTCGGAGAGGATCCGTTGGGCGATCCGGACTTCCCCGAGGATCTCAAGGCGGGGCTCCTCGCGACGGACTTCCTCGTGGTCGGCGACGTCGTTCTCACCGACACCGCCAGGGCCGCCCACGTGGTGCTGCCGCTGAGCACCGCGGCCGAGACCTCCGGGACCTACACCAACTCGGAGCGGCGGATCCAGCGGATCGCCCGGGCCGTCCCGCCGGCCACCGGTCTCGAGACGTGGCAGGTCATCGCCCAGCTCGCAGGACGGATGGGGTACCGCTTCAAGATGAAGTACGCCGACGTCGGCGACGTCATGGAGGAGATCCGCAAGGTCGCGCCGATCTACCGCAACGTCGCGGTCGGCGAGGCGGATTCGGGGCCCGTCTGGGATCTCGCCGGGTTCCCGCTCTCCGGGGTCGAGCCGGACCCGCGCGACCTGAACGTCGAGGTGACTCCGGCTCCCACGGTGCACCTCGACCGTGTGGAATCGCGCTTCGACGCCTGGTTCGACCGGCTGATGGCCGAGGCACGCCGCGCGCGGGAGACGGTGGCCGCGGACTGACGGGGGCGAGTCCGCGGGCGCGCGGCGCGTCTCCTCGGAGACAAAGGGCATGAGCGCATCGCTACGGGACGGAGCCGTCCTGATCCTGGTCACCCGCTTCGGGATGGGCCACGCCGAGCCGTCGCTCCAGCACAAGCTGATCCGGAACTACCTCGGCCTTCTGGACGGCAACGACATGCTGCCGGGAGCCATCGCCTTCTACGGCGAGGGAGTCCGGCTGGCGGTCGAGGGGTCCCCGGTCCTCGACCTGCTGGCGTCGCTCGAGACCAAGGGCGTGCACTTGATTCTCTGCAAGACCTGCCTCGATCACTATGCGCTCGCGGAGAAGGTCCGGGTGGGCGTGATCGGGGGGATGACGGACATCCTCGCCGCGCAGTGGAAGGCGTCGAAGGTCGTCACGATCTGAGGGTCGGGGAATCGTGGACCGCGAGGCTCAGTAGCCGAGCCTCAATCCCAGCTCCATGGTCCGTGGCGGCCCGGCGAGGTCGATCGGCTTGCCGAAATCCGGGGAGATCGCGCGCCCCTCCACGGGGCCCCCGTTGAGCCGGTCGAGCAGGTTAAAGATCTGAAGATACATCTCCCCCCGGGTCTTTCCGTCCCGCGTCGCGAAAGGTTTCGACACCCGGAGGTCGATCTGGTAGAACGCGGGAGCGTACAGCGACGTCACGGGAGCGAGAAGAGGCTGGCTCCGAATCCTCCTCAGCTGGTTCTCCGATGCTCGGACTTCGTTCACCGGACCGAGCGGGGTGTCCTCGCCCGTATTGCGCCCGACCCCCGGCGGCCTGTCGGTGGTGATGCCGTCGAGGTTGTCGTCGCGACCGGTGGTCACGTTGAACGGGACGGGCGAGCTGACCTGGATGACTCCCGATGCCCGGAGTCCCATCCACGGCAGCGAGGACTCCCCCGAGATCACGATCCGGTGCCGCCGGTCGGCGTCCGACGGCCCCTTTTCGCCGGAGAGGTTCGCGGAATCCGGCGGTAGGTAGATGCCGCCCTTCAGCGGGTCCGGCCCGAGATCCTCGGCCCGCGACCAGGTGTACGAGGCCTGGTACCAGCCCATCTTCCCTCGCCAGCGCCAGCCCAGGGTCGCTCCGGTGTACCAGCTCTCCCCATCCGTCGTGATAGCGGCGATCGACCCCGTCGTGCTATCGGCATGGACCGGCGTGCAGCTGTCCCGGTACTTGGGGTCCGGGTCGGTCGGACTCGGTCCCGAGCAGCTCCGGAACCGGACGATGGGGTTGAGATCCCTCATGAGGGGGAGGTGGTGGCCGCGCGCCCGCACGATCTCGAGCTGTGCCGCGCCGCCTTTTCCCACGGCGATCTCCGCACCCACCGAGCTCTCGAAGGAGTACGGAGTGTCGAGCCTCGTGCCGGTGGAGAAGCGGAGGATCAGATCGTCGGGGAAGACGAGGAAGTCCTTCAGGTAGCTTCCCCCGCCTAGCTGCTCCACGGCGTCTTCAGTCAGGGCGACGGTCTTGTCGCCGACCGGCACCTCCAGCGTCATTCCCTGGACCGGCAGGATCCCGATCCTCGTTTCCGAAGTGATGGCGGCGACGGCGGGGAACCCCAGCGAGAGCTTGTCGTAGAAGACGCCTCCCCCACCCCTCAGGACCAGCCGTCCGTCCCCAGGGGTGAACGTGAAGCCGAGCCGAGGGGCGACATTGTTCTTGTCCAGGGGGGCCCCGCCGTTCGGGATCGGCGAATCGACCCGGGCGCTCGGCGGCAGGCGGAACGTGTCCAGGTCGTAGCGCAGCCCGTATTCGAGGACCACCTTGGACCCGAGCCGCCAGGTGTCCTGCGCGAACAAACCGATCTGGTTGTCGTAGAGATTCGCCTCCGGCTCGCCCTCGATGAGCTGGTAGACGATCGGGTAGGTGCCGATGTCCGCTCGGTCCTTGCCGATCTCCCAGGGCTGACAGGGGATGATCGGATAAGTTCCGTTGCGTATCGCGGCGGTGACCTGCGACGGACTCACGGGACAACTGTTCGGATCGTACGGCGTGTCGGTAGCGTACAGGAAGTTGCCGTTCGGGTTGAACCGCGTGCGCACGTCGGTCCGCGAGCGCGTGAAGTCGAGGCCGAACTTGGTCGTGTGACTCCCGACCCTCCAGGTCACGTTGTCGACGACCTGGAACTTGTCCTCGCGGCGGAGCTGACGGTTGAGGTTGTTGCCGCCGAAGCTGCCCGACGGCCGATCCACCCCCGGCCGGCTCGAGTTCGCTTGCTGATCGAAGTCGGAGGACGAGACCAGGAGCCGCGCCTCGTGGATCAGGTTGGGCGAGAGCACGGAAGTGAGCGAACCGGCGAGTTGGAGATCGTGTTCGTCGAGCCGGAATCCCGCCTCGGGGGTGGTCCGACCTCCGACGTTTAAGTCCTCGGTGGACCTCGTGTCGGCGGAGAGCCGGACCATCAGGGACTGCGAGGGCGAGAGATTGAAATCGGTCCTGAGGAAGATGTTGTCGTCCGCCGCCGGAGCGATCACGAATCCTCCCGCCGCCCCGTTCCGACCTGTGCCGACGTACGGTACGACCCGGTCCTCGCGCTGGCGCTCGTACGCGGCGAAGTAGAACGCCCGGTCCTCGCGGATGGGGCCGCCGACGCGGAAGCCGAGCTGGTACTGATCGCCGGTCCGGGGCGTTCCCTTGGGGTCCGGCAATCCCGAGACGAATGCCCCGGGGGAGTTCCAGGACGCCGCTCCCCGCTGCACGAAGAACTCCCCCGATTCCTCGTTTCCGCCCTGGCGGGTGACGATGTTGAAGACGCCGCCGCTCGCCCGCCCGAATTCCGCCGCGTAGCGGCTCGTGTTAAGGACCATCTCCTGCACGACGAGCTGGGAGAAGAACGAGTTCATGGATGTTCCGCTGGTCTCGTCGTTGTTGTCGAGGCCGTCCACCAGGAAGGAATTCGATCGCCCGGACTGGCCGTTGACCACGAAGACCGCGCCCCGCTCGCCGAAGAAATCGGCGGTGGGGGCCTGTCGAACGGACGCGTCGAGGAGCGGAAGGTCGGTGACGACGCGCCCGGCGATCGGGATGGCGTCGGCGATCGAGTCCCCGACCCTCATCTCTAGCCCGACTCGCTGGGGGTCCACGAGCAGAGGCTCCGCACGGACCGTTACTCTTTCGGCGAGCCCCTTGCCGAGAGTGAGGTCGACCGACCTCGCCTCCTGCAAAGCGAGCGCGACCGTACGGGAGTCGCTCGATGCGCCGTCGGGCAGCGAGGCCGCCACGACCCAGAGCCCCGGCGGCAGGGAGTTGAACTGGAACTGCCCTCGTGCGTCGGTCGTGGCGCTGCGGACCGCGCCCGTCGTCTCAGATCTCGCCCGAACGGTCGCCCCCGCCATCGGCTTACCGTCGAGCCCCCTCACCGTCCCGCGCAGCGAGGACGAAGCGGACTGGGGCCACGCGGCCGTGAGCCAGCAGAGTGCGATGACGAGGAGAACGATCGACCGGCCCGGCCCTGCGACCCTGCTCACTTCAGCGCCCGTAATGGCCCCAGCACCCGTTGCCTCCTGTCTCGAGCGCGTACACCAGGAAGTACGACTGCGAGGGGTTGCCGCTCCAGCAGGTCGCGAGCCCCACGTCGGCGACCAACGCAAAATTCGCATCCGACGTGGGCGAACTCGCGCCCAGGACCCTGTACCCGACGACGCTCGGGTCGCCGAGGGCGTTCCAGCACAACTGGACGCTACCCGAACCGAGGTTGGTCTCAACCAGGCCCGTGACCTCCGAGCCGGCGGGGCACGCCGTGCTCTTGAGAACCTCGATCGGGTAGGCGTTGCTGGGATCACCGTAGACCTGCGTCGGGTAGACCAGACTCTCGTACCGCGTGACGATGCCGCTGTCCCGATCGGTGAAGTTCGACAGAGACGTGACCGTGAAATAGTACGGGGTTCCCGACAGCAGGCCGGAGATGGTCGCCGAGGGTCCGGCGAATGACACTTGCCCGGGATTGCTGTCCGAGTTGAACGCGTACGGGGTCGCGCCACCGGAGTCCGTGTCCCAGTACACTTTGTAGCCGTTGATCCGGTGGATGTCCTGCCCCGGATTCCAGTTGAGGGTCACGCTGTTGCTCGTGGCCGCCGTCGCCGTGATCGTAAGCGGCGGGAATAGGCCGAAGCCGATGTTCGAGAGGTCGGCGGTCGTGAAGTACGGGTAGTTGCCGTCTCCGTTCGGGGGGGGCGGGTTCGGGGGCCCCGCGTCGACCGGCGACTGGATCATCGCGACCGATCCGATATACGGCACCTGCCAGAGATCCACCACGGTCCGGACTTGCTCGAAGTTCAGGAACGAGCAGTTCGACGTTCCCCACACGCAGAACTCCGCGAGGTTGCGGACCAGGAGCGCGTTGAACGTATGGCCGGACGGCAGCGTGACGACCCCGCCTTTCAGGACTTGCGATCCCTGGGTCCCGGAGTAGGTCTGCCCGTTGTACGTGCAGGCGTTCACGTAGAGCGTGTTGAACAGCGCGTCGTTGTTCGTGCCGCAGTGCTGGTTCCAGATGTCCTGCTCGCAGGCGAACACGCCGCTCTTCCAGCTGTCTCCGGCGGTGAAGTAGTACGTCGCCCCGTCGGGGTGCGGGAACCTCCACAGCGGCACCGAGGTCCGTGTCGTGGTATCGGTGTTGTAGCAAAACCGGTTCTCGCTCGACGGGTCCGGCGTCGAGTTGCCCGTCCACCAACCTTCGTGCTGCGCGCCGGCCCGGATCCAGATCGTCACGTCGCCGACGCGATTCTCGCGCTGCGCCACGTCGTTCGTCCGATCCACGTTGTGGGCAGCCGGCGCCGTGAAGTTCTTGTCGGTGCGCTCGAGCACGCCACCGGAGACGTTGTAACCGCACCGGCCGGCGTTGCAGGTCTCGGCGGAATTGACGGGGGTCGTCGTCGAAGCGACCTCGGTCCCGGTGGTCGTCACCGAAAAGTCCCAACTGGTCGCGTTCGCGATGTCCGCCTCGGTGGCGTAGTGCTGCGCCGTCAGCGTGGACAGCGCCACGCCGACCCCGCGATCCCATCCGTAGTTGAGGCCGGAGTACGTGCCTCTCCACATCTGATCCACGTAGATCCTGAGGTTCGCGGCGCCGGAGATCGCCTTCTCCAGGACCATCGCGCCGGCCGGCGAGTCGCCTCCGGTCTCGGCGACGACCCCCACCAGGGGATCGATCCAGCGGTAGAGGGTCACCGCCGGGCCGAACGCGCCGCGACCGTCCGGCTCGTCCGAGACGACTGCGCGCTGCAGCGCCGACTCGTGCGGCCCGGAGGGAAGATGCACCCACCCGACGCCCACGGTTTCGACCTCGATCCTCAGATGCCGGACGATCGCACCCTTCGTCACGTCGAGAGAGAGAGACTGACGGGTCCCCGGCCGCAGGTACTCCGGGCTCCTGTCCGGGAGGATCCAGCGGGACGCGGTGTCGCCACCCGCGGGGTCGGTGTAGACCGACACGGCCGTCCGGGGCCGAGTCCCCGAGCTGGCGGCTTCGAGGAGATCCGTGACCGTGACGCTCGGCCCGGCGACATCGATGGTCCGCGTCACGGTGTCCCGCGAGCGGAAAGACTCCAAGCTCCAGCGGGTTGTTCCCTCGGGGCTCGCCATTTCGGGTGGAATCGGTTTCCCCGGGTCGACCGCCTGGAACCGGACCACCCGGTCCGCGGCGACGGCAGCCCGCCCCGCCAGGAGCATGCACAAGACAACCCCCACCCCGAGACCGATCCGCCTCATCGGCGCCTCCTCCTGGGATGGGCTGCCCCTCTTACCCCTCCCGGCGCCCCCTTTCTACCCCGGGAAGGGCTTTAAGGCAATGCCCGGCTCAGTGTCCGACCCCCCCAGCAACCGCCCGTTCGGCCTCCTCCACCCATTCTCGAGCGTCGCGATCCCCCGCCGCGGCACGGGCGCGGGCGAGATCGAGGGCCCGGGAGACGACCGCTCGGCTCTCCTCTTCGCTCCCGTTGGCGGAGAGCGCTTCCGCCAGCGCCAGGAGATTCGGCGGGTAATCACCCTCGACCGCCACCGCCCTCTTGGCGTGCTCGAGGCCCTTCTCAGGATCCCCCGGGCCGGTCGGCCACCCCGGCGCGCGGACATAGAGCAGGGCGAGGGCTCTGTCCGGGCCGCCGTGGTCGAGCGCCGGCGCGGCATGGGCGGCGCGTCCGAACGCGTCGACCATCTTGGGGAGCGCGGAGATCGCCGTGGAGGGGCGCTCCCGCGCCTGGACCCCCAGGGCGACGCCGAGCCAGTACGAGCAGGCGGGGTCATCGGGAGCGATCCTCCCGCACCACTGCACGGTCTCCACTGCGGACGCGGCCCCTTCGAGTCGGGCCGCCGGCTCGGCTTCGTGGTCCGCGAGCCACACGCGCGCCTTCACGGTGCCGAGGACTCCCGTGATGCGCGTCCCGTCCGCGGCGGCGGCCTCGAGCCATGTCTCGGCGGCATCCCGAACCGACGAAGGGTCTCCGCGCGCGTAGAGCTCCTCGGCTTTCGCCAGGAGACCCTCGACTTCCCCAGGAGACACCTTCGCCGCCTCTCCCGCGATCGAGTCGAGGGGACGCGGTTCCCGGAGGGCTCGGGCGCATCCAGCCAACTGGAGCAGGGCCAGGGCGACCGGAAGCGTCTTCCTCACCGGGACGACGCCTCGGCGGCGGCGAAGGCCTTCCGCGCCGCCTCGATGCCCGGAAGATCGGCGGCCTCGAACCGCACCATCCGCATGGCCTGCAATGCGTCGGCCCCCTCCGGCGTCTTGTGGAGCCCGGCGAGCGCCTTGAGCAGCGCCTCGAACTCGGGCCCCTTCGCGCGGTCCCCGACCGTGCAGAGCAGCGTTCCCGGGAGCGGCTTGGCCCGGTACACCGTTTCGACGTCCCCTGCGAACGGCAGCGACGCAAGCGCGGACGACTGCGCGGAGTCGAGAAGCACGGCGACCTTCTCACCGGCCGCCGCCCGGCGGAGCGCCGAGAGGATCGCGGGAGTGAACCTGACGGTCGCGGAAGGAGGGAGCGCGCCCCAAGGACCCAGAACCGGGCCGCGGACGAAGGCGGGGGCGTAGCCGGGCGCGCCGGCGACTTCGAAGCCCGCGAGCGCCGCGGCGGACGCGACCGTCCCTTTCTTCGCGACCAGGCTCCAGGTCTCGGCCGCGCCCGAGTCACGGACCACCTGGAGGCGGGGAGCGAGCTTGAGGGCCGGCCCGTGCTGCAGGTAGAACGGGAGCGGTACGAGCGCGAGCGCGGCGTCGTCCTCTGCGAGCCGAGCGAGTCCCGGCTCCGCTCTCTCGTGATACACCGCGGAGAGACTGCCGGAGGGCCAGCCCCCGGCGCGCGCCGCGGCCCCCGCGAACGCCTCCATGACCGGGCGGGCCTGGGCCGTCGTGCCCGGGTACCCCGGCGCGCAGATCACGAGAACCTTGGGTGATGCGGATCTCGCGAGAGCCAGCGGGAGAACGAGCAGCACGGGGACGACGCAGCGTGTCTTGCGCATGGCCGGCCTACTCCGCGGCCGGCGCCGCCTTCACGGCGTCCGGCTTGTGACGGCCGAGGATCCACAGCGCCGCGGGGAGCGCGGTGAAGTCGGCAAGCATCGACAGCACGAAGGCGAGCGCCGAAAGGATGCCCAGCTCCCGCATGGGCGGGAGGTCCGAAAGCGCGAACGCCAGGAAGCCTCCCGCGTTGATCATCGTGGCGAAGAAGATCGCCCGCCCGGCGATCAGAAGCGTGTGCCGCAACCCTTCCTCCACCGTCCCCGTCCGCCTCGCCTCGAGGAAGTGATAGAAGAAGTGGATCTGGTCGTTCTCGGACGTGCCGAGGACCGTCGAGGCGATGAGGATCGTCGCGACGTTGAGCCCGATCCCGGCGACGCGCATGAACCCGAACATCACCAGAATCGCGAACAGCGACGGGATCATGGCCATCAGCCGAGCGGGACCGCTCCGGAACAGCGCGAGGAACGTGATGAAGATGATCGCGGCGGTCAGCAGGAAGCTGTCGACCAGGGTCGGCACGAGGTGGTACGCGATCTTGGCCTGGAGTCGCTCGGTGCCGACGGTCGAGATGCGAAACGGGCGGAGCGCCGGGTCGCGGGCGACGGCTTCCTCCCACAACGCCCCGATCCGCCGGTCGAGGTCGAGGAAGCCCTCGTAGCTGTCCACCCGGCTCAGCACGGTCACGTGGGTCTGCGACAAAGTGCCCACGTCCACGAACGAGCGGAGGTCCGGCTCCTGGAGCAGGAGGCTCTCGAGCTGGGCCGCGGCTTCCTCGAGCCCCGCGCGGTCCTCCGGGAGGCGATCGCCGAGCCCGGAGACGTACTGCAGGAGGCGGAGGACGGTGGTCGGGCCGACCACGGATCCCACCCGCTCGTCCGCCTCGAGGGCGCGGGAGAAGCGGTCGAGGCCGAGGAGCACCTCGGGCCGGACCACGCTCCCCGGCGGTCCCGCGAGCCAGACCTCCGTGACCGAGAGGCTGGGGAGGATCTGCTGCACCCGCCGCGTGTCCTGCGCGAGCCTCACGCTCGGATCGATGTAGTCGAGGGCGTCGCTCTCGAGGCTCATCGGCGTGACCACGCCCCGGAGGCCGAAGAGGGCCACGGCGCCCAGCACGCAGAACGCCAGCGACGCCGGGACCATCACCCAGCGCCAGCGATACGTGAACGCCGGGAGCCGATCCGCCAGCACGGCGAACCACCGCCCGCCGCGGACCCGGCGCTCCTGCTGCGTCGGCGTCCTCAGGATCCTCTGGAGCGCCGGGAACAGCGTGAACACCACGACCCAGGTGATCAGGATCCCCGCCGCGACCCAGATCCCCATCTCGCGAATCGGCCGGATGTGCGAGACCGCCAGGGCGGCGAAGCCGACGGCGGTGGCGAACAACGACGCGGTGCAGGGGAGGAACTTGTTGGCGAGGGTATCGACCTGGTGCTCCTCGAAGGACCGTCCCTCCGGGTGCTCCACGAATCGCGAGTGGATGTACACGAGGGTCGCCGTGCAGGTCACGAGGACCGTCATGGGCACCAGCGACGAGACGATGGTGATCACGTCTCCTGAGACACCGGCGTATCCCACCGTGAGGGCGATACTCGCGACGACCGTGGCGAGGAACGCGCAGAGCGCCCGGAACGATCGGTACAGGAAGAGGATCAGCCCGACGACGAAAGCGCCGAAGAGGGGGAAGGACCTGAGCGCGGCGTCGCGGGTGGCGTCCTCGAAGTACGCGTTGACGTACGGCTCCCCCGTCTTCCGGAGCGCGAGCAGCGGCTTCGGATCCATCAGGGTCGGATCGACCACGTAATCGATGGCGTCCAGGACGGCATGGCGCTCCTCCGGCGTGCGGACGTTGAGGGAGAGCACGATCGAGAGGAACCGGTCCCCCACGAGCCCCTGGCGCGCGAAGAGGTCGGTGTCCGTCGCGAACTTCCGGAAGGCGTCGCAGCGCTCCTGGGTCGGCTGGAAGCCCCCCTGGGTCCGGCGGAAGATCGACAGGATCGAGTTGACGCCGACCTTCGGGACCGCGGCGAGGCGCCGCTCGATGTCGTCGAGACGTTTCAGGATCCCCGGGGCGAACGGGTTGCCCGCCTCGGCGACGAGGATCGCGGTCTCGGTGCGCCCGAAGACTTTCGCGAACGCCTGGGCGGCGACGTAGTCCGGGTCGGTGCGCACCACGAGGCGCTCGACCGAGTCGTCCTGGCCGACCTTTAGCGCGAACCAGATCCCCGGCACCAGGAGCAGCGAGTAGAACCCGACCACCCACCAGCGTTTCGCGATGGCGAACCGGAACAGGCGCCGCAGGACGCGCGGTCCATGGGGGCTCCCGCCTGGGGTCAAAGGACGGTCCTCGCCTTCCGCGGCTGCCCGCCCTCGCCGAGGGGCGCGTGCGCCGGAAGGGACCCAGGATAGCGCGCTCGCGCGCGACGTGCCTATTCGAGCTTCATCTTCGAGACGTCGAACGAGGGCTTCGGGAACTTCATCCGGAAGGCCTCGAGCGTCTCGACGATGATCTGGGAGACAGCGAGGTTTCGGAACCATTTCCTGTTGGACGGGACGACGTACCATGGGGCCCACGGCGTCGAGCAGCGGGAGAGGACGTCCTCGTAGGCGCGCTGGTAGTCGTTCCAGAAATTCCGCTCCTCGAAGTCGGCCGGCGACAGCTTCCAGTGGCGCGTCTCGTCCTCGAGGCGCGCCTCGAACCGGCGCTTCTGCTCCTCCCTCGATATGTGAAGGAAGAACTTGACGATCGCCGTCCCCTCGTCGGCCAGCGACCGCTCGAACCCGTTGATCTGGTCGTATCGTCGGGACCAGACCGGCTTCGACACGAGGTCGTGCACCCGGACCACCAGCACGTCCTCGTAATGGGAGCGGTTGAAAATGCCGATCTCTCCCCGGCGGGGCACTTCTTTGTGGACGCGCCACAGGTAGTCGTGGTCCAACTCCTCCTCGGACGGCGCCTTGAACGGCGTCACCCGGCATCCCTGGGGATTCAAGCCGGTCATGACGTGCCGGATCGTCCCGTCCTTCCCCGCGGCGTCCATGGCCTGCAGGACGACGAGCAGGGAGCGCCGGTTCTCCGCGTACATGAGGTACTGGAGCTCCGCCAGGCGTTTGAGGTTCTTCTCGAGCCGGGGCTCGGCGGCGGACTTATCCGCGACCCCCGCGGTGTCGGCGGGATCGATCCGCGCGAGACGGATCTTTCGTCCGGGCTTCACCAGGAACCGTTCGGCGAGCTTCATACCGCGACCCCTCCCGTGGAAACGGTCCCGGGCGGGACCGTCTCCGCGGATGATGCCCGTTCTCGGGCGAGAGGGAAAGAGGCGGTCGCGCCGCCTCGTCGGTGTTCCGGCCTCCCGATTTCCGGCGTACACTCCGGAGGAGATCCTCTCGCGGAGGGACCCGCCATGGTCGAGATCGGAGCTCTGCTCCCCGTCCTCGCGGCAGCGCTCGGATTCAAGGGCCCCGGCGACTCCGGGAGGACGCTCGGCCCCGCGGTGGCCGGGACGTGGTACCCCGGGAGCGCCGAGGCGCTGGCGCGGGAGGTGGACGCGATGCTCGCCCGCGTCCCCGCTCCGCCCCGCGCGGACGAGGGCGAGGTGGTCGCGCTGATCGCGCCGCATGCCGGATTTGTTTACTCGGGAGCGACCGCGGCTCACGGGTTCCGTCGGCTCGAGGGGGCGCGCTACGAGCGCGTGCTCCTGCTCGGGCCGAGCCACTACGCCTGGTTCCGCGGCGCGGCGCTGCCCGACGCCGACTCGCTGAGAACGCCGCTCGGCGACGTCCCGATCGACCGCGAGGCCGTGGACGCGCTCAAGGGCCGGCCGGGATTCAAGGTCGCGGCCGGAGCGTTCGAGCGGGAGCACTGCCTCGAGGCGGAGGTGCCGTTCCTGCAGCGCGCCCTCGCGCCGGGCTGGCGCGCGGTGCCGGTTCTCGTGGGCTCCGGGACCGCTGGCGAGGAGGCGCAGAAAGTGGCCGACGGCCTGCGGCCGCTCCTCGGCGCCGGGGTGCTGGTGGTCGTCTCCTCCGACTTCACGCATTTCGGGTCGGGGTTCGGATACGTCCCCTTCCGGGACGACGTGCAGGAGAAGCTGCGAGAGCTCGATCTTGGGGCGGCCCGCCTGATCGAGGCCCGGGACGTCGCCGGGTTCGAGAGCTACCTCGACCGGACCGGCGCGACGATCTGCGGGCGCGACGCGATCGACGTGCTGCTGCGGCTCCTCCCCAGGAACGCGACGGCGTCCCTCGTCGCGTACGACACATCCGGCCGGATGACCGGCGACTTCGGGCACAGCGTCTCCTACGCCACGATGGTGTTCCGCTCCGCGGCCGGAGTCCCGACAACCCCCGCGCGCGGCGACGTCCGCCCGGGGCTGACCGAGGAGGAGAAGAGGACGCTCCTCGGACTCGCCTGGGCATCCGTCCGGGACGCGATCCTCAAGGACGGCTCGCTCGACCGTACGCTCGCCGGGGCCGACCTCACGCCCGCGCTCAAGGCGATTCGCGGCGCGTTCGTCACGCTCAAAGAGCCGGTGGGTGCCCCTCGGGGACCACTCGAGCTGCGGGGATGCATCGGGACCATCGTGCCGCACGAGCCGCTCTACGAAAGCGTGATCCACAACGCGGTCGAGACCGCGCTCCACGACCCGCGCTTCCCGCCGGTCGGACGGGCCGAGCTGGAACGCCTGGCCCTGTCGATCTCCGCTTTGACGCCGATCCTGCCCGTCGAGGGCCCCGACGCGATCGTGATAGGCCGCGACGGCGTGCTGCTGGAAAAGGGCCCGGACAAGGCCGTGTTCCTCCCTCAGGTCGCGCCCGAGCAGGGTTGGGGGGTCCGGGAGCTTCTGGAACATCTCGCCCTCAAGGCGGGACTCCCCCGTGACGGATGGAAAGGCGGGAAGCTCTCGGTGTTCCAGGCGGAAGTGTTCGGCAAGAAGTGACGGGAGGGCCGGGGCAGGGACGGGCCGTCGGATCGTCCCGCCGGCCTCAGGCCGAAGATGCCAGGCGCGGGGAGCGCGCCCACCGACGGCCGTGACCCGGATCGTCGATCAGCAGCTGCCGCAGGTGCTCGAGCGCGCGATTCTCGACCTGTCGGACGCGCTCGCGGCTTACACCCAGGCGCCGGCCGACCTCGGCGAGCGTCCGCGGGGGCCGCCCTCCGAGTCCGAACCGCATCGACAGGATCTCGGCCTCGCGCCGGGGGAGCCGCGCGAGGACGCGGCCGAGGAGCGCCAAGCGGTCCTCCCGGAGCAGCGTGTCGTCGGGCGCGTCGAGACTTTCGTGGGCCAGCGTTTCCTCGAGGCTGAGACTCGACTCCGCGCTCACCAGCGCGCCGAGCGGGATCTCCCTCTTGGACAGTCCCAGCAGGAACCGTACCTCGTCCCCCGGAAGACCGGATAGCTCCGCGATCTCCTCGCTGCTCGGCGGCCTGCCGCAGGTCGCCCTGATCTCGCGCTCCGCCTCGCGCACCTGGTAGAGGTGTCGAAGGCGGTACCGCGGGATGCGGATGAGCGCCGTCTGGCTGATCGCCGTCTCGCAGATCCGCTTGCGGATCCACCAAACCGCGTACGACGCGAACTTGACCCCGCGCGTCGGATCGTAGCGCGAGGCGGCCTCCAGGAGACCGACGGTCCCCTCCGCGAGGAGATCCTCCATCGGGACGCCGAAGTGCCGGAACTCGCGGGCGATCCAGAAGATCCTGCGCCTGTGCGACTCGATCCAGTCGTCGCCGGCCGGCTGCGAGGGCGATTCGAGCGCCGGCGGGTGCGACTCCCCGCCGACCGGTACGGGGCTCCGGCTCTCCCCTGGCCCCTCGCCGAGCGTGCTCATAACCGCCCCCCCCATCGCGCGCGATCGGCCGACGTCTCCCGACTCGAGCCGGATTCACCTTACGGGAACCGGGCCGCGCGGAGGAAGCGCGAAACACGGCCGTGATCGCCTTGATGCGGACCCCGGAACCGCATGGCCTGCGGTCGCGCCGGGTCGTAGAGGCCCCGGGTGCCGCGGAACGACGCGCCGGGACCCGGGGAGAGAAGCTGGACGCCGCTCGCCGGGCGGGTTAATCTTCCCCACCCTCGCGATAACCAAGGAGCCTTTCATGCACGAGAAGGTCAGGGAACTCTGGCCGGAGCTGGGCTGGATCGCGGACGGCGACCTTCGCGAGAAGGTGCTCGCCACTTGGGTCAGGGCGTTCGAGCTGAGCCCCCTGACCCCCGAGGATCTCCGACAGATCCCGTTCACGCTCTTGGTTCCGAACTGCCCCGTCACGTTCATGGAGCACAAGCGCTGCGTCGTCCACGTCGCCCGCCGCGCGGCGGAGGCGATGAAGGAGCACCTCGGCCGGGCGCTCCCGATCGACATGGACACGGTGATCGCCGGCGCGATCCTCGCCGACGTGGGAAAGCTGCTCGAGTACGAGAAGGCCGACGGCAAGGCGCGCCAGAGCGAGCGGGGGGAAAGCCTCCGTCATCCGTTCACCGGCGTCGCCGTCGCGATGGCGTGCGGGGTGCCAGACCGGGTCTGCCACATCATCGCCGCCCACGCCGGCGAGGGGGACATGGTCAAGCGCACCACCGAGGCCACGATCGTCCACCATGCCGACTTCATGACCTTCCTGCCGTTCAAGAGCCTGAAGAAGTGAGGGGACCGATGAGCGCGACTCCCGCCGCGAAGACCGAGACGATCACCGCGAAGGTGGCCCGCTGGGCCGCGGATCTCCGTTTCGAGCACCTGTCGGCCGATGCCGTCCGTGAGGCGAAGCGGTTCCTGCTGGATTCCATCGGCTGCGCCCTCGGTGGCTACCTCCAGCACGACGTCCGGATCGCCCTCGAGGTGCTCGGAGAGCACGGCGGGAAGGGGCCCGCCACGGTCATCGGATCCGGGGTGAAGACGGATCCCGTCACCGCCTCCCTCCTGAACGCCCTGATGGTCCGGGTGATGGACTACAACGACATCTACTGGAAACAGGACCCGTCCCACCCGTCCGACATCATCCCGGCGGCGCTCGCGCTCGGAGAGCGGACCGGGCGCGACGGACGCGAGCTGATCGTCGGGATCGTCCTGGGCCACGAGTTCGAGCAGCGGCTGTGCGAGGCGGCGTTCCCCGGGATCCGGGAGCGCGGCTGGCACCACGCGACGCTCACCGCGTTCGCCTCCCCGATCGTCGCGGGACGGATGCTCGGCCTCGACGCCGGGAAGATCCAGCACGCGATCGGGATCTCCGGCTGCCGTCACTTCACGCTGGGGGCCGCCGTGGCCGGCAAGCTGACGATGATGAAGAACACGGTGGACCCGATGGCGACCCAGAGCGGCGTGCTTGGCGCGCTCCTGGCCGAGAAGGGGTACACGGGGCCCGAGCACGTCATCGACGGGAAGGAAGGGATGGTCCACTCCCTCGGGCCGCAGTGGAAGCTCGAGATCCTGACCGAAGGGCTCGGCGGATCGTGGCGGATCACGCAGTGCGGCATGAAGGCCTACCCGACCGAGGCCTTGACCCACACGCCGATCTCCGCGGTCCTCGACATCGTGCGGGACAACGACCTGAAGCCGGAGCGGATCGCCAAGGTCCATATCCGCTCGCTCGCGCGCGCGGCGGACATTCTGTCGGACCCGTCCAAGTACGACCCGCGCACGAAGGAGACCGCGGACCACAGCCTCCCGTACGTGATCGCCGCGGCCATCGCCGATCGGCAGGTCACGCCGGCGCAGTTCACCGACGCCAAGATCATGGACCCGACGATCCGTGCGCAGCTCCCGAAGGTCGTGGTCGTCGCGGACCCGGAGATCGAGAAGGTGTTCCCGGCGCTACAGCGTGTGATCGTGAAGGTCACGACCACCGACGGGAAGGAATTCACGAAGCAGGTAGACTACCCCAAGGGCGACCCGAGGAACCCGCTCTCCGACCGCGAGATCGAGGAGAAGTTCGAGGCGCTGGCCGGGCCGGTGCTGACGCCCACGCGGCAGGCGAAGGTGAAGGAGGCCGTCTGGGGGCTCGATCGGCTGGGCTCGATCAGCGCTCTCATGGACCTGCTGAAGACGGATCGGTAGGAGGACGCCGTGGGACAGACCGCGATCGAGAAGATCGTCCAGAGCCACATGGCCGAGGGGCCCGTGGGAAGGCCGGTCCGCGCCGGCGACTTCGTCTCACTGCGGCCCCGGCACGTGATGACCCACGACAACACGTCGGCGGTCATGAAGAAGTTCAAGTCGCTCGGCGTGCCGAAGGTGAAGGACCCCCGGCAGCCGGTCTACGCTCTCGACCACGACATCCAGAATACGTCCGATGACAACCTGAAGAAGTACAGGTCCATCGAGGGGTTCGCGAAGGACCAGGGGGTGGATTTCTACCCCGCCGGCACCGGGATCGGCCATCAGGTGATGTGCGAGCAGCTCTACGTCGTGCCGGGCTCGCTGGTGGTCGCGTCCGACTCCCATTCGAACATGTACGGGGCGCTCGGCGCGCTCGGGACGCCGGTGGTTCGCACCGACGCCGCGGCAATCTGGGCGACCGGGGAGTTCTGGTGGCAGGTCCCGCCGATGGTTCGGGTGGTCCTGGAGGGGAGGCTGGCGAACGGCGCGACGGGGAAAGACGTGATCATCGCGCTGGCGGGGCTGTACAAGGACGACGTGCTGAACGCCGCGGTGGAGTTCGCGGGGCCCGGCGTGGCGAGCCTCTCCATGGACGCGCGGATGAGCATCGCGAACATGACCACCGAGTGGGGCGCGCTGGTCGGCTGGTTTCCCGTGGATCGGGTGACGATCGACTGGATCCGGGCGCGGATGACCCGTGGCGTGACGCGAGTCACCGCGAAGGACGTCGAAGCGTGGGAGAAGACCCCACCCGCGCCGGACCGGGACGCAGTCTACGCCGCCCGGATCACTCTCGACCTATCGACGATCACCCCGCACGTCTCGGGCCCGGACACGGTCCAGGTCGCAACGCCGCTCGCCGAGATCGAGGCGCAGCGGATCGCGATCCACAAGGCCTACCTGGTCTCGTGCGTCAACTCCCGGCTCGAGGACCTCGCGGCGGCGGCCCGCGCGCTGGCGGGGAAGAAGGTCGCCCCCACGGTCGCCTTCTACCTGGCCGCGGCGAGCCGCGAGGTCCAGGAGGAGGCGGAGCGGCGCGGTTACTGGAAAATCCTGCTCGACGCCGGCGCGAGGCCGCTTCCACCGAGCTGCGGCCCTTGCATCGGGCTCGGCACCGGCCTCCTGGAGCCGGGCGAAGTGGGGATCTCGGCGACGAACCGGAACTTCAAGGGGCGCATGGGCTCCCGCGACGCGAAGTGCTACCTGGCGAGCCCCGCTGTGGTCGCGGCGTCCGCGGTCGCAGGCTACATCCGCGGGCCGGAAAAAGTCGACGGCCCCAAGCTCGAGCGCCGGATCGAGGTCCTCGCGCCGCCCGCGCCGCCCGCGGAGAAGGTGGCGATCCTCCCCGGCTTCCCCGAGAGGGTCCGCGGGCGGCTCGCGTTCGCGCCCCAGGACAACCTGAACACCGACGGGATCTACGGGAAGGATTACACCTACAGAGAGGACATGACCCGCGAGGACATGGCGCGGGTCGTCATGGAGAACTACGACCCCGAGTTTTCCAAGATCACGCGCTCCGGGGACGTCCTCGTGGGCGGCTTCAACTTCGGGACCGGATCGAGCCGCGAGCAGGCGGTGACGGCGCTCCAGGCCAAGGGGATCGCCCTCGTGATCGCCGGGAGCTTCTCGCAGACCTACCTCCGCAACGCGTTCAACAACGGGTACGTCTGCTTCGAGGTCCCGGACCTCGTTCGGCGGCTCAGGGAAGCCTTCGCGGCGGAGATCGCCGCGAAGCGCCGGACGATCCTCCCCGGGGACGAGGCGGACATCGACTTTGCCTCGGGGACGGTTTCGTTCCGCGGCGAGGCGTTCCGGTTCCCGCCGCTCGGAAGCGTGCCGCAGTCGCTGGTGGTGGCCGGAGGAGTGGAGAACCTGGTGAAGAGGAAGCTGGGATTGGCCTAGCGCGACGGAGAGGATCATGGCGAGACACACGGTGGTGGCGATGCCGGGGGACGGCATCGGCAAGGTGGTGCTTCCCGAATCGGTCCGGGTGCTGAAGGCGGTGGGATTCGACGCGGAGTACGTCCACGGGGACATCGGCTGGGACTGCTGGTGCGACGAGGGGAACGCGCTCCCCGACCGGACGATCGCCCTGCTCGAGAAGCACAGGCTGGGACTCTTCGGCGCCATCACGTCGAAGCCGAAGAAGGCCGCGGAGGCCGAGCTGAAGCCGGAGCTCAGGGGAAAGGGGTTCTCCTACTTCAGCCCGATCGTCACCCTGCGGCAGCGATTCAACCTCGACGTCTGCATCCGCCCGTGCCGCTCGTTCCCGGGTAACCCGTTGAACTTCATCCGGAAGAAAGTGGGCGGTGGCTTCGAGGAGCCGGTGGTGGATGCCGTGATCTTCCGGCAGAACACCGAGGGGATGTACGCCGGCGTCGAGTGGACCAACCCGCCGGACGCGGTCCGACAGGCGCTGGCCTCGCACTCCAAGTTCAAGCCGTTCGCCGTGGTTCCCGGCCAGGAGCTTGCGGTGTCCGTGCGCCTGATCACCCGTCCGGCGTGCCTCAGGATCGCGCGCGCGGCGTTCCGGCACGCGAAGAAGCACGGGACCAAGGGCGTGACGGTCTGCGAGAAACCGAACGTCCTGCGCGAGACCTCGGGGATGATGGAAGAGGTGGCGAAGGACGTCCAGAAGGAGTTCCCCGAGATCCCGCTCTGGTCCACCAACATCGACGCCCAGATGATGTGGCTGACCAAGAACCCCGAAGACTACGGCGTCATCATCGCGAGCAACCTGTTCGGGGACATCGCGTCGGACGCGTTCGCCGGCCTCGTGGGGGGTCTCGGCTTCGCCTGCTCCGGCAACATCGGCGACGAGGTGGCGGTGTTCGAGCCGACCCACGGATCGGCCCCGAAGTACCAGAAGCTCGACCCGCCCATCGTCAACCCGATCGCGATGATCCTCTCGGCGGCGATGTTGCTCGACCACGTCGGCGAGGAGGCAAAGGCGACGAAGGTGCGCGAGGCCGTCGCCGCGGTGGTCCGGGAAGGGAAGGTCCGGACGTACGACATGCTGCGCCTGCCGGGCGGCCCCGACGTGTTCAGGCGCGGCGCCGCCACGACGGCGCAGATGACCGACGCGATCCTCGCGAAGCTCTGATGGACAACGAACGAACGACGGTCGGGGTTTCCCGCAGGAGGGGCGACATGCCCGCAGCCAGCGCGCGCGGTGAGGCCGGGCGGCAGGGGGACGACATCCGATCCGACCTGCATGTCGTCGTGGAGGTGCGGGACGACGGCGGCATCGAGATCGATCTGCAGTCGCGCGTCGCCTCGTACTACGGCGACTCGATCCGGGCCCAGTCCGAGGGGACGCTGAGGGCGCTCGGCGTGGAGCATGCCCGGGTCGCGGTGGACGACAAGGGCGCCCTCCCGTTCGTCATCGAGGCGCGCGTCGAGGCGGCGGTGCTTAGGGCGGGCCTCGGCCGGGGGCTCGACGCGCGGCCGGAGGCAACCGCGCCGTCTCCCGTCCCGTCGACGAAGGACCGGCTCCGGCGCTCGCGGCTCTACCTGCCGGGTAACGAGCCGAAGTTCATGGTCAACGCCGGCCTGCATCAGCCCGACGGGATCATCCTCGACCTCGAGGACTCCGTGCACCCCGGCGAGAAGGACGCGGCGCGTCTCCTGGTTCGCAACGCCCTCCGCGCCGTGGACTTCGGAAGTGCCGAGCGGATGGTCCGGATCAACCAGCTGCCGCTCGGGCTCGAGGATCTCGCCGCGGTGGTCCCCGAGCGGCCCGAGCTGATCCTGATCCCGAAGGTGGAGCGCGCGGAGCAGGTGATCGAGGTCCATCGCGCGGTGGAGGAGATCCTCTCCCGGACGGGCGGGGTGCGTCCGTTGTGGCTCATGCCGATCCTGGAGTCCGCCGAGGGCATCGAGCGCGCGCACGAGATCGCCAGGGCCTCCGACCGGGTCGTCGCGCTCACCGTCGGCCTCGAGGACTACACCGCGGACCTCGGCGTGGTGAAGACGAGGGAAGGGAGCGAGACGCTCTACGCGCGGATGCGCGTCGTCAACGCGGCGCGCGCCGCGGGCCTCGCCGCGATCGACTCGGTGTACGGCGACGTGGCCGACGTCGAGGGGCTCGGGGAATGGGCCGTCCGCTCCCGCGCGATGGGGTTCGAGGGGATGGGCTGCGTCCACCCGCGTCAGATCGCGGTGATCCACGAGGCGTTCTCTCCGTCCCGGGGGGAGATCGAGAAGGCGCTCAGGATCGAGGCGGCGTTCCGCGACGCACGGGAGAAGGGGCTCGGCGTCGTGAGCCTCGGATCGAAGATGATCGACCCGCCGGTGGTCGAGCGCGCGCGCCGCCTGGTGGAGCGCGCCCGCAAGATGGGGCTCGTCCCGACCCCGGAGGAGCCAACCCGATGAGCCCGAAGGTGGAGATGAGCGTCAACGCGGCGGGCCGGAAGGTCCCGGTCACCGTCAACGGCCGCGATCAGGTCGCCTACAGGGGAGTCGGGCGGCACGTGCCGGACGGTCGGAAGCACGCCCCTCCGGTCCGAAGCTGCGCCGGCTATCCCGCGAGCGGCGACAAGCGCGTGCCCGACCTCAAGACCGCGCTGAGGAAGTGCGGTCTCCGCGACGGGATGACGATCTCGAGCCACCACCACCTCAGGAACGGCGACCGGATCGCGCTGGAGGTTCTCGAGACGGCGGAGCGGATGGGGGTCAGGGACCTCATGTGGTTCCCGAGCGCGTCCTTCCCCTGCCAGGAGCCGGTGATGGGTCTCATGGACCGCGGAGCGGTCCACCACATCGAGGGCTCGATGAACGGCCCCCTGGGGGAGTACTGCTCCCGCGGGAAGATGCGCGGCCTCGGCGTGCTCCGCTCCCACGGCGGGCGATTCCAGGCGATCCAGGACGGCGAGGTGCACATCGACATCGCGGTGATCGCCGCGCCGACCGCGGACCCCTTCGGGAACGCTGACGGGTCCCACGGGAAGTCCGCGTGCGGCTCCCTCGGGTTCGCCCTGGCGGACTCCATGTACGCGGACCGCGTCATCGTGGTCACGGACAACCTCGTCCCGTTCCCGTGCGTCCCCTGGCAGATCCAGGGGAACACCGTGGATTACGTGGTCGAGGTCCCCACGATCGGCGACCCGTCGAAGATCGTCTCCGGCACCACCGAGATCACCAAGAGTCCGGACCGGCTGCTGATCGCCGAGCACGTCGCCCGGTTCCTCCGGGACGCGGGGATCATGAGGGACGGGTTCTCGTTCCAGGCGGGCGCCGGCGGGATCGCCCTCGCCTTCGTCATGTTCCTCCGCGACATGATGAGAGAGGCCGGGATCAAGGCCCGCTTCGTGCGCGGCGGCTCGACGAAGCACCTCGTGAAGCTCCTCGAGGAGGGGCTGACCGACTTCATCCTCGACGGCCAGACGTTCGACCTCGACGGCGTCCGGTCCATCGGCTCGGACCCGCGCCACGTCGCCACCTCGCCGTTCACCTCGTACAACTACAACGGCAAGGGGAACTTCGCCTCGATGGTGGACGCGGTCGTCCTCGGCGCCACCGAGGTGGACGTGAGCTTCAACGCCAACGTCGTGACCCACTCGGACGGCCGGCTCCTGCACGGGATCGGCGGGTGGCAGAACTGCCTGTTCTCGGGATGCACCGTCCTGGCGCTCCCGTCCTTCCGCGACCGGATCCCCGTGATCGTGGACGAGGTCACCACCCTCGTCGGCCCGGGCGAGCTGATCGACGTGATCGTCACCGAGCGCGGCATCGCGATCAACCCGCGGCGCCGGGACCTCCTGGACGCGGTCAAGGGCTCGTCCCTCCCGATCAAGCCGATCGAGCGGATCAAGGAGGAGGTCGAGCGAATCTGCGGCGGCGCGGCGCGGAAAGCCCGCTTCCAGGACAACCCGGTCGCCGTGGTGAAGTGGGTGGACGGAACGGTCCTCGACACGGTGTGGCAGATCGCGGAGTAGCGACTCCCCCGCGTCGCCCCCCCCGGGCGCCCCGCGAAGCCGGAGAGGCCTGCCGCGGCGCCTCGGAATCCCTGCAACCTTCCGGCCTTCTCCCCCGTTCTAGGTAGGGAGCATGACGGATGAGGGCTTTGAGCGCGCCGTGCGGGAGCACCGGAACCGGGTGCACAGCCACGCGGTCTGGCTGCTCAGGGACGGCGAGGAGGCCCGGGACGTCTCCCAGGAGGCGCTGGTGAGGCTCTGGCGGCACCGGAGCGATGTCCCCGAGGCGGCGGCGCGCAGCTGGCTGCTCCGGACGACCCACCGCCTCTGCCTGGATCGGCACCGGCGCGGCGCGGCTCGGCCGGAGATCGCCGAGGGAGAGGCGACCCTCGAGGCCCAGCGGGCCGATCCCGCGCCCGACCCCGAGCGGGCCGCGGCCTCAGCCGGGCTCGGAGGCGTCCTGGCGCGCGCCCTCGGCCGCCTCGCCCCTCGCGACCGGGCGATCGTCCTGCTGCGCGAAGTCGAGGACCTCCCCTACGACGAGATCGCGGAGACCCTCGGCATCCCGCTGGGCACCGTCAAGGCGGCGCTCCACCGGTCCCGCGAAAAGCTGCGCGAGGCGCTCCTCCGCGCGGGGGTGCATCCG
>JBGQAU010000038.1:0-25930 GCA_041494445.1 Acidobacteriota bacterium | reverse complement strand
CTGCGGTGCGGGTGCAAGTGCAGGTGCGGGTGTGGGGGCGGGCGCTGGCGCGGGGGCCTTCCTCGACATCCCCAGGGTCTCCCGGATCTTCCCTTCGATCTCCGCCGTCAGGTCGGGGTTGTCCTTCAGAAAGACACGGGCGTTCTCACGCCCCTGCCCCAGGCGGATCTCGCCGTACGAGAACCACGAGCCCGACTTGTCGACGATCTTGTGCTCGATCCCGAGGTCGATGATGTCGCCTTCGTGCGAGATCCCCTCGCCGAAGAGGATGTCGAACTCGGCGGAGCGGAACGGTGGGGCGACCTTGTTCTTCACCACGCGGAGTCGCGTGCGGTTCCCGGTGGTCTCCTCGCCCTCCTTGATCGCGCCGATTCGCCGGATGTCGAGCCGCATCGAGGCGTAGAACTTGAGCGCGCGGCCGCCGGTCGTGGTCTCGGGGTTGCCGAACATGACGCCGATCTTCTCGCGGATCTGGTTGATGAAGACCAGTGCGGTCCCGCTCTTCGACACGACCCCGGTCAGCTTGCGGAGCGCCTGCGACATGAGCCTCGCCTGGAGGCCGACGTGGGAATCGCCCATCTCGCCGTCGAGCTCGGCCTTCGGCACCAGCGCGGCCACCGAGTCCACTACCACGATATCGATGGCGCCGGAGCGGATCAGGATCTCCACGATCTCGAGCGCCTGCTCGCCGGAGTCCGGCTGCGAGACCATGAGGTTGTCCACGTCGCAGCCGAGCTTCTTCGCGTATTCCGGGTCGAGGGCGTGCTCCGCGTCGATGAAGGCCGCGATCCCCCCGAGCTTCTGTGCCTCCGCCACCACGTGGAGCGCGAGGGTGGTCTTGCCGGACGACTCCGGCCCGAAGATCTCCACGACCCGCCCCTTCGGGATCCCGCCGACGCCGAGTGCGAAGTCCAGCGAGAGCGAGGAGGTCGAGATGACCGGTATCTCCACGTGCCCGCGGTCGCCCAGCTTCATGATGGAGCCCTTGCCGAACTGCCGCTCGATCTGCGAGACGGCGAGGTCCATCGCTTTCGTCCTTTCCTTCGAGTCTGGCATCATGGGATTCTCCAGGGGAGGCGTCGTCCCGCCGGTCGGTCGCAGATCCCCGACCTCGTTGGAGGTTAGGCGATCGCCTCCGGCGCTGTCAAGGCGCACGGTTTCGGTACCGGAATCGTGATGCCGAAACCGTTCTTTGGGTGGCCGACGCGGCCCCGACGGGCGCTCCCGGATCGGGGCGCGACCATTGCTATGGGTGGTGCGCGAACCGAATACGACATGCAAAGGAATTTGAGGTTGACAGTCGCAGGAACGGCCCCTATGATTCGCCCCGGCTCATAGTCACGGCGCCCCATAGCCAACGGGGCGCTCAAGCGTGGAGGAGTCCTAGTGAGCAGGCCACCGGCAGCCCAACCGGAAAAGCCGCGTTGCAAGGCCCTCCTGACATCGCTGGCGCTTGCGCTCTTCCTGACCGGATGCGCCACCCTGAACCCTCGTCCGGTGGGCACTCCGATCCAGGCCCCGGCCCCCTCCGTGGCCCAGCCGGCCGCGCCACCCGAAAGAGCCGCGGACGAGACGATCTTCAGCGCGCGCGCCCACCAGGCCGCCGGCGAGACGGCCCAACGGGATGGCGATGTCAATTCGGCCAGGCAGGAGTTCGAGACCGCCCTCCGCGTGCTCCGGGAAGGCGGATCCGATCCGAGGCTCCTCGAAGTGTCGGCGGAGATCGCGGACGAGGTCAAGGCGCTAGACATCCCCGCGCCGGGGGGTCCGGACCAGGCAGAGGCCGAGCCGGAAGAGGTCGAGCCCTCGCCCCTCGACGAGCTGGACACGACGACGCCGGAGCTTACGCCGGGCCAGATCGAGCAGGAGCGCGGCCTTATCGATTACGCCGGACTGAAGTTCGACATCCCGTTCGTGGTCAACGAGAAGGTGATCGCGTGGGTGGACTTCTTCACGAACCGCAACCGCGACAAGTTCCTCCCCGGACTGATACGGTCCGGCCGATACCTCCCGATGATCCGGAGGATCTTCGAGGAGGAAGGGCTGCCGAAGGACCTGGCGTACATGGCCCACGTGGAGAGCGCCTATAAGTACAACGCGTTCTCGCGGGCAAAGGCCAAGGGGATCTTCCAGTTCATCGCCGGCACAGGGCGCCGCTACGGCCTCCGCACCGACTCCTGGATCGACGAGCGCTCGGATCCCGAGAAGGCGACACGGGCGGCGGCGGCGTATCTCAGAGATCTGTACGGGATGTTCGGCGACTGGTACCTCGCGCTCGCGGCGTACAACGCCGGCGAGGGGAAGATTCAGCGGGTCATGGAGCGGACGGGGCAGGGGGACTTCTGGTCGCTGGCTTCGAGGCGGGTCCTCCGCAACGAGACCGTCAACTACGTCCCCGCGATCCTCGCCGCGACGCTGATCTCGAAGGACCCCAAGCGGTTCGGCTTCGAGTTCGAGCCGGAGCCGCCGATGGAGTACGAGACCGTCCGGGTCGAGGGTTCCGTGCACCTCAAGGTGCTCGCCCGCTGCGCGGGAACCGACCTCGAGACGATGCAGAAGCTCAATCCGGCGCTCAGGCGCCGGCAGACGCCTCCCGGGACCACCGAGGTCCGTGTTCCGCCGGGAACCGGCGCGACCATGCTCGCCTCCCTCGCCGCGGTGCCCGCCGCGGAGCGGTCGGCCATGGCGCGTCACGTCGTGGCCAAGGGCGAGACCCTCGCCAGGATCGCCCACAGGTACGGCGTCCGCGCGTCCGCGATCCAGAAGGCCAACCGGATGGGGAAACGCACCGCCGTTCGCCCCGGCGAATCGCTGCTCGTGCCGGGCGGAACGGCCGAGGTCGCGGACGCCGGCGGAGAAGGGCCGGTAGCGCGTTCGTCGGGTGCCACCATCTACCGCGTACACCAGGGCGACACGCTCTCGGCGATCGCGAGGCGGTACGGCACGACTCCCGACGCGATCGCGTCCGCCAGCGGGATCCCACGGGATCTCACGCTCCGGGTCGGCGCCCGGCTCACGGTCCCAGGTGCTTCCGAGGCCAGGACCCAGGCGCGTCCCGCGAATCCAGCGCGCCGCTCCCAGGACGCCACCCGCGTCGTCCACACGGTCCGGCGCGGCGAGACGCTCCGGCGGATCGCGGACCGGTACCAGGTCACCGTGGACCGGATCTGCGCACTGAACGACCTCACGCCGGACGTGACGATCTATCCCGGCTTGCGGCTCACGATCCAGTAGCTCCCGCCTCCTCCGTCCGCGTCCCGTTCCGCCTCCCAAGGGTCGTTTCATGCTCGGACGCGCCACGGGTGCGGTCCTGATCGGTGTCGAGGCCCGCCTGGTCGAGGTGGAGGTGGACCTTTCGGGCGGGCTCCCCAGCGTCTCGGCGGTGGGACTGCCGGACGTCGCGGTCAGGGAGGGGATCGAGCGGATCCGCTCGGCGATTCCCCACGCCGGGTTCACTCTCCCAGACGGCCGGGCGATCATCAACCTCGCCCCCGCGGAGGTCCAGAAGCAGGGGGCGGGACTCGATCTTCCGATCGCGGTCGCGCTCCTGTCGGCGGACGGGCAGATCCGGGCGAGCCATCCCGAGGAAACGGTGATCGCGGGCGAACTGGGTCTTGACGGGTCGGTGCGGCCGATCCGCGGCGCGCTGTCGATCGCCATGGAGGCGGCGCGGGCCGGTCGCAGGCGCGTGCTCGTTCCCCGCGCGAACGCGGAGGAGGCGGCGCTCGTCGAAGGGATCGACGCCGTCTCCGTGGGATCGCTCGCCGACATCGCCGTCGCGCACGGTTCGAGCCCGCTTGCTTCGCGTCCCGACGTCGCGGCGGTGCTTCGGGCGGCGGAGGCCGGGCGGTCCGCTCACGACCTCGCCGACGTGCGCGGGCAGGCCCTCGCGCGGCGCGCGCTCGAGGTGGCGGCGGCTGGAGGGCATCATCTGCTGCTCTCCGGACCGCCGGGATCGGGGAAGAGCATGCTGGCGCAGCGGCTCTCCGGAATCCTGCCGGGGATGACACCGGACGAGGCGCTGGAGGTCACGCGGATCTGGAGCGCGGCGGGTGTTTCCCGGGGACTCGTCACCATTCGTCCCTTCAGGGCGCCGCACCACGGGATCTCGTTCGCGGGCTTGACCGGCGGCGGGTTGCGCCTTCGACCCGGGGAGATCAGCCTCGCGACCCACGGGGTGCTTTACCTCGACGAGCTGCCGGAGTTCCGCCGGGACGCGCTCGAAGGGCTCCGCCAGCCGCTCGAGGACGGGACGATCACCGTGGTCCGCATCCACGCGAGCGCGACCTTTCCAAGCCGCTTCATGCTGGTCGCGTCGATGAACCCCTGCCCGTGTGGACACCACGGCAGCCCTAACGGCCGCTGCGGCTGCACGCCGCTCGAGATCCGGCGCTACCTCGCGAAGCTGTCGGGGCCGCTGATCGACCGGTTCGACATCGTGGTCGAGGTGCCGCCCGTCGAGTTGGCGGCGCTCTCGTCGCCGGCGCGCGGGGAGCCGTCGTCGATAGTGAGAGCGCGGGTGGTCGCGGCAAGGGAGAGGCAGCGGGAGCGATTCGGCCAAGAAGGACCGACCTGCAACGCGAGGATGGGACCGGGGGATCTCGACCGTTTCGCGCCTCTCAACCCCGCTGCGCGCCGCGTGCTATTGGCCGCCTGCGAGCGGATGGGTTTCTCCGCTCGCGGCTTCGACCGCGTCCGCCGCGTCGCGCGGACACTCGCGGATCTCGAGGGCGCGGACGCGATCGAGCCCCGTCACGTCGCCGAGGCGGTGCAGTACCGGAGAGCGCTGGTGCTGGGGGGAGGGTGATCGGGTGGTCCTACCGCCTCCGCTTGACGGGGTACGCCAATGAACCCCGAGGCGGTAGCCGACGCGCTGGGCACATGAGACTCGCTGGCTAGCGTGCCGCGGAGTCCGGCTGCCGGCCGCGGCCGCGGGACAGCGGGTCGGCCTTCTCGCCGTCGGCGACTCTACCAGCGCCAGTAGAACGTCACTGGATGCTCTGCCCGGTCTCCTCGCTTGAGCCGACCCGCAGGCCCCGGGCTGCCGTTCTCTAGTGTTTCGCGCTGCCGAGGCCTTCGGGCTGTCCATCCGCGATGTGGTGGTCAGCCAGCTGGCTGGAGACGAATTGGATCGTCTCGTCCACGGCCGGGACGTAATCATCCAACAGGGGGAACGCCGCCTGCATCGCGACCAGCGAGAGCATCTCGACCGGACCCCTGAGCGGGTCGATCGGCAAACCGGGATGCACGAAGGCGAGGTATCCGAGCGCCTGGCGCGCAACATCGGCGGCGAGCATCCGCGTCGCGGTCTCGTCGTCCTGCGCGAGGATCCCGCCGTAGAGCAGCATGTACTGGCGGAAACGCCCCTCCATGGTCTTGACCACGTCCGGATCGGCGCCCTCCATGGCGTCGGCGAGCAGGCGGGGGACAGCCGGCGAGCGGAGCAGCGCCGCGCCGATCACGCGCTCGCCCAGCTGTGGATCCGCGTGACGGAGCACGATATCGCCGTCGGTCTCGACGACGATGTGGCAGAAGAGCAACCGGTCCTCGAGCGGAAGCGGGAACCCTATCTGCTGCTCGATCTGAGCCCAGACGCCGGCGGCGTCGAGCGCCGCGTCGAGGGCCGCCGCTTTCTGGATGACGTAGCCGTGGATCGGATCGTGCGCCGTGGAGTCGTCCCCCCACACGTTGTTGTGGCTGACCCAGCCGAAGCCGCAGGCCTTCTCGGTCCGTGGCCGCGCCTCGTCCCAGACGGCCAGGAAGCCCTCCTGGCCGGGCGCGCCATGCGTGTAGTACGCGAGGAGCGGGTCGAAGGCCAGGCTCAGGTCGGCCTGGAACAGGTCCGGAGCCATCGCCCCGTACATCTCCTCGATGTTGAAAGACTCGACCTTCGAGCCGATGTGGTCGGCGATGTAGGCGTGTGTCGCGGATCCCCAGCCGAACGCGGGCGGGGAGACCGGCGCGAGCAGGACGAGCAGTGCGAGCAGGAGGACATTGCGACGGTTCATGGCCAACCTCCTACGCGCCAGGTCCAAGCCTGGGCGCAGCCAAGTGAATCGACATCTCTGTTCCCGACCGATTGCCCGTTCGTTCGGTCATCCCAACTTCCGGCCCCCGCTACGGGGGTGCCGGGGGGCGCTGGCGGTCCGGTTTGTCTCCACGCCAAGCGTACACAGGAACACGCAGAACAGGGTGCAGGCGCGCGATTCCGAGAGGGCGCATTATACGGTCAAGAAGGGCGCGTGGTCATCGTGATCGGGCGCGCGTCACGGCAGTTTGCCTCCCGGGACCCAGGTGGTCGAGCTCGATCGATTTGACTTCCCCGGGCCCCGCCGGTATCCTCATGCGCACCCGGCAGTTTATGCGAATTCGGCTGCCGGGCGCAGGAGTCCCAAGGAAACGATGGCGGCCGGGACCTCGGTGAAGCTCGTGATACCCAGCGAGGTCCGGCTGGTCGAGCTTGTGCACACGGTGGCGGAGAAGCTCTCGGAGATCGTGGGGCTCGACCAGGAAGATGGGCTGAACGCGGCGCTGGCGGTCCGGGAGGCCTTGATCAACGCCATCGTTCACGGCAATCGTTCGGACCCTGCGCTGGACGTTGAGGTGACCCTGGTCGCGAGCGCGGAGGGGCTCGAGGCGAGGGTGGTGGACAGAGGACGCGGCTTCGATCCGGGCGCGACGCCCGATCCCACGGTGGGCGAGAACCGGCTGAGGACCTCCGGCCGGGGGCTCCTGCTCATCCGGGCTTTCGTGGACGACGTGAAGTTTCGCTATCTCGAGGGGCGCGGCATGGAGGTCACGCTGATCAAGACTCACCGCCCTCCGCGCGGGGCGGGTGAAGACCGGTCGTACGAGCCGGTGGTTCCACGGAGGACAGGAAGATGATGAAGGCCTTGCTCCGGCAGGTCGGGACCGTCGCGGTGCTGGATCTGTCGGGAAAGATCACCATCGGTGAGGGGGACGTGGTCCTGAGGGACAAGGTCCACGAGCTCCTCGACGCGGGCAAGAACCAGATCCTGCTCAATATGGACAAGGTCACGTACATGGATTCCGCAGGGATCGGTGAGCTGGTGGCCTGCTATAAGCGGGCCCGCGAGAAGGGGGGAACGGTCCGACTGCTGAAGCCGTCGGGCAAGGTCTACGACCTGCTTCAACTCACCAAGCTGGAGGAGGTCTTCGACACGTTCCGCGAGGAGCAGGAAGCCCTCAAGTCCTTCTGACGCGCCCCCGGCCCGACGGTCCGGCGGTCATTCCCCTCCGCCGAGCCTGAAGCGCCACGCCGCGAGTTTCTGGAGCGCCTCGAGCGGCGTGAGACGGTCCGGGTCCGCGAGGCGGAGATCCGCCAGCACCTCGGCGGCCGCGGGATCCGGAGGCTCCGCGGGAGGCGGCGCCGGCTCGGACACCGAGAACAGGTTCGGCTGACCCTGCGGCGCGCCGCGTTCCTGGCGTCGCGCCCGCCGCGGCAGCCCGTCCCGGCCGAACTCGTCGCGCTCCAGGTTCGTGAGGATCTCTTTGGCACGCGTGATTACCGGCTGCGGGATTCCGGCGAGCCGCGCCACCTGGATGCCGTAGGACTTGTCCGCGGCGCCGGACTCCACCCGATGGAGAAACAGCACACGGTCGCCCCATTCGCGGGCCCCCATACGGTGGTTGACCACACCCGGCAGCGCCACCGCCAGCTCGGTCAGCTCGTGATAGTGGGTTGCGAAGAGCGTGCGCGGCGGGCCGCCCGGCCGGCCGTGCAGAGACTCCACGACCGCCCAGGCGATCGCCATCCCGTCGAAGGTCGCCGTCCCCCTCCCGATCTCGTCGAGAAGCACGAGGCTCAGCCGCCCCGCGTTGTGGAGGATGTTCGCCGTCTCGATCATCTCCACCATGAACGTGCTCTGCCCTTCCGCGAGACTGTCGGACGCGCCGACGCGGCAGAAGATCCGGTCCACGATCCCGACCTCGGCCTCCTCGGCCGGGACGAACGACCCCGCCTGCGCCAACAGCACGATCAGGCCGACCTGCCGCAGGTAGGTGGACTTGCCTCCCATGTTCGGACCGGTCAGGATCGAGATCGCCTCGCCCGCGGAGTCGAGATCGGTGTCGTTCGGCACGAAACGCGGATCCACCAGGGTGCGTTCTACCACCGGATGCCGCCCCGCCACGATCCTGAGGCGCGTCCCTACGTTGACCTCGGGGCGGCAGTAGTCTCGCTCGGCGGCGATCTCGGCGAGGGCGGCGAGGACGTCGAGCAGGGCGGCGACCCGGGCGGCGGCCTTGATCCGGTGGGCTTGCACGGCCACCTCGGCACGCAGGTCGCAAAAAACCTCGTACTCCAGCGTCTCGATCCGCTCCTGCGCGTTCAGGACCTTGGCTTCGTACTCCTTCAGCTCCGGTGTCAGGAACCGCTCGCCGCCTGTGATGGTCTGCTTCCGCCGGTAGTGCTCCGGCACCAGGTGCAGGTTGGGCCGGGAGACCTCGATGTAATAGCCGAACACCTTGTTGAACCGGACCTTGAGGGAGGCGATCCCGGTCGCCTCGCGCTCTCGCGACTCCATCGACGCGATGTACGCGCGCCCGTCGCGGCGGATCGCGCGGAGATCGTCGAGCTCCGCGTGGAACCCCTCCCGGATCAGCCCTCCCTCCCGGAGGCCCGCCGGTGGCGACTCGGCGAGCGCGGATTCGAGCCGGGCCGCGACGTCGCCGCACGGGTCGAGGCCGCTGAGGGCGTCCCGCACGAGCGGTGCCGCGAGTCCCGCGAGCGCCGAGGCGAGCCCGGGTAGGCGACCGAGAGAGCCGCCGAGGGCGATCAGGTCCCGAGCGTTCGCGGTCCCGGCCACGGTCCGGCCCAGGAGCCGCTCCACGTCGTGAACTTGCTTCAGCCGCTCCCGCGCGTCGAGCCTCGCGGCCGGACTCCCGAGCATCTCCTGGATCGAATCGAGGCGTCGCGCGATCTCGCCGGGATCGGCGAGAGGCGCCAGGAGCCATTGCCTGAGGAGGCGTCCCCCGGACGCGGTGAGCGTCGCGTCCATGGCGTGGAGGAGCGACCCGGGGCGGCCGCCGTCGCGAATCGAGCGCTCGATCTCGAGGTTGCGGCGGGTGGCGGGATCGAGGAGCAGGTGGCGCGAGGGCTCGTGAAGGGCGATCCCGTCGATGTGCCGGAGCGAGCTCTTCTGGGTCTCCTGGAGATACAGGAGGAGCCCGCCCGCGGCGCCGGTCGCCGCGGGTCGCTCCTTGAGCCCGAAGCCGTCCAAGGAGGCGACCTCGAAGTGCCGGGCGAGCAGATCCGCGGCCTGGCCCGGTGCGAAAGGATATGGCTCGACCGGGGTGACGACGGCCGAACCGGTTCGCTCCCGGCGGAACGTCTCGGACCAGGGGAAGTCCCCGGGATGCACGATCTCCTTCGGGCCGAACGCGAGGAGCCGGTCGGCGAGCGCGTCCCAGCGGTCACCGTCGGCGGGCGACTGCCAGGCCAGGAACTCTCCGGTGGACGCGTCGAGGAAGGCGGCCCCGACCGCGTTGCCCGCCGCCGCGACCGCGGCGATCCAGGAGTTCTCGCGCGAGTCCAGCTCGCCCGGGTCCGTGAGCGTCCCGGGCGTCACGACGCGCACGACGTCGCGTCGCACGAGCCCCTTGGCCGTCCTGGGGTCCTCCACCTGGTCGCAGATCGCGACGCTCCTGCCGGCCCTGACGAGCCTGGCGGTGTAGGCGTCGAGCTGATGGTGGGGAAAGCCGCACATCGGAGCGACGTGGTCGGTCCCCTTGCCCCGCGCGGTCAGCGTCAGATCGAGGAGCCGGCTCGCCTCCTGCGCGTCCTCGTGGAACATCTCGTAGAAGTCACCCATCCTGAACAGCAGGATGGCGCCGGGGTGGTTGCGCTTGTGCTCCCGGTACTGCCGGAACATGGGGGTGACGGACGAGCGATCGTGCATCGGTCGGCAGAGTATACAGGAACCGCCGGCGGCCCGACTTCTCGCGCGGGCGCGGCGGCCCGTTGACTGCGCCCTTCGGGGAAGATATAAAGGCCGCCGATGGAATCCCCGGAACTCGCCGGCGAGCTGAGCGACCAGGACCGGATCCTGCTGGTCTTCGACTACCTGGGGCCTCTCGCGCTGTTCTCCCTGGTGGCGAGCCGGCGGGAACTGGTGAAGTGGCACGCCCGGCAGGGGCTGCTCCTGACCGCGACCGTGGCGGCGCTCTACGTCCTGGTGCGGCCGATCTACCTCCTGCTCCGGCAGTACGCCTGGCCGTTTTTCGCGGATTTGTTCTGGGCCACGATCTCCCTGGTGGGCGTCGGAATCCTGCTGCTGATGCTCATGTGCGTCGTGAGGGCACTGGAGGGGGAGCGGTTCAAGATCCCGCTCCTCGGGGACCTCGCCGACCGGTTTTGATCGCGCCGTAAGGCGCCGCGCTCACTTCTCCGGCGCCGGTAGCTCCCACTGGTCCGGGTGGAACAACAGGGGAGCTAATCCGCTCTTGAAAGCCGTCTCGCGGATCGGGAGCCCCCGCGCCGCGTACTCGATGCCGGCCGCGAGGAAGATCCCGTGCGCCTCCTTGAGCCGGGCCGCCAGGCCCGGCGGCGGCGCGACGGCGACCGCGGCCGCCGAGCCGTCGGGCGCTGGGGGCCGGGCCTCCTCGGCGATCTTCGCCTGCTCGATCATCAGGCTCTCGAGGTCCTCCTGCGACGGCTGGTCCCAGGTGCGGCCGTCGGGAGCCAGCACGGGAAGCGATCCGAGGCTCGCCGCCTGCAGCGCGAGCTGCTGGCTGTACCGGGCGTCATCTCCGCCGCCGGGAAGGAGATGCTCGGCCTGGCGCCACGCATCGGCGGCCTCCTGCCACCGGCCCATCCGCACACGGGCGACCGCGAGACGGTGCCAGTCCGCCGCGGCCGGCGCGGGGAGAGCCACGACGGCGGCGTACTCCTTCGCCCCTGCCTCCCAATCGGCCCGGCGCATCGCGATCTCGCCGAGGAACCGTCGCGCCCAGCGCAGATACGCGGGGTACCGGCTCGCCTCGGGCTTCATCGCCTCGATCGCCCTGCGGTACGCCTCCGCGGCTCGATCGTCTTTTCCCTGGTCGGCGTAGAGCTTCGCGAGGCGGAATACGTCCAGTCCGCTCTCCGGCTGTTTCCACTTCCCCCCGTCGAGCCGCGAAGTCGCCTCGGCGGCGACCCTGGCCGAGTCGGCCGCGCGGCCGAGGTTCTGGTACGCATTCGAGAGGTAGAACCACGATTCGATCGTCCCGCCGGCCCGGGTCTCCTGCTCGAGCGCGGCGACGGATCGCTCCAGGATCCTGGCGCGCTCTTCTTCCTGGCCGGCGGCACTCGCACAGAACGCGAGGCGGTAGAGGAGGGACCCGTCCGTCTGTCCTGCCGCGTCGAGGGCCTTCAAGGCCGCTTGCGCCTCCCGGTATCGCCCCTCGTCGTACAGGGTGATCGCGGCGGCGCGCGGGTCCTCGGTGGGGCCGGCCGCGGGGGCCGGGGCCGCCCCCAGGACGAGAGCGATCGGGAGGGAAGCGGCGACGAGGCGTGCGGCGGTTCGCATCGAGTTACCTCCGTGGAGGACTCTTGAGTACCACCGCTCAACCCGGGACGCAAGCGGCGCGATTCCTCTGGTACCCTGTCCGCTCGGGTGGTGGTTCGGCGAGTGGGTTCTTGGCCCGGCGTGGAGGCCCCATGCGCGCGAGATGGCTCTCGGTCGTTGTGATGGCGCTGATCTGCTCGGGCTCCGCCGGGGTCCGCGCGGCAGCGGACGACGCCGCCCGAGGGAGCGCGGTAAAGGGGATCGAGGCTTGGCTCGACGGGACGCGCGATCTCACGTGCCGGTTCGAGCAGCGGCTCCTCTCCGGCGTCCTCGGGGCCGGCACGCGGGAATCCGGGGTCTTCTACCTTCTCCGGCCGGGGCACCTGCGCTGGGAGTACAAACACCCCGAGCCGAAGACGGCGATCGTCGAGGGGGACCGGACCTCGCTCTATCTGCCGGAGGACCGGCAGCTGATCCGCGGTCGGTTGGACCCCGACCAGGACCTGCTTCCCGCTCTTCTGGCCGGGCGGGGCGCGATCGGAAAGCTCTTCGACGCGGAGTCCCTGGGCGATGCCGGCTCCGGCGCGGCGCGGACGATCCGGGTGAGGCTCGTGCCGCGCTCGGCCACGCGCGGTGTGGAGGAGGTCGTGCTCACGGCCCGTGGACCGGAGTACTCGATCGAGCGGGCCGAAGTCCTGGACCCGGCGGGGAACCGAATGGAGTACCTGTTCACGCGGGTTCGACGCAACACGGGGCTCTCGGAGTCGGTGTTCGCTTTCGAGCCGCCGCCGGGCACCGAGATCGTCGAGTCGCCTTGACCCTGAGGACGCCGGGGCCGGTTTTCCCGTGGGGACGGTTTCCGGTACACTCGGGGGGCGCAGGACGAGGGGAAGGGGTCTATTGAGCTCATCCGATCGATCTCCGGGACGCGCAGAGCGGCTCCTGCAGGAGCCTCTGGCCGCGGCGCCGGCCATCTTCTCGCTTGTCGAGGACCGGCTGCAGGAGGTGGAGGCGACGTTTCGGCGGAACCTCGCCTCGCCGCTCACGATCATCGACGAGATCGGCGACTTCGTGGCCGATGGGGGCGGGAAGCGCATCCGCCCGGCGATTCTCCTGCTGTCCGCGAGGCTGTGCGGATACGACGGACCGCACGACGTCCTGATGGCCACCGTCCTGGAGTTCATCCACTCGGCCACGCTGATCCACGACGACATCATCGACGAGGCGACCACGCGGCGCGGGCGCCCGTCCCTCAACCATCGATGGGGGAACAACGTCACGGTCCTGTTCGGCGACCACATGCTGGCCAAGGCCATGGAAATGGCGCTCGACGCGGGGAGCCTGAGGATCATCCGGAAGCTGGCGGAAGTCACGCTCTGCATGACGGAAGGCGAGATGCTCCAGACCCGGTACGTCGGCCGCCTGGACCTGACCGTCGCCGAGCACGTGGACCTGATCGAGCGAAAGACGGCGGTGCTGTTCGCCGGCTGCTGCGAGATCGCGGGGATCCTGGCGGGTGTGGACGCCGGGGCCGAGGCCGCGCTGGGACGGTATGGGACCCGCGTGGGGATGGCGTTCCAGATGGTGGACGACCTGCTGGACTTCACCGGCGACGCAAGGACGCTCGGCAAGCCCGCCGCCAGCGACCTCCGCGAGGGCAAGGTCACGCTCGCGCTGATCGATCTCCTGGGCTCGGGCTCCGAGCACGGCCTGGAACTCGCCCGGCGGATCATGGAGCAGGGGGAGGCCGGTTCCCCGGAGATCGCCGAGCTGACGGGGCTCCTGCAGGAAAGCGGCGCCCTGGCACGAGCGCGCGCCCGGGCGCGACGGGTGGCCGCCGAGGCGGTCGTGGAGCTCGGTCGCTTCCCCGACGTCCCGGCCCGCAAGGCGCTCGAGGCGGTCCCCGGCTACCTGATCTCCAGGGATCGCTGACCGGTCCGCCGGACCATTCCGGGCATTCGAGACCCGATATCTGGTAGTCGCGATCGAAACAGCCCCCACATATCGCGTTCCCGCTTGAGGCCGAAGATCGCATGGTGGTATATTCAGTGAGGCGGCCAGTTCTTGCAGGGTGGCGAGGAAGAAGGGTCCGTGTCGAATCTCAAGCTCGAGAAGATCCGGATTTCCGGCTTCAAGTCCTTCAGCGATCAGACGGAGGTGGTGTTCCCCGAAGGGATCACGGCCGTCGTCGGTCCCAACGGCTGCGGCAAGTCGAACATCGGCGACGCCCTGAACTGGGTCCTCGGGGAGCAGAGCGCCCGGATGCTCCGCGGGGCGAACATGCAGGATGTGATCTTCAACGGAAGCGAGGCGCGGAAGCCCGTGGGCATGGCCGAGGTGTCCATCGAGATGAGCGGGCTCAACGGGAGGCCGGACGGGGCGATGCGCGAGGTCGTCCTGACGCGGCGGCTTTTCCGGGACGGCGAGAGTGAGTACCTGGTCAACGGCGCCCGTGCCCGGCTCAAGGACATTCAGGAGATCCTCCGCGAGGCCCGGATCGGCACGCAGACCTACGCCACGATCGAGCAGGGCAGGATCGACCAGATCCTGAACGCGAAGCCGGGGGAGCGGAGGCTCTTGATCGAGGAGGCGGCTGGGATCTCCGGCTTCAAGCACAAGCGGCGGCTCGCGGAGCTGAAGCTCGAGGCGACGCAGGCGAATCTTCTGCGGGTGGGCGACATCGTCGCCGAGGTCCGCCGCCAGATCAACTCTCTGAAGCGGCAAGCCGCGAAGGCGCGCAGGTACCAGCGACTGCGCGACGATCTGCGCGAGAAAGAGAGGGTCCGCTTCGGGGCCCGCGCGCGACGCATGGACGAGGACCTCGCCCGGCTCCGCGAGGCGGAGCGGGGCGCGCACTCGGTCGAGGCCGAAGCGGCGGCGGTGCTGGCCAGGATCGAGGCCTCGCTCCTGGCCGACCGGCTGGCCGTCGCCGAGGCGGAGCGGGCATGGCGACAGGCGGCGGACCGGCTGCACCAGCTCGATCTCGAGATCGACCGCGCGCGGACGAGCAGCCGTTCCTGCCGCGAGCGGATCGAGGAGGCGGGCGATCGAATCGCGCAGCTCGAGGGCGAGGTCGGATCGCTCGAAGCGCGGCGCGAGGCTGCGTCGAGCGAAGCCCGCGTCCACCTCGAAGGCATGGAGGCCGAGCACCGGGGCCTCGAGGAAGCCGCGGCGAGGCTCGAAGAGCGGCGGTCGGCGCTGGAGCAGGCGCAGGGCCGGCTCGCGGCGAAGCGCGAGCGGCTCGAAGACCTGCGGCGGCGGTTGTTCCAGGCGATGAGCGATGCGGCGGAGGCGCGCAACCGGCGTCGCACGGTGGAGGAGGCGATCGAGCGGGGGGCGGGGCGCCGTTCGCGGCTCGAGGCGGAGCGGGAGGAGGCCGGTGGCGACGTTTCCCGTCTCGATGGCGAGGCGATTCGGATTGCCCGCGAGGCGGAAGCGCACGCGAGCGAGATCGAACGGCTCCGGGAGGAGCACGGCGCCGCCGACCGGGCGCTCGCGGAGGCGCGGGAGCGGGTCGCGCGTGACGGCGATTCGCTGGCCGCGGCACGCGAGACGGCGCACTCGGCGGCCGCCAGGCTGCGCACCCTGGAGGATGTCGCCACTCGCTTCGCGGGCGTGTCGGACGGGGTGAAGCTCCTCTTGACACGAGGCGCCGCCGCGGGAGTCCGTGCGGGCGGCGTCATGGCGGACCACGTCGAGGCTGCCAGGGAGATCGAAGGAACGGCGGAAGCCTACCTGCAGGGGGTTCTGGCGGCGGTGGTCGTCGAGGACGACGCGGACGTCGTTCGCGCCGCCGACCTGCTCCGTTCCGAGGGAACCGGCCGGACGTTGCTGCTGTCGAGGTCGCAGCCCGCGGGGCGCCCCGCGGTCGGGAGCCGTATCGGGGACGGGGATCCGTTCCCCGACGAGTTGCTCCGGGATCCGCGCGTCCGGGGCAGGCTCCGTGATCGATTGGGCCTCGCGTCGGGCGCCGGCGGGTTCGTTCGCGATCGGATCGGCGATGCCGTCCTCGTGGATGGTCTCGAGAGCGCGCTGGCGCTGCACCGCCTGTATCCCGAGGCGGACTATCTGACGCCCGAGGGAGAGGCCGTGCTGGCGTCGGGTCTCGTCTCGGTCGGGGGCCGGGGGGCGTCGGACCACGGGCTCCTCGCGCACAAGCGGCGGACCCACGAGGCGCGCGCCGATCTCGCCCTGGCCGAGGCAAGCGCCGCGACGCTCCATGCGGGCCTCGACGCGGCGCGCTCCGCGAGCTCAGAGCTCGAGAGCGAGGTCGAGCGCCTGAGGATCGCCCTCGAGGAAGCCGGGAGGCGGCGCGTCGAGCTGCTGCTCCTCGTCGAGCGATCGGCGGGCGAGCGGGAGCGCATGGGCCGGCGGGCGGGGGTCCTTTCCGAGGAGGTCGCCGCGGTCGAAGAGGAGTTCCTGGGGCTCGCACGGGAGCGCGAGGACACGGCTCGTGTCGTCGAGGAGCGCGAGGCGGAGCAGCGAGCGGTGGAGCAGGACCTCGCGGTCGAGGGGGCGGACCACGAGGAGATGGAGCGCGTGCTCCGGGAGGAGGGAGAGTCGACGGCGGTGCTCCGCGCGGACGTCATGGTCCGGCGCCAGCGCCGGACCGAGATGGAGCGGGAGCGGGAACGACTGCAGGAGGCGCTGGCCGAGATCGAGTCCCGGCTGGGCGCGGGGCGGGAGGAGATCCGCGCCGCGAAAGCGAGGGCGGGGGAGGCACAGGAGGTCCTGGCGAGGACCGCCGAGGACCTCGCGGGGCATCTCGCGGAGCGAGAGCGGGTCGCGGCGGAGGCCGCGGCGATGGAGGCCTCGATCGCCGAGGGGAGGCGCGGTCTGGAGGATCGCGAGGCGTCTCGGAAGGACGCGCGAGCGGCGCTGGACCAGCGGCGGGAGGCCGTCCAGTCGGCGGAGATCTCTCTGGCGAGTGCCGCGGCCGACCGAAGGCACCTCGACGATCTCTGCCACCAGGAGCTGGGGATATCCGCGTCCCAGGCGGCGGATTGGGCGACCGCGGAGATCGAGGCGTCCGACGCGGAGTCGCTCGATGCGGCCATCGCGGACCTCAAGCGGACACTCGACGCGATGGGCCCCGTGAACCTCACCGCCATCGAGGAGTTCTCCGAGCTGGAGCAGCGCTACACGTTCCTGACGTCCCAGCAGAAGGACCTGGAACAGTCCATGGAGTCCCTGCGGGAGACCATTCGACGGATCAACCGCCAGAGCCGCGAGCGGTTCAGCGACGCGTTCGAAGCCATCCGTGTCTCGTTCCAGGAGGTCTTCAAGTTGCTGTTCAACGGGGGGCGCGCGGACCTCTGGCTCCAGGAGGGCGAGGACGTCCTCGAGACCGGCGTCGAAATCATGGTGCAGCCGCCCGGCAAGCGGCTCGGCAACGTCCACCTGCTTTCGGGCGGAGAGAAGGCGCTGGCCGCGATCGCCCTGCTGTTCGCGATTTTCCGCTGCCAGCCATCGCCGTTCTGCCTCCTCGACGAGGTGGACGCGGCGCTGGACGACGTGAACGTCAACCGGTTCACGAAGATGCTTCGCGAGTACGCGGCGCAGACCCAGTTCATCATGATCACGCACAACAAGCGGTCCATGGAAACCGCGGATTTGCTCTACGGCGTGACCATGGAAGAACCCGGAGTCTCGAAACTGGTGTCGCTGAAGCTCTGATTCGTGAGGCGTCAGCGCGGGGGCGCGCCCGTCGCAGCCTCCCCCTCGAACCGTACGTCGACCTTCATCGATCCCTTCCCGCCGTGCTCGACCAGGACCGCGGCGAGGGAGAGTCCCCCGGGTCCCGGAACGACAGCGTCCTTGCGCGCCTCCGCGATCTCGAGGTATCGGTCGCCGGCCCGGATCGCGACCCCAACGACCAGATCGTGAGCGACGCCGGGCTCGACCTCGGCGCGGAGTTCGACGGGGAGCGCGAGAACGAGCAGATCCGCGGCGGTCTCCCCGCCGCGAGGGGCCGGCCGTCTCCATCCGGCCGGGGCCTTCGACGCGGGTACGTGCGACGCCCCCGGAAGGAAGGCGAGAATCCGGTGCCGCGCGACGGAAACGAAGTCGCCGCCGAGCGGCGATCGCGAGCGCCATGCGTCGGGGACGTGATCGGGCGTGCGGCAGGCCAGGAACACCGCGAGGTCGGTCACCTCGCGCTCCTCGTCGGACGCCCCCGACTGCAGCGCGCGCGCGTCGTCGTCGCCGAGTCTCGCCGGGTAGAGCAGGTCCTTGGGCTCGCCGCGCTCCGCGCCCGAGCGAAGGGTCACGACGAGGATGGTCTTCCCCTCGGCGGGGGACTCCGGGACGGCGTCCGGCGGCTTCACCGCCGCGCGCGCCCTGTCCACCGCCGCCTGGCGCTTCGCCATCGCGGAGAGCACGTCGGCCGGAACCCGCGCGAGGCGCAGCTCCTGCGCCATCTCGTCGGAGAGATCGAACGACACCTCGGCGGACCGGATCGCGGCGATCACCTCCGCCGGGGGCCGGCCGGCCACCAGCATCCGGACCACGTCCTCGTTTCGGAGCGGGGCCAGGGCCTGGCCCGGGGCATGATCCTCCCCGGCGGCAAGCGCGGGGATAAGGGCCACCGCGAAAACGAGGGCGGCGCACGTCGCGGCGCGGGCGAGCGGGCTCAAAGGGCAACCTCGTCCCGGTCCTCGATCTCCAGGACGAGGCCATCGTACGCCATCTCCACGTCTTCCGGCAGCCCGGCGGAGACGCGGGCATGCAGGAGGTCGTGTCCGATGTGGGTGAGGATGGTGCGGCGTGGCGCGATGCGGCGCGCCTCCTCGACCGCCCGCGCGAGATGCATGTGAGTCGGGTGCGGGCGCTCCCGCGGAGCGGCCAGCACCAGCACGTCGAGCCCGCGGAGCAGCCCGTACGAGGTCTCGGGGATCAAGCTCGCGTCGGTCAGGTACGCGAGCCCTCCGACCCGGTATCCGAGGATCGGGAGCTGCCCGTGCATCACGGGGATCGGCACGACGCGGCGGCCCAGGATCTCGAAGGGGCCGGCGACCGGGCGGCGCCCGACGGCCGGCTTGCCGCCTCCCTCCTGCACGGTCTCGAATACGTACCAGAATGTTCTTGAAAGGTCGGCGAGGGTCTCTGCCGAGCCGTACGCGGGAATCGGAGCGCGCTGCCGCCAGTTGAACGTGCGCAGCTCGTCGAGCCCAAGGACGTGATCGGCGTGCGCATGGGTGTAGAGCACCGCGTCCACCCGATCGACCCCCCGGTCGAGCGCCTGGGCCCTGAGGTCGGTCGAGGTGTCCACCAGAACGCTCGCCCCCGGCCACTCGATCCGGATCGAGGGGCGCAGGCGCCGGTCGCGCGGGTCTCTAGACTGGCACACCTCGCAGGCGCAGCCGATCACGGGGACGCCGGTCGAGGTCCCGCTTCCGAGGAACGTGACGCGCATCAGAGCTTGAGGCCGGAGCCGGTGAGGACCACGACGAGGTCGCCGTGGCGCCGCCGCAGAGCGTCCCCGAGGCGAAGGAGGCAGGCCGCGGCGAGCGCACCGGTGCTCTCGACCGCGTACCCTTTGCGCCACAGCGCCCGCCGCGTCCCCTCGATCTCGTCCTCGCTGACCTCCTCGACCGATCCGCTGCTCTGCCTCACGGCCTCCAGGACCTCGGCTCCCCGGGGCGGAGCGCCGACGCGGACGCCGTCGGCCGCGGTGGCGCCCTCCGTCACCGGCGCCGGAAGCAACGCACCCGCGGCGAACGCGCGCGCCAGAGGCGCGCAGGCCGCGGCTTGAACGGCGACGATCGCCGGGCGCCGGTCGATCAGTCCGTGACGCCGCAGCTCGCGGAAGCCGATGTCGAGGCCGAGTACGAGACCGCCATTCCCCGCCGGGACAATCACGGCCCCGGGAGCGGTCCAGCGGAGCGCCTCCGAGAGGGAATAGGCCAGGGTCTTGGCGCCGTGAATGAAGAACGGGCTCCATGCATGGCTGGCATAGAAGGCGCCCGAGGCGGCTTCCTCGAGCGCGGCGGCGGCGGCGCCGGCGCGCCCGCCGGCGACGCGAATCACCTCCGCCCCCAACTCGGCCGCGATCCTCGGCTTGATCGGCGGCGCGTCGTCCGGGACGAGGACCCGGGCCTTGAGCCCCGCGCGGGCCGCGTGGGCCGCGAGCGCGATTCCGGCGTTCCCGCTCGTGTCGTCCACCAGGAGACGCGCACCGAGCGTGGCCGCGAACGACACGAGGAGCGAGGCGCCGCGGTCCTTGTACGACCCGGTGGGGGAGACGTACTCGAGGGCGATATGGACCGGCGTCGCGCCGATGATATCGTCCACTACCGGCGCGACCCCTTCGCCGAGAGTGACGGGCGTCAGCTCCTCCGCGAGCGGCAGGGCTTCGCGGTAGCGCCAGATGGTGAGCGGGCGGCGGCAGAGCGCCTCGCGATCGACCGGGGCGCTCTCGAAATCGAGGGCGAGCGGGGCGCCACAATCGCAGCGGAACCGCTCCGGGGTGACGGCGTGGCGGGCGCGGCACGTCGGGCAGAAGTAGCCGGTCATTGCGGCCCTCCCGTCTCGATCTCCCTCGCGATCGCCTCCGCGACGGTCGCCGGGTCCGGCGCGCGCGTGATCGGTCTGCCGACGACGATCCGGTCGGCGCCGGCGGTCACCGCCGCGCCCGGGGTCGCGGTGCGCGCCTGATCGTCCGCGGAGGCTCCCGAGGGTCGAATCCCGGGGACCACGAGCGTCGCGGACGGAAACACGCCGCGCACCGAGGCGACCTCCAGCGGCGAGCAGACCGCGCCGCCGGCTCCGGCGTCCCGGGCCAGCGCCGCGAGCCTCAGGACCGCGTCGGACGCGGGTCCGGCGATCCCGACGGCCTCGAGGTCCCTTTCGTCGTGGCTCGTGAGGATCGTGACCGCGAGGATCGTGGGCTGCGCGAGTCCCGCCGAGGCGGCGGCGTCGCGGGAAGCGTCGACGGCGGCGCGGATCATCGCCGCGCCGCCCAGGGCGTGAACGGTGAGGAAGGAGACTCCGAGGCGCGACGAGGCCGCTGCGGCGCCGGCCACGGTGTTCGGGATGTCGTGCAGCTTGAGGTCGAGGAACACCGGGAGGCCCGCGTCGAGGACCTCTCCGACGAGGGAGGGGCCGCAGGCGGCGAACGCCTCGAGGCCGATCTTGAACCCGCCGACGCGCCCGGCGAGCGCCCGGGCGAGGACGAGGGCGCGGTCGCGGTCCGGCGTATCGAGCGCGACGAAGATCCTCTCGTGCGGTTTCATCGCTCGGCCTCCCGTCCAGTCCTGAGGGTCCCCACGAGTTCCCGGACCGTGCCGATGCCGTGCTCGGAGAGGTAGGCCGCGAGACCGCGCGCCACCCCCACCGCCGCGTCGGGGTGGATGAAGTTGGCCGTCCCCACCTGGACGGCGGTGGCCCCGGCGAGGATGAACTCCAGCGCGTCGCGCGCGGCCATGATCCCGCCCATGCCGATCACCGGGATCTTGACCGCGCGGGAGACCTGCCAGGTCGCCCAGACCGCCAGCGGCCTGATCGCCGGTCCGGAAAGCCCGCCGGAGACGTTCGCGAGCACCGGACGCCGCCGATCCACGTCCACCGCCATCCCGACGTACGTGTTGACCAGCGAGACCGCGTCGGAACCCTCGGCCTCGGCGACGCGCGCGGTCTCCCGGATGTCGGTGACGTTGGGAGAAAGCTTGACGATCAGCGGAAGCCGCGTCGCGTCGCGGCAGGCGCGGGTCACGCGGGCGAGGGCCGCGGGATCGCTCCCGAAGGCCATCCCGCCCGATTCGACGTTGGGGCACGAGACGTTGAGCTCGATGGCCGAGAGCCCCGCCGCCGAGTCGAGCTTCTCGCAGACCTCCACGTACTCGGCGACGGTCTCGCCGAAAACGTTGGCGACCACCGCGACGTCGTGCTTCCTGAGCGCGGGAAGCTTCTCCGCGACGAACGCGTCCACGCCGACGTTCTGGAGGCCGATGGCGTTCAGCATCCCCGCGGGGGTCTCGACGATGCGCTCCGGAGGGTTGCCTCGGCGCGGCCTCGGGGAGAGCCCCTTCACGACGATGCCGCCGAGGTCCGCGAGATCGAGGAACGGGAGGAACTCGAGGCCGTAACCGAAGGTCCCCGACGCGGTGAGCACGGGGTTCTTGAGGCGGAGTGGGCCGACGGCGACCGAAAGGTCCGGGGTCACCACGCGATCCTCTCGGCGGGCATGACGGGTCCCTCGACGCACACCCGCTCGTAGACGGGCTTTCCGCCGCCCCCGGCGTGGGTGGCGACGACGCAGCCCAGGCACACCCCGAAGCCGCAGGCCATGTGCGCCTCGAGGGACACCTCGCAGGGGATGCCGCGCGATCGTGCGATCGCCGCCACCGCCCGGAGCATGGGGCTCGGGCCGCAGCCGTAGATCCGGGTCGCTCCGGCGCCGGCGAGCAGGTCCTCGAGCGGCTCGGTCACGAGGCCGCGGCGGCCCAGCGATCCATCCTCGGTCGCCACCGTCACCGCGTCGCATCGCTCCCTGAACCAGTCGAGCAGAGGGAGGTCGCCCGCGCTCCGAGCCCCGTAGACCAACGCGGGTCGGGTCCCGCGAGCCGCGAGCCCCGCCGCCAGCGCCGGGAACGGCGCCGAGCCTATCCCTCCCGCCACGAGCAGCGGCCGCACGCCGGAAGCCACTTCGAGGTCGAAGCCGCGGCCAAGGGGTCCGAGGGCCGTGAGTGGCGCGCCGGGCCTCAAGGAAGACAGCAGGGCGGTGCCGCGGCCGACGACCTTGTAGAGCACCTGGACCGACCCTTCAGGCGCGTCGGCGAAGGTGCCGGGAAGGCCGCAGACGCTGAACGGTCGGCGAAGAAGCACCTCGGCGCCGGGGATACCGATCATGAAGAACTGGCCCGGGACCATCTCCGCGGCGGCCTGGGGCGCGAAGAACTCCAGCAGGAAGTGGCCGTGGCCGAGGTCGAGGTTGCGAGCGACGGCCGCGGGCAGGTCCTGGGGCATCCGGTGTTCCTCGTGAAACGCGAAGCATAGACAAACACGCCGGGGCGGTCAACGTCCGCGCGCCGTCCCTCCTTGACACCTCCCGACTCCGGCCGCTACGATGACGCGCCCCGAGAACCTTCTTTAAGCCGGCCCCGCGAGGCCGCAAGGAGAGGCCCGATGCCGCCATCCGTACGCGTCCGGGTGATGGACGCCGCCGCCGTGGATCGCGCCCTGAGCCGGATCGCGCACGAGATCCTCGAGAAGAACAAGACGCTCGACGACCTTCGCCTGGTCGGGATCCAGACCCGGGGTGTCCCGCTGGCACGCCGCCTCGCGATGAAGCTGTCGGGCCTCGGGGGGAGCCCGCCTCCCGTCGGGATTCTCGACATCAACCTGTACCGCGACGACCTGGGGGACATCGCCGATCGCCCGGTGCTTCGCAAGACCGACATTCCATTCGACGTGCGAGGGGCGCGGATCGTCCTGGTGGACGACGTGCTCTATACCGGGCGGACCATAAGGGCGGCGCTGGACGGCCTCGTGGACCTCGGGCGCCCGCGCCACATCCAGCTCGCGGTCCTGGTGGACCGCGGCCACCGGGAGCTGCCGATCCGCGCGGACTTCGTCGGGAAGAACCTGCCCACGTCCCGAACCGAGCAGGTGGAGGTGAGACTCAAGGAAACCGACGGCTCGGACGAGGTGGTCATCCTGAAGGCGGGTGAGCGGCCCGCCGCGCCCGCGCGCGGGAGAAAGCGATGAAGCTCGTGAGTCGACACCTTCTCGGCATCGAGACCCTCGAGCCGTCGGAGATCACGACGATCCTCGACGCGGCGGAGAGCTTCGCCGAGATATCGACCCGCGAGATCAAGAAGGTCCCGACGCTTCGCGGCAAGACGGTGGTGAACTTCTTCGTGGAGCCCTCGACGCGCACCCGATCGTCGTTCGAGCTGGCCGAGAAGCGTCTCTCGGCGGACCTGCTGAACTTCTCGACGTCGACCTCCAGCCTCGTGAAGGGGGAGACGCTCCTCGACACCGCCAAGAACCTCGAGGCGATGGCCCCGGACTTCATCGTGATCCGGCACTCCGAGCCGGGCGCGCCGCACTTTCTCGCGAAGTACTGCCGCTCGGCCATCGTCAACGCGGGGGACGGCTCCCACGAGCACCCCACGCAGGCGTTGCTCGACGCGCTCACGATCCGCCAGCGGAAGCGCCGCCTCAAGGGGCTAAGGGTCGCGATCGTCGGGGACATCCTGCACAGCCGCGTGGCGCGCTCCAACGTCCTGCTGCTCACGCGGATGGGTGCCGACGTCACCGTGTGCGGGCCTCCGACGCTGATTCCCCGCGACGCGGAGCGGTTGGGCTGCTCCCTCACGCATCGGATGGACGAGGCCGTGGAAGGCGTGGACGTGATCATGATGCTCCGCATCCAGCTCGAGCGGATGCGGGGCGGCTTCTTTCCGACGCTGCGCGAGTACGCTCGACTTTACGGCCTCGACGAGGCGCGCCTCCGGCGGGCCGCGGCCGACGCCATCGTGATGCACCCCGGTCCGATCAACCGCGGCGTCGAGATCATGGGCGAGGTCGCGGACGGAAGCGCGTCGGTCATCCTGGAGCAGGTCACGAACGGCGTGGCCGTCCGGATGGCGGTGCTCTACCTGCTGGCGGGAGGGACCGAGCGTGAAGCTGCTGCTTAGGAACGGGCGGGTCGTGGACCCCGCCGCCGGGGTGGACGACGCGCTGGACGTGCTGGTGGAGGACGGCAAGATCGCCCGGATCGAGCCGAAGATCGCGGCGCGAGGGGCGGAGGTGCTCGATCTCGCGGGACTCGTGGTCTGCCCGGGCTTCATCGACCTCCACGTCCACCTGCGCGAGCCGGGGCAGGAGTGGAAGGAGACCGTGGCCAGCGGGACCGCCGCGGCCGCGGCCGGCGGGTTCACCGGCGTCGCCTGCATGCCGAACACCGTACCGACCAACGACAGCCGGTCGGTGACCGAGTTCATCCTCGCGCAGGCGTCGGCGGGTGCGGCGGCCCGGGTCTACCCGATCGGATGCGTGACCAAGGAGCAGAAAGGCGAGGAGCTGGCGGAGATGGGGGACATGGTGGCCGCGGGAGCCCGGGCCTTCTCCGACGACGGCCGCCCCATCGCGTCGAGTCTCCTGATGCGCCGGGCCCTGGAGTACTCCCGGATCTTCGACGTGCCGATCATCGACCACTGCGAGGACTCGAGTCTCGTAGCGGGGGGCGTCGTCCACGAGGGGGAAGTGTCGACCCGCCTGGGCCTGCGCGGCTGGCCGGGGGTCGCCGAGGACCTGATGGTGCAGCGTGACCTCCTGCTGGCGGAGTACACCGGGGGCCACGTCCACATCGCGCACCTGACCACCGCGCGCGGCGCCGAGTTCGTGCGCCGGGCGAAGAAGTGGAAGATCGCCGCCTCCTGCGAGGTCACACCTCACCACCTGGTCCTGACCGATGCGGCGGTGGCGGATTACGACACGAACGCGAAGATGAGCCCGCCGCTCCGGAGCGAGACGGACCGGAAGGCGCTGCTGCGGGCGCTCTCCGACGGGACCGTGGACGCGATCGCGACCGACCACGCGCCGCACCACGTCGACGAGAAGGCCGTGGAGTTTTCCCGCGCCCCGTTCGGCATCGTGGGGCTCGAGACCGCGGTCCCGCTCTGCCTCGACCGGCTCGTGCACGGTGGCGTGATCGCGCTTCGGCGGCTGGTGGAGCTGTTCACCTCCGGACCCGCGAGGATCCTCAGGCTCGACCGCGGCACGCTGCGGCCGGGCGCCGAGGCCGACGTGACGGTGCTCGACCTCAACCGGCAGGGAGTCGTGGACCCTTCGAAGTTCCTCTCGAAGAGCCGCAACACCCCGTTCGCGGGGTGGAGGCTGCGCGGGGCGGCGGTGATGACCGTGGTGAGCGGCCGGATCGTCCACGACGCCCGTTGATGCCTCCCTCGGCCCGGCACGTCCTGGTCGTGGCGAACCCCGCCGCGGGGGTGAGACGCGGGCGGGACGCCGGGGAGACCGCGGCGAGGGTGGTTTGCCGGGCGGGATGCCGGTGCGACCTGGTCCGGACGCGGGGGCCGGGGGAAGCGCGAATCCTGGCGGCGGCGGCGCGCGCCGGGGGATTCGACACGGTGCTCGCGGTCGGAGGCGACGGGACCGCTCACGAGGCCGCGAACGGAGCGGCCGGGACGGCGGTGGTCCTCGGGGTCGTCCCTGCCGGAACCATGAACCTGCTGGCGCGGGTGCTCGGCATCCCTCTCGATCCGGCACGTGCGGCGGAGGTGGCCGTCCTCGGCGGCCGGAGGCTCGCGATGCGGCCGGGGCGGGCGGGGGAGACGCTCTTCCTGCTCATGGCGGGGATCGGGTTCGACGCGTGGGTCCTGCGAGAGGTGCTCGCCGGACGGCGCGGCAAGATCGCGTTCCGGCACTACGTCCGAGGCGGCCTGCGCGGACTCCTG
>JBGQAU010000064.1:0-19552 GCA_041494445.1 Acidobacteriota bacterium | reverse complement strand
GGTGGTCTTGACTCTCTGGACGGCGGTCTCGAAGCCGTAGTAGCTGCTCCACACCTGGTAGACGGCCTGCTGCTGGAGCGACTCGAGCTGGGCCTGGGCCCGCTCCGCGTCGGCCCGGGCCCCGAGAACGTCGTATCGATGGGAAAAGCCGGTGAAGATCGGGATCCGGAGGAGCAGCGATGCGGCATACGTGTCCTGGGACACGTCGCCGCTGCCGTACCAGACGCGCCCGAGCTGGCCGCTGAAGCCGAGGGACGGCCGCCCCTCCGACCGGACCTTGTCCACGTGGCTCGCTGCCTTCGCGGCGAGGGAGCGCGCGGCGGCGAGGTCCGGCCGACTCGCCTGCGCTTCCCGGATGATCGCGTCCACGTCGTTCGAGACCTGCTCCAAGGGAAGATCGTTGACGGGGGCCTCCACGTCGAACGGGGTGTTCGCGGGGATGCCAACGGCGGTCGCGAGGGCGCCCTTCATCGTCTGGATCTGCCCCTCCACGGTCTCCATCGCCAGCTCCGCCTGGGACAGCGCGGTCCTCGCCTGCAGGATGTCCGCTATGGTCGCGACCCCGGCATCGTGCCGCTGCTCGGCGGCGTCGAGGTTCGTCCGGGCCTCCTTCAGGTCCGCCTGCCGCGCGTCCAGGAGGGCCTTGGCCTCCACGTACTGGTAGTAGGTCTGCTCGACGCCGAGCACGACGTCCTGGATCGCCGCGTTGTGGTACCAGTCCGCGGCGATCAGGGCCTGGCGCGCCTCCTCCACCGCGGCGCTTCTCCCCCCGAGGTCGAACACGAGGTAGTCGATGCTCAGCGTGGGCCCGTAGCTGGTCTGCTGGAAAGTGATCTTCCCTCCGGCGGCGGAGCCCCTTGCGCGGCTCGCGCTCGCGTCGAGCTCGACGCTCGGGTAGTAGGACCCGCGCTCGCTGCCCAGCGCCGCGGCGGCCGAGCGCGCGGACGCCCACGCCGCCCGGGTCAAGGGGCTGTTCCTGAGCGCCAGGTCCAGGAGATGGCCGAGCGACCAGCTCTTGGCCTCCTCGAGGAGCTCGGGCGGGATCTTCGCCTCCGGGGCCGCAGCCACGGGAGGCATCCTCGTGCCCGGAGGCGGCGTCCAGACCTCGCCGGGCGAGGGCGACGTCCCGGGCCCCGTGCGGATCTCGGACATGGTTGGGACGCAGCCGGCGAGAAGGAGAACGGTCGCCGTCACTGCGAGCGCTCCGAGGTAAGATCGCATGCTTGCGTCTCCGATCCTTGCGGATGTCATCGCGTCCTGGCGGGAAACCGTGAGCGGGCCTTCCCGCGCCGGCGTCCCTCGATGCAAGCTCGGGTCCCCGCGGCGGAGAACCGCACGATGGGATCCGTCACCTCCTCGAGGCGGGGGATGAGCCGGATCCGGATCAGGATTCGCGGCCGCGGTTCCTCTCAAGCGCGCTCTTGAGGGCGTCGCCGAGGCTGGTCCCGAACGAGCCGGTGGGCTGCGCGGGGGGCTCTTCCTGCCGCTCGCGCCGCTCCCTTGGGCCGGCAGACGTCCTCGGGTCCGGCCTCGCCGGAGGAGCGTGGCCGCGGCGCGACGCCGGGTCCTCCGAGGCGGCGGTCGCGGCCTCGTCCATCGTCAGCCGGATCCGGCGGCCGCCGTCCCCGACCTCGACGAGCGTGACCTCCACCTCCTTGCCGGCGGGGAAATGACGGACGAGGTCGGTCCCGCGGGAGGTCCCGGTCCACGCGTTGGGGACCAAGCCCACCTGCCCGGGCCCAAGCCAGACAAAGACGCCGAACTTCTCGACCTTCTGGACTTTCCCGCGGAGCTTCTCCCCGGGCTCCAGGTGAACCGGCCCGGCCGGGGTTCCCTGGGCGGGGACCGGCGCCAGGCTTATCCGCCGACGCTCGGCGTCCACGGCGAGCACGAGCCAGTCGAGCGTCTTGCCGGGCTCGATCCCTTCGTCCCACCCCGCGGCAGACGGCGGGAACTCCCTCGCCGAGGCGAGCGCCTCGACCCCGGCCGCCATCTCGATGAACGCGCCGAAGTCCGCGAGGCGGGTCACGGTGCCCGGGACCACTTGACCGGCCTTGAAGCGCTCGGCGACCCCCTTCCACGGGTCGTCCTGCGCCTGGCGCACGCTGAGCGAGATCCGCCCGGTCTCGCCGTCGAGCTTGAGGACGCGGACCGAGACGCGCTCGCCCACTTGGAGGGCGTCCCCCGCCTTCGCGACGCGCGCGGCTCCGATCTCCGAGACGTGCACGAGGCCGGTGACGCCGGCGCCGAGATCCACGAACGCGCCGAAGTCGGCGAGGCGCGCGACGCGCCCCTGCATGACCGTGCCCTCGATGAGGGTCGCCCGGACCGCCTTCGCCTCGTCGACCCGGTCCGCCTCGAGGAGGGCGCGGCGGGACACCACCACGTCGTCCCCGCCGTGGCGCATCTGGAGGATACTGAACTTGTACGTCTTGCCGACGTGCTCTTCCGGCGTATCGACGCGGTGAAGGTCGATCTGGGAGTGCGGGCAGAAACCGCGGCACTTTCCGACCTGGACCTCGTACCCGCCCTTGATCACCTTCTCGACCTTGCCGTCCACCGGGAAGCCCGCGCGGAACGCCCTCGCCACCGCGGGGTCGCGCGGCTTTCGCCGCGGCGGCCTCGCCAGCGCCGGGTGCGCGCCGGAAACGGCCTGGGATTCCGCGTCCGCCGGCGGGATGGCCTCATGGACCGGCGGATCGGCGCCGGCCTCGGGCTCGGGACCGGATTCCGCTTCGGCCTCGGGCACTCCTACGGTTTCGGGCCGCGGAGTCGGGGATTCGGACGAGTCGGTTTCGGGGTCTGGGGTGAAGGTCGAATCATCGCTCACGGCATACCTCTCGACGCGTCGCCGCATCCGGTCGCCATGGGTCGTTCCGGGCCGCCATGCGGTTCCCGGGAAGGGCTCAGGACGGGATGCTCGATTGAACCTCGCTATTCTGCCACAAATGGGCTTCCGGCTCCTGGTGGTACGCTACGGGATGTTTCCAGGAGGGGCGCTCGCCGTGACAGGAACGCTCGCCGGACTTCCGGAGGATCCCCGTCCCGGGAAACCGGACCCCGAGGTGCCCGTCCGGAGGAAGGCCAGCTGGCTTCGCCGGCTTTACATGACGCTCAGGACGGAGCACACCACCCCGGGCAAGGTGGCCGCGGGGGTCGCCGTGGGTGTTTTCGTAGGCTGCTCTCCGTTCTGGGGGCTCCATCTGGCGATCGCGCTGCTGCTCGCCACCGTGCTCCGTTTGAACCGGGTTCTGGTCTACGCGGCGACGAACCTGGCGAATCCGCTCACCGCCCCGCCGCTGATCTTCGCGGAGGTCCAGGTCGGGCACCGCGTCCTCCTGGGCGCCTGGCTGGGTCTGACGATGGACGAGGTGGTCGAGGAGGGGATCGCGGGTCTCTTCCGGGACTTCTTCGTGGGCAGCCTGATTCTGGGGACGAGCCTCGCGGTGCTGCTCGGCGTCACGGCCTGGCTGATCGCCCGTGCGGGACGCCTGCCGGCCGCCTACCAGGATCTGGTGGACACGATCGTTCGCCGCTACCTCGACGTGTCCGTCCGGGACGCGGAGGCGGCGAGGTATGCCCTCGTGCACGATCCGATCCTCCCTCACCTCCTCGAGGATCCCGCGTTCACCGGGGCGCGGCGGATCCTCGACCTCGGCTGCGGCCGTGGCGTCGCGGCCGCCCTGGCGGCCTCGGCTCCCGGCGGCCTCGCCGCCGACCGCTCCTACCTCGGCGTGGACGTGTCCGAGCGCCACGTCCGTGCCGCCCGCGAGGCGCTGCACGACGTCCCCGGCGCGTCGTTCGCCTCAACCGACCTGCGCGACTTCGACCCTCCCTCCGCGGACCTCGTCCTTCTGGTGGATGTCTTGCGCTATCTGCCGCCGCCGTCGCAGGACGCGCTGCTGCGCCGGCTGGGCCGCGCGCTTCCGCCCGGGGCGACCTTACTGGTGCGCGAGGTGGACGCCGCGGCGGGGGCGCGCTTCGGTTGGACGGCGGTGCTCGATTTCCTGTCGGCGCTCCTGCCGGGGAGGCCGCACCATCGCTTCGGCTATCGTCGCGCGTCCGATCTCCGGAACGCTCTGGCCGCCGCGGGCTTCGAGGTGCGGGACAGGACGACCCTGCGATCGTCGTCGCGCGCCCTGATCCTCCTCGAGGCGGTCCGCAGGCCTGCGGCGGTCCCCCGCGGCGCCACGACGTGAAGGCCGTCGTCGTGTCGCGCTTCGGGGGCCCCGAGGTCCTCGAGGTGCGTGAGCTGGAGGACCCGGCGTTCGGTCCCGAGGAGGTGCGCGTGGCGGTCCGCGCCACGGCCCTCAATCGGGCCGATCTCCTGCAGCGGCGGGGGCGCTACCCCGCGCCTCCGGGCGCGCCTCCCGACATCCCGGGGCTCGAGTTCGCCGGTGAGGTGGAGGCCTGCGGCGAGCGCGTCGCGGACCTCCGCCCCGGAGACCGTGTCATGGGCCTCCTGGGAGGAGGCGGTTACGCCGGCAAGGTGACTCTCCACGAGCGGTTGTGCATCCGTGTGCCGCCATCGCTGGGATGGGAGGAGGCGGCAGCGGTCCCCGAGGCCTTCATGACCGCGTTCGACGCCCTGTTCGAGCGGGGCAGGCTGTCTCCGGGAGAGACGGTGCTCCTGCACGCGGCCGCGTCGGGCGTCGGCACCGCGGCGGCGCAGATCGCGCGGGTTTCCGGAGCGCGTGCGATCGGCCTGTCGCGCTCCCCGGGCAAGCGCCGCCGTCTCGAGGAGCTGGGGGTCGAGCGCGTCCTGGATCCTTCGGCACCGGGCCTCGCGGAGTCGATCCGCGCCGCGGCGGGAGGGGCGGTGGACCTGGTCGTGGACTTCCTCGGCGCGGACTCGTGGTCGGTCAACCTCGAAGTCCTCGGCACGGGAGGGCGCCTCGTGCTGGTGGGGACCGTCAGCGGGAGCCGCGTCGACGTGGACCTGTCCCTCCTCATGCGGAAGCGACTCACGGTGATCGGGACCGTGCTTAGAAGCCGGCCCATCGAGGAGAAGATCGCCCTGGCGCGCGGCTTCGAGCGCCGGATGCTGCCGCTCCTGGCCGCCGGGCGAATCCGGCCGGTGGTGGACCGCGTGCTGCCGCTCGAGTCGGCGGCCGCCGCGCACGCCGCGATGGAAGCGAACGAGAACTTCGGCAAGATCGTTCTCCGCGTGGACTAAGTCTTAGAATGGCCGCTCGGTCCGCCGCGCCGCGGACCGGAGGAGGACGCGCGTGGACCCCTCGACGCCTCCCGCCCCCGCCTCCCTGCCGGAGAACGCCTACCGCGAGCTCGAGCCCGGCGAAACCTACCGTCCCGTGATCTCCCCGACGAGCTCCGTGCCGGAAGTCACCCTCCGGTCGATCGGGTTCGGGCTCGCCATGACGGTGCTCTTCTCGGCGGCGGCGGCGTACATCGCCTTGAAGCTCGGCCAGGGGATCGAGTCCGCGATCCCCATCGCGATCCTCGCGATCGGGCTCTCGGCCCTGCTGGCCCGGAAGTCCACGCTGCTCGAGAACGTGAACGTCATCGCTTTCGGGGCCACCGCGGGGATCGTGGTCGGGGGGTCGGTGTTCACCATGCCCGCGATCTACATCCTGAAGCTCGACTCGCTGGCGGGATTCGGCCAGATCTTCCTGGTGCCGCTGTTCGGCGCGGTGCTCGGCGTGCTGTTCCTGATCCCGTTCCGCCGCTACTTCGTCGCGGACATGCACGGAAAGCTGCCGTTCCCCGAGGGGACGGCGACGGCGGAGATCCTGGTGACCGGGGAGCGCGGCGGGAAGCAGGCGGCGGTCCTGCTGTACGCGATGGGGCTCGGGATGCTCCTGGACTTCCTGGCCCTCGCGTTCCGGACCTGGAGCGATACGTTCACCACGGCGCTGGTGCCGCGCCTCCGCTACCTCACCGACGAGGTCAAGGCGGTCTTCACGCTGAACACGTCCGCGGCGGTGCTGGGCCTCGGGTACATCATCGGCGTGAACTACGCGTCCATCATCTGCGCCGGGTCGTTCCTGTCGTACTTCGTGTTCGTCCCGCTCCTCGCCCGGCTCGGGCCTCTGGTTCCCGGCGGCGTGCTCTTCCCCGGCACGCCTTCGATCGTCGGCATGGATTACCAGGCGATCTTCTCGAACTACGTCCGGTACATCGGGATCGGCGGGATCTTCTCGGCGGGGATCCTGTCGATCCTCAAGATGTCGCCGGTGATCGGCCAGGCGATCGGGAAGGTGTTCGCCGAGCTCTCTCGCCTGAGGCAGCCCGGCGCCGCCGGGACGGCGGCGCCTCGCACCGAGCAGGACATCCCGATGGGCCGGGTCGTCGCGGCCACGATCCTGCTGGCGGTGGTCATGGGGCTCTACTTCCGGTTCGTCGTGCTCGCCGGGATGGAATCCGCCACCTCGGCCTCCCTGGGCGCGCTCGGGCTCACCCTCGTGATCTCGTTCCTGTTCGCGCCGGTGTCGGCGTGGGCCGTGGCGCTGATCAGCACGACCCCGATCTCCGGGATGACGCTCACGACCTTGATCATCTCCGCGGTGCTCCTCCCGCGGCTCGGGCTCAAGGGACCGCAGGGAGCACTCAGCGTGCTCCTGATCGGGGGCATCGTCTGCACGGCGCTTTCCATGACCGGCTCCATGGTCACGCTGCTCAAGGTCGGCTACTGGCTGGGGGGCACGCCGCGCCGGATCCAGTGGGCACTCATCGGCGGGTCCGTCCTGGCCTCGGCCACGGTGACCGGGGTCATCATGCTGTTCGCCCACACCTACGGGTACGCCATCGACTCCACGCACGCTTCGCCGGTGGCCGCGCCTCAGGCCAATGCCATGGCCGCGGTCATCCAATCGACGATGCAGTCGGGGCAGGCGCCGTGGTTCCTCTACGGCCTCGGCGCGGTGATCGCCGTCGTCGTGATGATGGTCGGGATCTCCCCCCTGGCATTCGCCCTCGGGATGTACCTGCCCCTCGAGCTGAACACGCCGATCCTGGCCGGCGCGCTTTTCGGCTGGCTCGTGAAGCGGCGCTCCGGCGACCCTGCGCTCGACCGCGCCCGGGGGAACCGCGGGACCCTCATCGCGTCGGGGTTCATCGCCGGCGGGGCGATCGCGGGGGTCTTCGACGCGCTGGCCAAGTTCTTCGACTTCACGTGGGTGAAGGATCTCGCGCGCGCCCTCGATTATGGCGAGACGGGCAAGAACTGGGCCGGACTCGCCGTGTTCCTGCTCCTCGGCGCGTTCCTGCTGTGGGACGCCCGTCGGGCGAGGGCCGAGGAGGGAGCGGGCCCCGAGATCACGATGTGACGGCTCGGCGCGGACCGGCGGGCCTTCAGGGAACGATCGTGACGCGGACCTCCGCGCAGACGGCGGTCGTTGGGACTGCGAGGAGCGGGTCGGCCTCGGCGACGCCGACGTCACGGAGCGCCGCGGCGAATTCCGGCCAGCGCTCGCGCGGCACTTCGAGATGCCACGTGCCCGCCTGAGATCCGTCGATGTCCCCGCGCCCGCCGAGCCGCGCCGCGAGCCGCACGAGGCCCGCCCCGGCGGCGGCCGGATCGGCGCTCCTTAGCGACCAGCCGGGCGGGGGGGACGCCATCCAAGGGTTCGCGCATCCGGCCTGCCCTTCTTGCGCGACGTTCCTCAATTTGGCGGCGGCCGGGGCAGCCTGCCGCGCCTCGGTGGGGGCCGCCGGCGCCTCGGCCGTCCGAGTCGCCTCGTCGCTTGCGGCCTCGCCCATATACCCGCCCATCACTCCGCCGACCACTCCACCAACGACCCCGCCGATTACGCGCGGCTCCGACTCCTCCGCTCGAGAAGGCGGGGCCGGCGCGAACCGCGACTCGTCACGCTTCTTCGGCGCTTCTCGAGGAGCACCTGGAGGAGGGGCCTTCTCCTTCTTCGCACGCTCGGGCCGGGGCGGCGGAGGCGATGCGGGCACGCTCGGGGTCGGCGCCGGTGCGCCGACGGGCGGCGGGACGGCGCGGCTGGCGGAAGCCTCGTCCTTCTCCCGGGAGACGCCCCGTTGCGCCCGGACCGGCAGCTCCGGGACCCCGGGCTCGCCCCGCTCGAGGCGCCACACGCCGAACAGGATGCCGAAGGTGGCGATGGTCGCCGCGGCCGTGAGCGGGACCGGGGAGCGCCACCACGGCCGTGCCCGACGGACGGCGGTCTCCATCCTCCCGGACCGGAGCCGCCAGCCGATTCGATCTTCGAGGCCTGCCGGTACGGGCGGCGTGTCTTCCTCGGCGGCCGCGCGGGAGACCGCCCGCAGCCCCTCGAGGAAGGCGCGGCATGCGGGGCACTCGCCGAGGTGGGCCTCGACCTCGGCGCGATGGGCCGGATCGAGCTCCCCGTCGAGCAAGGCGGAGATCCGCTCGTGCGGATGGCCCGGGTCGCGGGCGCTCATGGTGCCGCACCCTCCATGCACTCCTTCAGCGCGATGCGGGCGCGGGCGAGCCGCGAACGGACCGTGCCGAGGGCGACGTCGAGGATCCTCGCGATCTCCTCGTATGCGAGCGATTCCCCGTCCCGGAGCGCCACCACGGTGCGCCAGGCCGCCGGGAGGCGCGACACGCAGTCCGCCAGCCTGCGAAGCAGCTCGCGCGCCTCGAGCGCCTCGAGCGGCGAGGGGCCGGCGTCGGCAAGGCGCGCGAGCGGCGGCTCGCCGTCAGGGTCGCCGGCCGGAGGAACATCGATCGGCCACGACGCACGCCGGAGCTTCTCGGCGGAGCGGTCGACGTGGTTCAGGGCGCGCGTCACCGCGATCCGGTGGAGCCAGGTCGAGAACGCGCACGCTTCGCGGTAGCCGGGGAGCCCCTGCCAGGCCGCGAGGAAGACTTCCTGGACCACGTCTTCCGCGTCGGCGTCGTGGCGGACGATCCGCCAGACCACGCGCCACACGTGCGAGAGGTGCTCCGAGACGAGCCGCTCGAACGCGCCCCGGTCGCCGCGCCTGGCCCGGCCTACCAGATCGGGCTCCGCCTCTTCGGGGGCCGCCGTCTTCCGCTGCGCCATCGTCACGAGCATGCCATGGTCTTCCGAGGAAGTCTCCCTGCCCCCGGGTTGGACAGCCCGGGTCGGACGGAGTTCCCGCCGGCCGCGTAGCACCTCCCGCGCCGGAGGTTCTGCTACGATCCTCGCGTGCGTGCCGACCCCGCGCTTCCGCTCCGCGTCGCGGGCTTCCGCGGCGACGTCCTCGTCGAGGAGCCCCTCGCCCCGTACACGACGTGGCGGATCGGCGGGCCGGCGGAGGTCCTGGCGACGCCGGCCGATCGCGACGACCTCGCGCTCGCGCTCCGCTGGGCGGACTCCCTGGGCGTCCCGTGGCGGGTGCTCGGGAACGGCTCGAATCTCCTCGTCCGGGACGAGGGGGTCCGGGGCCTCGTCCTCCGCCTGCGCCGGGCTCTGGGAGGGACCCGGGTGGACGGTCTGCGCATCCTGGCGGGCGCCGGCGCGCCGCTTCCCGCCGTGGCGAACCTGGCCGCCTCGAAAGGACTCTCGGGACTCGAGTTCGGCGCCGGGATTCCTGGCACGGTCGGCGGCGCCGTGATCATGAACGCGGGGTGGCACGAGCACGAGATCGGGAAGGTCGTCCTGGAGGTCGAGTTCCTCCTGCCCGGCGGCACGGCGGAGACCGTGCCCCGCGACGCGTGCGCCTTCGGCTACCGGACCAGCTCTCTTCGCGGGAGAAGAGGAATCGTCCTCTCCGCGACCCTCGCCCTCACCCCCGACGAGCCCGTGGCGATCCGGGAGCGCCTTGCGTCCTACGCCGCCGCGCGGCGAGAGAGCCAGCCGACGGATCTCCCATCGTGCGGCTCCGTGTTCCTCAAGCCCGGAGGGGACTTCGCCGGACGGCTCGTCGAGCGGGCCGGCCTCAAGGGGCTCCGCATCGGTGACCTTGCGGTATCCCCGAAGCACGCGAACTTCATCGTGAATCTCGGGCGCGGGACGTCCGCCGACGCGCTCGCCCTGGTCGAGCGCGTCGAGAGCGAGGTGTTTCGGCGCTTCGGCGTCCGCCTCGTCCAGGAGTTCGAGATCTGGTAGCGACGCGGCCCGCCGCGCTCTACGCCGCTTCCGGCCGGTCGGCGCTCCTCGCCGGCCTCCATCGCGGGATCTTCCCCGTCAACGAGTGACGGCCGGCCGTCGCCGCGGCGGCTCGTCGTCCTCGGTCAGGCTCCTGACGCGCTCGAGGAAGGAGGCCTGTCGCCCTTCGTCCAGGTCGATCCGGTCCGCCTCCTCGACCAGGAGCCCCTCGAACAACGCCCGCTTCCCCTCGATCACCCGGCGAACGCGCTCCTCGATGGCTCCCCGGGTCACGAAGTGCAGCACCTGCACGCTCGCGCGCTGCCCCAGGCGGTGCACGCGGGAGATCCGCTGCTCGAGGACCGCGGGGTTCCACGGCACCTCCAGGTTCACGACGATCGACGCCGCGTCCTGGAGGTTCAGGCCGAGGCCTCCGGCATCGGTGGAGAACAGCACGCGGAGATCGTGCTCCGACCGGAACGCGTCGAGGACGCGGGTCCGCGCCCCGGCGTTCAGGCCGCCGTGGAATACCTCCGCGCGCTCTCCCCGTCGCTCCAGGAGCTCCCGCACCACGAAGTGGCCGAGGCGCAGCATCCGCTCCCATTGACTGAAGACCACGACCTTGGCGTCGGTCTGGTCCAGGAGATCCTCGAGGACCCGCACGAACTCCTCGAGCTTGGGCGACTGCAGCGCCCTGAGATCGTCGCGCGTCGCGATCCGTCCCGCGGCGAGCCGCCGCGCGGTGCGATCCCACGCGTACTGGCCGAAGGCGTTGCACAGGATCCGCATGCTGGTGAGCGCCTGCAGGAGGACCCGCACCTCGCTCGGCCGGAGAGGCCGGTTCTTCGCCACGAGCGCCGCGACGCGCGACGCCTCCCGCCGGTACGGGCGCCACTGCGCCGGCGTCATCCCCGTCCAGAAGGTGTGGTCGATCCGCGGAGGGAGCTGGTCGAGCACCGCCTTGCGCTCGCGGCGGATGAACAACCCCGCGAGCCGGCTCCGCAGAAGGTCGAGACCCTCGTACGCCACCACCCGCCCGGTCGCGTCGGTCACCACGTGCAGGGGGATCAGCCTCCAACGCGGCCCGAGCGCCCGCGGGTGAAGGAACTCCACCAGGGAATGCAGCTCGACCAGCCGGTTCTCGAGCGGGGTCCCGGTCAGGATGAAGGCGTAGGGGCTCTCGAGCCTCTTCACCGCCTTCGCCGTCTTCGTGTCCCAGTTCTTGATCCGCTGCGCCTCGTCCAGGATCACGAGCTCGGGGCGGGCGGAGCGAATCGCGTCGAGGTCCCGCAGCACCAGCTCGTAGTTGAGGATCTGGAACCCTCCGTCCCATCGGCGATAGGTCTCGAGACGGGAGGCGCGGCTCCCGTCCACGACCGAGGCGCGCTCCCCGCAGGCCCGCTCGATCTCCCCTTGCCACTGGTGCTTGAGCGACGCCGGGCAGACGACGAGGGCGCGGGCGGCGCCCGCGGCCTTCCGGAGGAGCAGCGCCGCGGCGACGGCCTGGACGGTCTTTCCGAGCCCCATGTCGTCGGCGAGAAACGCCCTCCCCCGCCGCGCGAGGAACTCGACCCCGTCCTCCTGGTACGCGTGGAGTCGGAAGCCGAGCGCCGGGACGACCTCGCTCCACGTCGCGCCTCCGCGCGCCGTCAGGGCGAGCCGCGCCGAGGTGCCCTCGCTTTCGGCGGCCTCCCGGATCCGCGCCAGGACGGCGGGATCGAGGTCCAGGACGAGCCCGCGTCCCGCGGCCGCCGCCTGCGCCGCCGCCACTGCGGCTCGCGCCCAGTCCATCGCGGGTGTCCCGGGCGGCGGCTCGCGGAGCCATCCATCCGCCCCGAAGTGCGCGGCGATCTCCTCCGGAAGCGCCCCTGCCGGGACGTCCGCGCGGACCTCACGCAGCGGGTCGGGGGGCGCGAGCGGCCACTCCCTCGGCTTCCACCAGACGGAGAGCACCCGCGTCGGGAGGCGCTTCCGCTTCCGCGAGAACCAGCCGCGCGCGCGCTCCGCGTGCTTGCAGACGCCGAGCTCGTTCTTGGCGAAGTCCGGGCAGGTGCAGGAAGGCAGATCTCCTTTCGCGCCTCGAAGCACCACGGTGTAAGGAGCGCCCATCTCGCGTCCCGCCACGAGGAACCGCGGCGGCCCGCCCTTCCCCGAGATCCGGCGGACGCGGGCGCGCTCGCGACGCGCGCGCTTCTTCCGCGCGGCGACCTCCTCGTCCCGCTCCAGCGCGATCCGCTCCTCCGCGGTCGGCGCCCATTCCGCCACTCCGGACAGGAGCGTCCCCGCCGCGAGCGGGGCGGGAGTCACGATCCGGCCGCGACCGCGCGCGATCCGGCCGCCTCGCTTCGAGCCGTGCGGAACACTGGACCGCGCGGTGGCGGCGAATCGCGGGAAACGGAGCGCCTCGACCGCCGCGACCGCATGCCTGCAGACCGGGCCCCAGTCGAACGGGCAAGTGCAGCGGCTCACCAGGAGGCCCCCGGTCGCGGCCACCTCGACTCGGTACGGCGTCGGGCCGGAGTCGCGGACGCGGGCCTCGAGGAACCTGCCGTCGGGCCCGAGGCGGAGGGACTGGACCTTGCCGAGGAGCGCGGTCTCGCGGCCGCTCCTCGCGACCCGCTCTCCCGCCCATCGTTCCAGGTCCGCGGAGAGCAACGCCGCGTCGGCCCCCGCGGGCGGCAGCAGCCGGTGCGCGCGTTTCGGCTCCCTTCGGCCCAAGAGTCTCCTCTCCCGCTTCCCTGCGCGGCCCGTCGTTCGAAGACCGGGGAACAAACTCCATAGTCTGTCCCAATCCCCGCGCTCCGCGCAAACCGACGAGCGCCGGCCCACCGCCGTTTCCGCGGTATGCTGGGGGCGCGTCGACGGGGCGAAGGTCCCGGGCGGCGCGCGGAGGAGCCCGCCATGGACGAGGTGCGGATCGGCGAGGTCGTGGTCGGCGACGGGAGGCCGCTGACGCTCATCTCCGGCCCCTGCGTGCTCGAGGACGCGGATCTCGCGCTCAAAATCGCCGAGACGCTCAGGAAGGAGACCGAGAGACGCGGCTTCCAGTACGTGTTCAAGGCGTCCTACGAGAAGGACAACCGCGGGAAGCCCACCGGCTACGGCGGGCCGGGCCTCGACAGGGGACTCGAGCAGCTTTCCCGGATTCGGCGAGAGATCGGCGTACCCGTTCTCTCCGACGTGCACCGCGAGGCCGACGTCGATGCCGCGGCCGAGGTACTCGACGTCCTCCAGATCCCGGCGTTCCTCTGCCAGCAGACGAGCCTGGTGCTCAAGGTGGGGGAGGCGGGCAAGCCGGTGAACGTGAAGAAGGGGCAGTTCCTGGCGCCCGAGGACATGAGGAGCGCCGTCGAGAAGCTCCACTACACCGGGAACCGGCGGGTGTTGCTCACCGACCGTGGGACCTGCTTCGGGTACCACCGGCTCGTGTTCGACGTCCGCAGCGTGCAGGTCATGAAGGAGCTCGGGTGCCCCGTCGTGGTGGACCCGACCCACATGATCCGGATCTACGGGCGGCCGAGCAGCGACCCCGCCGGGGGCGAGCCGCAGTTCGCGCACGTGCTGGCCCGGGCCGGCGTGGCGGCTGGGGCGAACGCGCTGTTCATCGAGACGCACCCCGAGCCGTTCAGGGCGGCCTGCGACGCGGCGAGCATGCTGAGGCTCGGCGACCAGCTCCCGGAGCTCCTCGACCAGGTCCGGCCGCTCGCCGAGGCGGTCCGCGAGCAGGGGCTCGCCTGACGCGGAGGTGGTCGACGTACACCTACGTGGGCATTCCCACGCGGTCGCGCCCCTCGGCCTTCGCGCGGTAGAGAGCGGCGTCCGCGGCGCGCAGCAGCTCCTCGCCCGTCGAGCCGTGCTGCGGGTGCACCGCCAGGCCCAGCGAGAGCGTGACCGGATCCAGGACCTGACCCCGATGCCGGACGCGGAGGAGCTTGACCGCCTCCCGCAGTCTCTCGGCCCGCGCTCGCGTTCCGTCCAGCGAGGCCTCGGGCAGGATCAGCACGAATTCCTCGCCCCCGTACCGGCACGCCACGTCTCCCTGCCGCAGGTGCGACGCCAGCCAGCCCCCCAACTCGCGCAGGAGCGTGTCGCCCGCCTCGTGCCCGAAGCGGTCGTTGGTCGTCTTGAAATGGTCCACGTCGATCATGACGAGCGAGAGGTCCCCTTCCATCCTCGACGCCCTGTGGATCTCCCGCTGGAGCGTCTCCTCCATGTACCGGCGGTTGAAGAGGCCGGTCAAGGGGTCCCGCACCGATCGGTCGCGGAGCGTCTCCTGGAGGCGGAGGTTGGCGACGGCGAGCGCCAGGCGCTCGGCGACGATCTCCGCGAGGCCATGCGGGCTCTCGGTGCCCGATTCTCGGCCGAAGTCCGCCTCGTGCTCGCCGCTCGAGAGCGTGAGAATGCCCATCGTCTCCCCCTGCGCCGTGAGGGGAATACAGGCGGTGGCCCCGCCGGAGCAGCCGGGAGGATGCGTGCACGCCGGGGCAGCTCCCTCCGCGCGAGAGACATGAGTCCGTCCGCGTCGCAGCGCCCAACAGTCTCCCGGCGTGAGAAGCGTCCCCGCGGCCGCCGGAGCCGACGTCGTTCCCCATGCGGCGGCGGGCTCCAGCACGGTCCGATCGGCGCTCAGCAGAAAGACGGCCCCGCCCCCCGGGAAGAGACGCTTCACGAGCCTTGGCGCGACCTCGAACGCCTCCCCGAGCGTCCGACAGGAGTGCAGCAGGTCTCCCATCTCGCGGAGGAGCGCCTGCTCGCGGGATCGGCGCTCCAGGCGGTCGGCCATCGTGTTGAAAGCCCCGGCGAGCCGCCCCACCTCGTCGTCTCGCTCCACGGGGACGCGCTGGCTGAGATCGCCACGGGCCAGCCCCTGCGCCGCGCGGCCGATGGCGTCCACGGAGCGCGCGATCCCGACGGAGGAGGTCAGCATCCCCCAGAGGGCCAGCGCGAGGGCGACGACCGGACCGAGCAGCGCCACGGCCGTTCCGATGCGGATCCCCCTCGTGGCGCCGCGGACCAGCTGCTCGATCGACGCCTTCTCGACCCCCTCGAACTCCAACGAGACCGAGATCAGCTCGTTCAGGACCCGCGTTCCCTCGCCGGACGACATCAGCCGACGGACCTGGGCGTCCGTGATCCGGCTGCCGTCGGCCTCGTCCCTCAGGATCGCCTCGGCCTCGGACCGCCACTTCTCGAACAGTCGCGCCATCGCCTGCACGCGGCGGTGCTGCTCGGGGCTCTCCTGGACGAGATGCTCGAGGCGAGCCGCCGCCGGGCCGAACTCGCTCACTCCCTGGTGAAACTCGTCGAGGAACGGGCCGTCGCCGGTCAGGAGGTAGCCGCGCTTGCCCGACTCGGCGTTCACCGCCGCCTTGACCAGGACCGTCGTCTCCGCGAGCACCTCCTCGGTCCGCGCCACGGTCCGCGTCGCCTCGACGCTGGTGACAAGGGACCCGTAGAGGCCCGCCCACGTCGCGACCACGACGGCGAGGGGCGCCGCGAATCCGATGAGAATCCTCCTCCGCAGGCTCAGGGGTCGCATGTCGGTCCCTCGGTTCCGTGAGACAGGGTATCCGATTCTCCGCCCGCCTCCCTCCGGTGAGTGACGGTTCCGGGAGCCGAGGACGCGTACGCGACCCGGGTCCGCACCTCCGCGACCCGGAGCCACGCGACGCCGAGCCAACCGGCCTGCGCGAGCGCCGCGGAGATCCAGCCTCCCTGCCCCGCGGTGCGGCCGAGCGCCAGGCCGAGAAGCGCCGATGAGGCTTGGAGCGAGAGGAACAGGACGCCGATCGCGTGCGTTGCGGGAAGACGGCACCAGCAGAGCGAAACCGCCGCGACGAAGCCCGGAAGCAGCCGCTCGTCCGGCTTCGCCGTGACGCGCGCGAAGGCGAATCCGAGAACCGTGCGCACGTGGAGCGCCGCGAAGGCCACGACGGCGGCGTCGAGACCGATCCCGGTCCAGAACGCGCCGGGGCCCGAGGGCTCCCTGAAGGCCGCGGAGATTCCCGCGATCGCTCCCCACGCGACGATCCCGGCGGCGGCGGTGTAAGCCGCAGCGACGGCCGCGCGACAGAAAAACGAGGGGAACCGCTTCACTCCCGCGACCCAGAACGTGCTCCACGGCCGCTCCGCCCGGCCGGCAGCGAGGCCGTAGGCGCCCCCGGCAAGGACGAGGCCGAGCGGGAGGAACGCCAGCACGAGCGCCACCACTCCCCCGAACACCGCGGGCCAGGCCGCCGTCCCGGAGCGGCTCAGCTCGTCGAGGACCTCGAGGCCCCCGTCGGCGACCGTCCTACCGGCGTCCGGCTGGCCATCCAGCATCCCGTGGATCGCCGCCGCGAAGGGGGCGGAGGCCAGCCACGCGAACGCGAGCGCCCCCGCGTAGAGATACACGGCGGCCGCGAGCGGGGCACGGCCGCCCTTGAAGCCCTCGCCGAGCGCTCGCCCGAGGGACGCCAGCGCCGCCTCAGAACGCCGCGAGAACCGCGGAGAAGAACGCCTGGAGAATCCATCGGAAGCGTGCCACGAGCTTCGCCGCGGGGGCCGGGTCCTCCTCGGCCTGCCACCCGTTGTTGAGCCGAAACCGTTCGAGCACGACGTGCCCCTCGGGGTCCACCGCGACCTTCGCGACCTTTCGTCCCGCGTATCGGAAGACCTTCGGGGGCCCCGCGCCATCCCATTCCTCGTCCCGCACGGAGCGGTCCTCGAAGGTCACTCTGACGGTCACCGGAAGCGTCAGGCGTCCGGCGCGCCCGATCCAGACCTCCGAGTCCCAGGTGCTCCCCTTCGTCCCTCCCTTGGCCGCCGCCCTCAGCGTGGGAGGCGACTTCGAGAGATCGTAGCCGCGGAGCGGCTCCCCCTCCCGGTTCCGCACGTCGAGAACCTCGAAATCCACGGTGTCCGTTCCTTCGAGGAGCGTCCGCGCGAGCGCCTCGGCGCGCGCGCCCAGCACGTCGCGGACGGCCTCGAGGAAATCGATGCTCGTCGGGTGTCGGAACCGCGCCCGCTCGAAGAACGTGCGGAGGAGGCGGTCCGCGGCCGGGGTCCCGTGCGCGTTCTCGAGCGTTCTCAGCGCGAGAGCTGGCTTGTCGTAGCTCATCGCGCCGTACGCTCCCCAGCTCGGATACTCCCAGGACTTTCCGAGGACCGGCGCGGCGTCGGCGTACCGCAGGTAGGCGGCGCGCTGCAGTGCGAGATCCCCGATGGAGAGGCCGAGGAACCCGCTCAGGATCGAGCGGTCCCGACCCAGCCACCCGTCGAGGATGCGCATCTCGCAATAGCTCGCGATGCCCTCGTCGAGCCAGGCTTCCTCGAATTCGTTGTTCGCGCTCATCCCGTACCAGTACTGGTGGGCGATCTCGTGCGCGACGGCGAGCTCGGGAATGCGGAGGCTCCGAGGGAACAGCGGGCTCGCCTCGCCGGTGATCAGCGTCGGATACTCCATCCCGCCGGCCCCTTCGCCCCCGGCCGGAGGATCCACCAGCGTCAGAACCGTGTACGGGTACGGGCCGAGCGTCCTCGCGAGGAACTCGAGCGAGCGTTTCGCGGACTCGAGGTAGCGCGGGATCGAGGCGGCGTTCTCGGGCTGCATCAGGACCCGGAGGACCACGCCTTCCCATCGGTCCTTTCGCTCGACGAACCGCGGCGAAGCGGTCCAGGCGAAGTCGTGGACGTCCTCGGCGCGGCAGAAGACGGTCTTGCGGCCGGGAGGCCCTTTCCGCTCCGACCAGACGACCCCGGTGGCGCCCACGATCTGGTCCTCGGGCACGTCGATCTCGACGTCGTACGTCCCGAAGTCCGAGAAGAACTCGGAGGCGTAGTGGAACGGGTGGCAGTTCCACCCCCTCCCCTCCTCCCACACCCCCAGCTTCGGGAACCACTGTCCGACCATGTGGAAGCGGCCCGCCCATCCCGTGCGCGCGAAGACCCTCGGGAGCTTGACCTCGAACGTCGTCCGGATCTCGATCTCGCCGCCGGGAGCGACCGGGGCCGGGAGCCGGGCTCGCATCACCGTGCGGTCCCGCCCGGGGAACTCCTGCTCCAGCGGGATCTCCCGCCCTCCCTCTACGAGGCGGAGCGAGGAGACCACGATGTTTCCCCAGTGCGCGTCGTCGAACCGGAACTGCCGGTGGCGTCCCCCCGACTCTTTCATGAACACCGTGTCGGTGTTCGCGAACGCGTTCATGTAGAGGTGGAACATCAGATCGGGGGCGGGATCGGGGGTCGCGTTCCTCCAGCGGATCGTCTCCTTGCCGCTCAGGACGTGCCCGGCGGGATCGAGGCTCACCTCGATCCCGTAGCTCGCGTTTCGCGGGGACAGCGGCTCGGGAAACAGGACCGGCGGGCCGTCCGCCCTGGCCGCGACCGCCGCCGCGAGCAGGATCGCCGGCAGCGCGAGCCGGACGACGGAGGTCGGGAGCGACCTCGGAAGGCACGGGGAACGGCAGGCGTCCAAGCGGGCGACCTAGCCGGGGAAGAGAGCGCCGCCGGTCGCGGCCGCGTCGCCGGTGGGCCCGAGGTGCCTCTCGATCGCGGCGCGCGCGAACGCGACGTGCTCGAGGAGGCGACCCGAGGGAAAGTTCCCGGGAGCGAAGATCACCATCCACAGGGAACGCGTCGCGACGGTGACCGAGGTGCGCAGCGAGTCCGAGGACGGGTTGCCGAAGGGCCCCTCCTCGTCCGCGAGGGCCGGGCGGCCCTCGAGGTGAACGTCGTCCTTGCGGATCCCCTCGAAGGTTTCGCCCTTGAGGCCGCGCCGGAGCCGGACCGGGCCGTGGATCCGCGCGGCATCGTAGAGTCCGATCGGCAGCAGGAAGCGTAGCGAGCAGAGGTTGCAGACGTCCACCGCGGTCAGGATCCGCGGCAGGGGCTTTCCGAGCAGGATGCGCCGGAGCAGCGCCTCGGACGAGGGCCGGGTGCGGGTGGGATCGATCCCGAACACCCGGTACAGCTCGCGCGCCGGAGCGAGCCCGGCTATCTCCGAAGGCGACCTGCCGGAATGCCGCGCGGCGAGCTCCTCGCGGAGCGCCTCCATCTCGGCGAGGAGCGGAGGAGCGGCGGGACCCACCGCGACCGGCTCCCCCCGAACGAGCCCGAGGCTCACCAGGGGAGCGATCTCCCGGTCGACGGTCAGAGGGATCGGTGCGGGCTCCCGGGAGTCGGTCATGCGATCCTCGCGCGCCGGAACGCCGTCGGCAAGTATAGTAGTCTGTTGGGGATGTTTCCCGAGAGGTGAAGATGTCCGACGACCGTCCGCTGAAATCGGCTTTCGAGCTGGCAATGGAGCGGCTGCGCCAGAAGGACCGCGACGAAGGGATCGAGGAGTCGGAGCCGCTGAGCGAGGCCCAGAAGGAGCGGATCTCCGAACTGAGGCGCGAGGCGGGGGCGAAGCTGGCCGAGATCGAGATCCTCCACGGGAAAGACCTCGCCGCGGCCGGCGGCGATCCCGAGAAGATCCGCGAGCGGGAAGAGAGGTACCGGATCGACCGGGCGCGAGTCGAGTCCCGCCTCGAGGACTCGATCGCGAAGGTCCGCCGCCGCGGTTGATG
>JBGQAU010000059.1:0-20947 GCA_041494445.1 Acidobacteriota bacterium | reverse complement strand
GGCGAGGACGACCCCGCCGATCGGGACGCATCTCACGCGGCCCATGATAACCCGGTCGAACGTGCCGCGGCGTCGAGCGTCAGCGCGCTTCCTCGGCGCGGTAGGCGACCCTTCCTCCCACGATCGTGAAAAGCACCCGCGCCGAGCGGATCTCGTCGTCCGGAACGGCCAGGATGTCCCGGGAGAGGACCACGACGTCGGCGAGCTTCCCCGGCGTCAGCGTCCCCTTGATCCCTTCCTCGAACCCCGCGTACGCGGCGCTCGCGGTGTAGGAGCGCAGCGCCTCCTCGCGGGTCATCCGCTGCTCCGGGAAGAACGCGGCGCCGTCCTTCATCTTGCGGGTGGCCGACGCGTGGAAGCAGGCGATCGGGTCGACGTCCTCGACGGGCGCGTCGGTGCCGTTGATGACCAGGGCGCCCGAGTCGAGGAGCCGCCGCCAGGCGTAAGCACCGGTCCGCGCCCGCTCCACGCCGATCCGCTCCGCGACCCACGGCCCGTCGGAAGTGCAGTGGATCCCCTGCATCGCGGCGATCACGCCGAGGCGCGCGAACCGGGGGACGTCGGCGGGATCGAGGTGCTGCGCGTGCTCGATTCTCCAGCGGGGGTCCTTCAGCGCGGGGAACGCCCGGAACGTGCGGTCGTAGACGTCGAGCACCTCGCGGTTCCCGCGGTCGCCGATCGCGTGAACACAGAGCTGGAAGCCGTTCTCCGCCGCGAGGCGCGCGGTGGCCTCGAGCTGCGCGACCGGCTCGGCCGGAAGGCCGGTGCTCTCCTTGAGGTCGGCGTACGGGGCGAGCATCCACGCCCCGTGGGAGCCGAGGGCGCCGTCCATGTACCGTTTGATCGCACGGACCGTGAGGTGCCGGTGGCCGATCTCGATGAGGGGCCCTTCCCTGAGACGCGGCGCGATGATCTCGTCGGTGTCGGAGAGCATGACGTAGAGGCGGAGCCTCAGCTCTCCCGCCTCCGCCATGCCTCGCAGTCGGTCCACCGTCTTGAGGTCCTCGCCGGCATCGTGGAACGTCGTGATCCCCTTCGAGAGGCACTCGTCGGTGGCCAGCTCCACGTCCCGCCGCAGCTCGGCGTCCGCCTCGGCCGCCGGCCGCCGCGCGCGGTCCGCGTCGACGGCGTTCTGGACCGCGTCGTCCGCGGCCTCGATCAGCACGCCGGTGGGCCGGCCCGCGCGGTCCCTGACGATCGTCCCGCCCGGAGGGTCCGGACTCGCGGGCCCGATCCCCGCGCGCTCCAGGGCGAGCGCGTTGACGATGGACGCGTGGCCGCTGGCGTGGCGGAGTCGGACCGGATGGCCCGGCGCGACCCGGTCGAGCGCGTCCTTGACCGGGTAGCCCGCGACGGCCGGGGAGGGGCGGGAGGCCCACTTCTCCTGGTGCCAGCCTCGGCCGAGGATCCAGGCTCCCGGAGGCGCGGTCCGCGCGGCCGCCTCGACCCGCGCCACGATCTCGTCCCAGTTCCGGGCGGTGCGGAGATCGAGGATCCGCTTCGACTGGCCGAGGCTCACGAAGTGCGCGTGCCCCTCGATGAACCCCGGGATCGCGAGCCGTCCCTCGAGGTCGATCACGCGGGTCCTGGGGCCGACGAGCTTCCCGACCTCGTCGTCCGATCCCACGGCCGCGATCGTGTCCCCTCGAGCCGCGAGGGCTTGGACGCTCGGGAGCGCCGGGTCCAGCGTGACCACGCGGCCGTTGAGGAGGACCAGGTCCGCGGGCTCGGGCGACGGCCCGCAGCCGGTCAAGAGCGCCGAGAGAGCCGTCAAAGCCATGAGCGCGAGAAGCCTCCGGGAAAGGACCCGCATCGCCGTTTCTCCCGAAACCTTATAGGGGAGATCCCGCGGCGGGTCAACGAAGATGGAATGCGGGAGGGCGGTTGGCGCAACGTGTCTGGCATACCGTGTTTGACCTGAACGCTAGGACGATGTATATACATCATATGGTCCGGACGCAGCTTTACCTGGGCGAGGCGATCCACGCGAGGCTGTCGGCGCTCGCGCGAAAGCAGGGGAGGACCCTCTCGGAGTTGGTCCGCGACGCCCTGGCGCGCGCCTACGGCCCCGGAGGCGATGACGAGCGGATCGCCACGCTCCGTGCCATCGAGGGACTATGGAAGGACCGCGCCGATCTGGGCGACACCGCAGGGTACGTGAGGCGGCTCCGGCGGAATACGCGGCGATCCCGGAGGCGCCGTCCGTAGCGGGAGTGCTCCTCGACTCGGACGTCGTGATCGAGGTGCTCCGCGGCAGGCGGGGAGTCGCGAGGGATCTCGGCGCGCTCGAAGCCTCGGGCGTGCCGACCTATTGCTGCGCGGTCACCTGGGCGGAGATCTTCGCCGGCATCGGGCCGGGTGAAGAGGCCATCACCGAGGCGTTCCTCGTCGCGCGAGGAGAGGTCGTGATCGACGCGGCGACCGGCCGCCGCGCGGGCGGTTACCTCGCGCGCTACTCCCGCTCCCACGGCGTCGAGATCGCGGATGCTCTCGTCGCCGCCGCGGCCGCCACGACGGGTCTCAGGCTGTGGACCCTGAACCGGCGGCACTATCCGATGCCGGACATCGTCTTCCACGCGCCCCGGGCGCCGAGAGGCACGCGATGAGCCAGAAACTCTACCTGATCGTCTCCGGTTTCATCTTCCTTCTGGTCGGCATCCTTCATCTCTTGAGGCTTGTCAATCACTGGCCGATCGTGGTTGGGTCCACCACCATCCCGTATGCGCTCTCGTATGCCGGCTGTCCCATCTCGATCGGCTACTCCGTCTGGGCCGCCTGGCTCCTCTTCGCCGCGACGCGAGCACGGAGCCGTCGGTCGCGATGACACCCTCCACGAGCATCTACTTCGAGTTGCTGCTGTGAGGCCCGCCTAGAAACCGGGTCCCTCCGTCAGGTTCTGCACGAGCCACCTCAACGCTTCCTCGACCGCGATCCCCTTGCGCGCGGCGTAGCTCGCGAGCTGATCGCGACCGATCCTCCCCACGCTGAAGTAGCGAGCCTCGGGGTGGGCGAGGTAGAGGCCGCTCACCGACGCGGCGGGGTGCATGGCGAAGTTCTCGCTCAGGCGGATGTCGGCCGCGCGAGCTTCCCATGGCTCCCGACTGTCAACCACCGGGTCGGGGGTTAGAGTCCATACACAGGAGCCAGACCACAGGGCTACAAACTCCCGGGTTCTGGTGAACTCAAACCGGGGTTTCTCGCTCCCGAACCAGGCCCAGAAGCCGCGGACATGTCGCCACCTTCACCCCAGGCGACGTCGTTGCATTTGTCGGCTCGCCAGACAATGCGGAAGAGGTTTCTAGGGACAGGAATGGACCGCTCCAAGACCACTAATTTTCGTCTATTATTCGCCTAGCGTCGATTGCTCTTTTTTAAGTCTAGGACGTGACCATGCTATATATATCTATAATACATTGACAAACAACACTTCACGGCGTAATTTGGAGGCATGGGAAGAGCCGCGGTCCGGACGTCTCCCGCCGTGGGCCGGTTCCTTCGGGAGAAGAGGAAACAACTGCGCCTGACCGTCCGGGCCGTCTCCGACAGGTTCGCAGAGAGCGGGGCGCGATTTCCCGAATCGACCCTGGTGAGGATCGAGCAGGGTAAGTTGGACCCGGGGGTCTGGCGCCTGCACCAGCTGTTGCGGCTGTACGGTGTCCCGCCGGACCTCGTGGCGGACCTCATCGAACTGGAGGAGCTCGCAGTGTCGCCGCCACCTGAGGGCGACCTGGAGACGCTGTGTCGGGACGGTGTCGAGTGCTGGAAGCGCGGGGACGTTCCATTGGGCCTTGCTTACCTCTTCGCCGTCCGTCAGCGCGTTCCAGCGGACGCCGAGTCGCGGCTGCTTCGTCAGAGGGCGACACTCGCTTTCGCGATTTACGCCCGAAACCTGGGCAAACTTCGGCTGGCGCGGCAGGTGCTCGATGACCTCCTGTGCGAGCCGCCGGATCGTGCCCTCGTCGTGAACGTCCTGGTTCTCGCCTCGACCGTCTGGGGCGGTCTTCGGGCGGCGGACGCGGCAATGGCGTTCATCGAGTACGCGGCGACGCTGCTCCCGCCGGGCGATCCCAAGCTCGCAGCGCCGGTCCTGCACCAGAAGGCACGGTTGCTCGTCTCGGCAGGGCGGCCGGATGAGGCGGAACAGTTTCTCTTCAGGGCACGCACTTCCTACGAGGTTGCCGGGGACCTGTACGGCAAAGGAAAGGCGCTCCTTTCCGAAATCCTGCTGCGCGACGCGCAAGGAACCCTCGATTCGGCTATTCGAGCGGCGCGGGAGGGCATCCGCTTTGCCGAGGAGCACGAGTTCAGCCGGCTCGTGCTGTTAGGCAGGATCGAGCTCGGTCGACTTCTCTCGAAGTCGGGCTCGCCTGAGGAAGGTCTCAGAGTTCTCCAGCAGGCGCTCGGGCAGGCGATCCAGGTGGGCGACCGGAATGCCGAGTTCGCCGCCCGGTACTGCCTTTGGAAGGCGCACGGGCAACTTGGCGACCAAGATCGCGCCCGTTTCGAGTTCGAGGCCGCGAGCTACTGCGTGCGATCTGTCGACGAGGTCTCTCCCGAGGCCGACGAGATTCGCGAACTTAGCGAGAAGGGGAGGGGGCATGGTCCACTTCGAGCGAGGCATCCTTCGGATTATCGTTAGCTGTTTCGTCTTCCTTCCGGCCAGCCTTGTGCTCGCCTCGGGCCCGCCGGACTCGGCTTTGAACCCTCGTAACGGCGCGATCGAGACGACCGACTCTTCCTGGGCCGCGTCCAACTTCAACGTCCGCCACGTCATCCACCCCGGGCAAGGCCAGTCGCCGATCGTGTTCGACGTCTCAACCCACCAGGCCGACGATCCGGATCCTCGGCTCACCATCAGCCCGAGTGGTGACACCTGGGTCACGTGGCGGAGGAACGTCGCGACGAGCCAGGTGCTCATCCGGAAGAGGACGTTCTCCACGGGCACGTGGTCGGAAGAGCAGGTGGTAAGTGCGAGTGGGGAGAGTGGTACTCGCCCGCGGATCGTGCATGACGGCACGAACCCGTGGGTGGTGTACCTGGCGCCCGCGACCGGAGGCACGGCCGTCGAGACGGCACGGATCATTGACGATGGTCCCGACCCGTTTGGCCGCGTGGTTGTGGCTACGACGAGCTACACCGGCGACCTGGACGTTCAGATCGACGCCGAGGCGGGCCACCTCTGGGTCTCCTGGATCGACAGCGATTCGGACGTCGGGTGGTGCCAGTACGATTACGGCACGAGCACGTGGAGTTCACCCAGCTACGAGTCGTACGTGGACGACAGCGTGAGCGAGGCGCGATCGAGAATCAGCGCCATGGTCCTGGCCGAGTAGAGAGGCGTTCGTCGTGACGCAAGAAGAGGTCCCTGGCGTGCGAACGGGAGAACATCATGCTGTCCTGGCTTTTCGCACGGTCTAAGGCGACGGAGTCGCGTCGTTCACGGATCGACGAAGGCAGGGCGGATGAACGATTGTGACGGTCGATTCGGCCGGCGAGATGTCCGATGACGGGATCGGACGGGCGGGCTCGGCACCCGCGTTTCCCCCGGGGGCTCCGGTTGCTCGACCACCCCGCGCTGGTGGCCCGAATCGTCGCCTGCGAGGTGCTCGTGCTGTCGGCGGGCAGTGCCGCAATATCGGGGGAACAGGGATCGGACCGGAGAGCCTCGGCGAGCGTCTCCGTCGGGGCGACCGTCATCCCGTCCGCTCGTCTAGAGTTGGGGCGGCATGAGCGTTTGCTGACACTGAAGCCGGAAGACGTCACGCGCGGCTATGTCGAGGTCGTCCCTGCGATGTCTTTGGTCGTCCGCACCAACGGTGCAACCGGCTACTTCCTCGACTTCCAGATCGCGAGCGACATGATATGGGGGGCGGACATTTTCGGCCTGACGCGGGACGCGTTCGTGGGATGCCAGCGTGGGCGTGTGCTCCAGCCCACGAAGGGACCTGCGCGGGAGGAGCTCGAGCTGGGTTTCCGCTTCCATCTTTCTGAGAACGCCGCGCCTGGCGTCTATCCCTGGCCGGTCTCCGTCACGGTCACGGCCATCACGAGGTAGAAGCGTCAGGCGACGTCATGTCCGGTACCTCCTCTGAGGTCGAGCGCTGGTTCAGCCAACGTAAGCGATGCTCGCTGGCTTGCAGGCCTCAGGGAGAACGATCTGGGGGAGTCTTCTCCAGTCTCGGTTCTCATCACCTACAGCCCCGACCCCTCAGCCAGGTTCTGCGCGAGCCACCTCGACGCTTCCTCGACCGCGATGCCCTTGCGCTCGGCGTAGCTCACGAGCTGGTCGCGACCGATCCTCCCGACGCTGAAGTAGCGGGCGTCGGGGTGGGCGAGGTAAAAGCCGCTCACCGAGGCGGCGGGGTGCATCGCGAAGGTCTCGGTCAGGCGGATGCCCGCCGCGCGCTCGGCGTCGAGCAGCCGCCAGAGCGCCGCTTTTTCGGAGTGGTCGGGGCAGGCGGGGTATCCGGGGGCGAGGCGGATCCCGCGGTAGCGCTCCTTGAGCAGGTCCTCCGCCGCCAGGTTCTCGTCCTTCCCGTATCCCCACTCGCGCCGGGCGCGCGCGTGGAGCATCTCCGCGAACGCCTCCGCGAGCCGGTCGGCGAGCGCCTTGGCCATGATGGCGTGGTAGTCGTCGTGGTCGCGCTCGAAGCGCTCGACGAGGGGCTCGATTCCGACGCCGGCCGTGACCGCGAAGGCGCCCACGTGGTCGGGAAGGCCTGACGCCAGCGGAGCGACGAAGTCCGCGAGGCTGAGGAACGGCTTTCCCTCGGCCGCGACGTGCTGCTGCCGGAGCATGTGGAGGCGCAGGCGCTCGCGGGACCGCGAGGGGTCCTCGAACACGACCACGTCGTCGCCGTCGGAGTTCGCGGGGAAGAACCCCCAGACCCCGCGGGCGCGGAGCAGCCGCCCCGCGACGATCTCGTCGAGGAGCTTCCGGCCGGCGTCGTGGAGCTCCCGCGCCGCGGCGCCGGAGCGCGGGTCGTCCAGGATCCGCGGATAGACGCCCTTCATCTCCCAGGCGTGGAAGAACGGGGTCCAGTCGATGTACGGGACGAGGTCCTTGAGCGGCACGTCGTCCAGGACCCGCGCGCCGACGAACGTGGGCTCCGAGATCGCCGACCGGTCCCAGGCGAGCGCGGGCCCGCGGGCAGAGGCCGTCGCGTAGGGGACGAGGTGGGCCGCCTCGCGCGCTGCGAACGCCTCGCGCGCGGCCTCCTGCTCCCGCCGGACCCGCTCGACGAACGCGTCGTGTCGCTCGGGGTGGAGGAGCGAGCCGACGACGTCCGCGGCGCGCGACGCGTCCTTGACGTGGACCACGGGGCCGGAGTATTCGGGAGCGATCCTGACCGCGGTGTGCTTCGGGCTCGTGGTCGCGCCGCCGATCAGGAGAGGGAGCGCGAGCCCCCGCCGCTCCATCTCGCGCGCGACGTGGACCATCTCGTCGAGGGACGGGGTGATCAGCCCCGAGAGGCCGATGCAGTCCGCTCTTTCGTCGAGCGCCTTCGACAGGATCCTCTCCGCCGGCGTCATCACGCCGAGGTCCACCACCTCGTAGTTGTTGCAGGCCAGGACCACGCCGACGATGTTCTTGCCGATGTCGTGGACGTCCCCCTTCACGGTGGCCAGCAGGATCTTCTTCCGCGCGGCGGGGGCCCCCCCGCCGGCAAGACGCTCCGCCTCCATGTAGGGCTGGAGGCATGCCACGGCCTTCTTCATGACCCGGGCGCTCTTGACCACCTGGGGCAGGAACATCTTTCCCGCGCCGAACAGGTCGCCCACGATGTCCATCCCGGCCATCAGCGGCCCCTCGATCACGTCGAGCGGCCGCGAGGACGCGAGGCGCGCCTCCTCCACGTCCTGCTCGACGTGATCCGCGATCCCCTGCACGAGGGCGTGGGCGAGCCGCTCCTCGACCGTGCCGTGGCGCCATGCCTCGTCCCGCTCTCGCGGCTTCTCCACCCCCTTCACGGTCCCGGCGAACGCGACGAGCCGCTCGGTGGCGTCGGGCCGGCGGTTCAGGAGGACGTCCTCCACGCGCTCCAGGAGGTCCTTCGGGATCTCGTCGTAGACGGCCAGCTGCCCGGCGTTGACGATCCCCATGTCCATCCCGGCGCGGATGGCGTGATACAGGAACGCCGCGTGCATCGCCTCGCGGACCGCGTCGTTCCCCCGGAACGCGTAGGAGACGTTGCTCGCGCCGCCCGACACCCGGACCGAGGGAAATCGCTCCTTGATCCGGCGCACCGCCTCGAAGAACGCGACGGCGTAGGAGTCGTGCTCCTCGATGCCGGTGGCGACGGTGAGGACCGCCGGGTCGAACACGATGTCCTCCGGCGGGAAACCGATCTCCCCGGTGAGGATCCGGTAGGCTCGCTCGGCGATCGCCACCTTGCGATCGGCGGTTACGGCCTGCCCGTCCTCGTCGAACGCCATGACGACCGCCGCGGCGCCGTAGCGGCGTATCAGGCGGGCACGCTCGCGGAACGCCTCCTCGCCCTCCTTCAGGCTGATGGAGTTGACGAGTCCCTTCCCCTGGAGGCACTTCAGGCCGGCCTCGATCACGGACCACCGTGACGAATCGACCATGATGGGCAGGCGCGCGATCTCCGGCTCGGACGCCAGGAGGTTGAGGAAGGCGGTCATCGCCTTCGCGGCGTCAAGCAGCCCCTCGTCCATGTTCACGTCGAGGACGTTGGCGCCTCCCCGCACCTGCTCCCGCGCGACGTCGAGCGCGCCTTCGTAGTCCCCGGCGCGAACGAGCCTGGCGAAACGACGGGAGCCGGCGACGTTCGTGCGCTCGCCGATCACGATGAAGTTGGACTCCGGACGGACGGCGAGCGGCTCGAGGCCGGAGAGGAAGGTGCCTCGCCGCGGCTCGGAGCGCCGGTGGGGCGGCACCCCCCGCACCGCGTCCGCGACGGCGCGGATGTGGTCGGGGGTGGTCCCGCAGCATCCGCCGACCACGTTCAGCCACCCCTCGAGCGCGTATTCGCGGAGCACCGCGGCCATCGCCTCGGGCGTTTCGTCGTAGCCGCCGAACTCGTTGGGAAGGCCCGCGTTCGGGTGGCAGCTGATGTGGAGCGGCGAGACCCTCGCCAGCTCCTCGAGGTAGGGACGCATTTGCTCCGGGCCGAGCGCGCAGTTGATCCCCACGGAGAGGAGCGGGGCGTGGGAGACCGAGATCCATGCGGCTTCGACCGTCTGGCCGGAGAGGGTGCGGCCGCTCCGGTCGGTGACGGTGAAGGAGGCCATCACGGGGACCCGCGCGCCGCGCTCCTTGAACACCTGCTCCACGGCGTACAGCGCCGCCTTCAGGTTCAGCGTGTCAAACGCGGTCTCGACGAGCAGGAGGTCGATGCCGCCCTCGAGGAGCCCGCGCACCTCCTCGGCGTACGACGCCACGAGGCCGTCGAAGCCGACCGCCCGGAACCCGGGATCGTTCACGTCCGGGGAGATCGAGGCAGTCCGGTTCGTGGGGCCGACGGAGCCCGCCGCGAAGCGGGGGCGGTCCGGCGTCCTGAGCGTCGCGGCCCGCGCCGCGCGGACCGCGACCTCCGCCGCGGCGCGGTTGATGGCGCGCGCGTGGCTTTCGAGGCCGTACTCGGCCAGCGAGATCCCGGTGGCGGTGAACGAGTTGGTCTCGACGATGTCCGCGCCCGCGTCGAGGTACCTAAGGTGGATCTCCTCGATCACGTCGGGCCGGGTGATCGAGAGGACGTCGTTACACCCCTCGAGCTCGCGGGGATGGCCGGCGAACGCGTCGCCGCGGAAATCCTCCTCGCCGAGGCCGAAGGACTGGATCGCGGTCCCCATGGCCCCGTCGAGGACCAGGATCCGCTCGGCCAAGAGCCGCGCGAGGGTCTCTTCCGCGCGCATCGTCCGCTCCCTCCATCACTCCCCGTCCGGGCGCTGCTCCATCGCCTTGTACTCCTTTAGGAAGAAGTCGAGCGTGCGCGAGAGCGACTCCTTCATGCCGATCTTCGGCTCGAAGCCGAAGGCCTCGCTCATGCGGCGAATGGAGGGGGTGCGGTGGAGCACGTCCTGGTAGCCCTTGCCGTAGAACTTCCCGCTGGAGGTCTCCACGATCTCCGAGAGCGGGACCTTCCGCTCGGGGTGGTCCCGCCAGAGGGTGCTCAGCATCTCGGCCACCTCGCGCATGCTGTGATCGAGCGCCGGATTCCCGATGTTGAAGATGCCGCCGTCGGCCTTCCCTCCCTCGTTCCGCAGGATCGCCATCAGGCCGTCCATGGCGTCGTCGACGTAGATGAAGCAGCGACGCTGGTGGCCTCCGTCCACGAGGTGGAGCGGCTCCCCCTGGATCAGGTTCCAGATGAACTGCGTCACCACTCGCGACGACCCCTCCTTGGCGGTGTACAGGCTGTCGAGCTTCGGGCCGATCCAGTTGAACGGGCGGAACAGCGTGAACCGCAAGCCGTCCCGGAACCCGTACGCCCAGATCACCCGGTCGAGGAGCTGCTTCGAGGTGGAGTAGATCCAGCGCTGCATCGGGATCGGGCCGGTGACGAGGCTGGAGGCTTCCTCGTCGAACTCCGCGTCCTGGCACATCCCGTACACCTCCGAGGTGGACGGGAACACCACCCGCTTCCGGTACTTCACGCACTGGCGCACGATGCGGAGGTTCTCCTCGAAATCCAGCTCGAAGACGCGGAGCGGGTCCTTCACGTAGACCGCCGGCGTCGCGATGGCGACGAGCGGGAGGACCACGTCGCACTTCTTGACGTGGTACTCGATCCACTCCTTCGAGATCGAAACGTCCCCCTCGACGAAGTGGAACCGCGGGTCGGAGAGGTATTCCCCGATCTTGTGGGTGGCGAGGTCGAGCCCGTACACGTCCCACCCGGTGGTCCGGAGGATCCGGCCGACGACGTGCGACCCGATGAAGCCGTTGACGCCGAGGATCAGGACTTTCATGGGTTTCTCCGGGATTTCAGGGAGAGCGTACCCGTTTCGCCCGCGCCGCGAAAGGGGCCCGGGTGCCGCCGGCCGGAGCGCGCTGCCGCGGCTCCCCCGACGCGCCCTAGGGCGCCGGCGAGGCCTCGAGGTCGAAGCTCAGCCGGAGGTTCTTCGCTCCCATGCGCGCCTCGGTGAGCAGCGTGCGGACGCGGACGTTTCCCGACTGGGCGGTGACCGTCCACGAGGTGTCGGTGGGGAGCGACATCACCGGGAGGAGCGGCGCCACGTCCACCGATCCCGTGATCGGTAGCGGCAGCGAGACCTTCTCGAACCGCAGAACCGCGACCTTCTTCCCGTTCTTTCCGTCCACTTGCAGCGAAAGCCTCGGCGAGAGCGCGAGGTCGAGCGAGAGCTCCGGGACCTTGAGCCGCAGCGAGGTCAGCACGAACCCTTCCTGCTTGTCCCCCTCGGTCGGGTCGAAGCCGTCCACCTTGAAGTCGCGGATCTCGAGCGTCACGCCGCGCCCCTCGCTCAGCGGCACGCGAACAACCTTGGGGGCCATGGCCGAGAGGATCTCGTTGAGCGAGGCCGCGTCGAGGGTCACGTCGACCCGGGCCAGGACGGGCGTCGCGGTCGCGAGAACCAGCAGGGCGGCAAGGAAGGTCGGGCGGCCCGCTCGCAGAATTCGCTCCGGCATCGGTCGCATCCCCCGTGCGGGCGAACCGGCCCGCCTAAACAGTCTATCCCGGTGCGCGCGGGCTCGCCCCTCAGGTCGGACCGACGCTCGGGCGCTTCGGCCCCGGCTTCGCGGGGGAAGGCCCCCTGGGCCGCGCGTCGCGCAGGATCGCCTCCGCGACGGACGGGAAACCGAACCGCCGCTCGATGCCGGCAAGCAGGAAGGCGGCGTCCTCAAGCCGGGGATCGGCCTTGAGCGCCCGATGGAGAACCGGCACGGCGAGCAGCTCCTTCCCGCCGTCCGCGAGCTTCTTCGCCAGCGCGATGTTCCCCCTGGCGGCAGCGGGGGCGGACGCGGCCTTCAGGAGGCTCGCGGCGAGCTCGGCGAGCGTGGGGTCCGCGGACGAGGCCGGGACCGCCAGATCCCGAAGCTCGTTCTTCGCCGTGTTGAGGTCGGAAGCCACCGCCGCGGCCGCCGCGCCGAGCCGGTCCCCTTCCTCCCGGCCGGCCTCGAAGGCCACTTTCCATCCTTCGCGCGCGCGCCTCCACTCCCGGAGCAGCGAGAGCGCCGTGGCCCGTCGTCTCAGGACCCGAAGATCCGCGGGCGCCAGTTTCACGGCGCGATCGAGCTCGGCCAGAGCTTCCTTCTTCCGGTCGGCCTGGGCGAGGATGAAGCCGCGGTCCGCCGCGAGCGGCGCGTCGTTGGGAAACGCCTCCGAAACCGGCTGGAGGAGGACCAACCCTCCCCGCGGGTCGCCCCGCTTGGCCCGCTCGACTCCGAAAGAGGCGAGATCGGGCGCCAGCGAGGGCGCGCGCGGCAGAGCGGAGAGCGCCTCGCGCACCGCCGCCGCGGCGCGGTCCACGTCCCCCGCGTCCGTGAGGAGATAGCACTCCGTCAGGCGCAGGTCCTTTCGCGTCGGCGCCATCCGGATCGCCGCGCGGATGTGCCGGAGCGCCTCTTCGAAGAGCGCCGGGTCGTAAACGATCTCGATCTTCGGCGGGTTGTCGGGGCCGATGCGGGGAACGGCGGCCTTGCCCACGACGAGGTCCTCGGCGTCCACGGTCGTCGCCACGACGCGCCGCACGCTGCGTCCCTTGGCAGCCAGCGCGTGGGCCAGGGCGCCGCGGAGGTCCGGGTTCGACGGGCTCGCCTCCACCGCGGCCCGGCCGGCGGCGATCGCCTCTTCGAGCTTCCCGTCCTTGATGAGCGCCTCGAGGTCGGACGGGGACGGTGCCCCCCCGGCGCCGAGCAGCGCGAGCGCGGCCGCGATTCCGAGGAGCCGCGCGCCGGGGCGGAGAAGGCCGATACCGGGTTGTCGCATGGGCGAGGCGGCGAGTATACGGTCCTCCCCACAGAGGCGCAATCGGCGGTGAAGGGCGGGAAAAAGACGCCTGCGTGCAGGGCGAAGCAGAGGGTACAATCGTCGGGAGGAGGTCCCTCCATGGGCTTCAAGAAAACGCTGGCGATCGCGGTCATCCTGGCGGGCCCGCTCTCCCAAGCAGCTTCGGCCGCGGGGCCGGCGCCAGCCGGGAAGACGGCCGCCGATCAGGACTTTGCCGTGGACGAGTACAGCGTGACGGCCGGGAGCGCGCCGGGGAGCCGGCAGGTCGCGGCCGGGCTCACCCTCGGCGACTCCTTCCGGCAGGGCTTTTGCTTTTTCGGGGGAGGGCGACTGTCCTGGGTGCAGGCGACACGCGCGGGAGAGACCTCGAGCGGATGGGGGCTCGGCGCGATCGGAGGAATCGGATATCACCCGGCTCGGAAGTACTCGCCGGTCGCGACCCTCGCCGTGGACAAGCTCTTCGGCCTCGACGACACCTACAGGTACAAGGTGACCGCCAGCACGGGGGTGCGGATCCGCGTGGTCCAGCGCGTCGACCCGCACTACGCGATCTCGCTCCTGGTGTTCCGCAGCAGGCTGTACGGGTCCGACGGAATCGGGGACAGGAGCGACTTCGGTGTGGCCGCGGCCTGGTCCATCGCGTTCCTCCACCGGAGCTGAGGTCCTGGAGCCGCCTCGGACCTTGCCCCATCGTCCATGACGAGCGACCACGAGAGCCGGTTCGGTCGCGCCTGCCTCGCGGGGGCGACGCGCGGTCTAAGGACCGCGTGGTTCCTCACCAAGATCATCGTCCCCCTCTCGGCGGCGGTTGCGGCCTTGCAGAGGGCCGGCGCGCTCGCCTGGCTCGGGAGGATTCTCTCGCCGGCGATGGGCGTCTTCGGCCTTCCCGGCGAGGCCGCGGTCGCCCTGGTCTCCGGCTCCCTCGTCGGCGTCTACGGTGCGATCGCGGCGTCGTCATCGATCCCGCTGACCGGCGTGCAGATGACCGTACTCGCCCTGATGGTCCTCACCGCGCACAATCTGGTCGTCGAGTCCGCGGTCCAGGCGCGCTCGGGGACCTCGGGAATCCGCATGGCGCTGCTCCGGATCGCCGGAGCGGTGGTGCTCGGCGCCCTCCTCTGGCAGCTTCTGCGGCACGGCGAGCAGGGAGTCGTCGTCGTCCAGACCACGGTGGGACCGGCCGGCGCCGGCCTCGCCGAGTTCGTCTCGTCGTGGGCGCTCGGCATCGCCCGGCTTCTTCTCAAGATCTACGTGATCGTCGTTTCGCTGACGATAGGGACCGAGACGATGCGCGCGTTCGGCGTCTTCGAGATCCTGTCCCGGTCCTTTTCGCCCGCGATGCGGTTCCTCGCCCTCTCGGACAACGTGGCGCTCCTCTGGCTGACCGCGACGATCCTCGGCTTGGCCTTCGGAGCCGGCCTGATCATCGACGAGTCGCGGGAGCCGGGTCGGTTCCGGCCCGACGAGCTGGAGGACTTCAACGTGTCGGTCGCGATCAGCCACTCCCTGCTCGAGGACACGCTCCTCTTCCTGGCGATCGGCGCCCACCTGACCTGGATCCTGGTTCCCCGCCCCATCGCGGCAGCTTTGGCCGTCCGTGCCAACCGCCGCTTGCGACGTGCGCGCGAACGATTCCTGAGGGAAAGCGCTTGACAGCCCCCTACCCGGCCGGTATCCAACATGAAGCGAGTAAGGACCGGCGCTGGTCCTGAGATCAACTGCCCCTCGGTTTCGCCGGGGGGCGGTGTATTTGTGGCCACTTACCCCAAGAAAGCTTCGAATTCTTCCACGTCCTTCAGCTCGTCGCCAAGAATCCTGAGCACAAGGAGGTAAGTCAGCTCGTACCCCTGGGTCCCGTGCAGAGACTTCACGATCTTGCGATAGAGAGCGATGGCCTTGGCTTCGCGCTCCAGGTCGTACTTGATCATCTCCTTGGGGGACTTGCCGATCTTCACCGGGGCGATCTTCATGGAGGGCTCGCCGCCGAGGGCCACGACGCGCTCCGCTAGCGCTTTCGCGTGCCCGAGCTCCGCGTCGGCCTCCGCCGCCAGCATCTCGCGAAGCGGCGCGGTCTCGAGACCCTTCAGCCTCAGCGACTGGTAGTAGTACTGCAGGAAAGCCTGGTACTCGAGTTCGATGCCCTGGTTGAGCAGGCCGATCAGTTCCTCGTTCTTCATCCTGGTCTCCTCGCCCCCATGCGGGCGCGTTCGTGACGAGCTTCCGCGGGACGCCTCCCGTCGCGGGCGATCCCGAACTCCCATTATGCAGATTCCGGCGCGCGGACGCCGCTGCATAATGGCGCCGTGCCGACCTATCGCCTGACCCTGGAGTTCGACGGGACCCGCTACCGCGGGTGGCAGGCGCAGAAGAACGCGCGGACCGTGGCGGGGGAGCTGAGGCGCGTGGTCGCGGAGGCGGTGGGAGAGATCCTCGAGCTGGGCGGCGCGGGCCGGACCGACGCGGGAGTGCACGCGCTGGCGCAGACCGCGCACCTGCGTCTAAGGCGGCGGATCGATCCGGACAAGCTCCTCCGCCAGGTCAACGAGGCGCTGCCGTCGGACATCCATCTCCTGTCGATCGCGCCGGAGTCGGACCGCTTCCACGCGCGCCACTCGGCGACGTCGAGGACATACCTCTACCAGATCTCCCGGCGGCGGACGGCTTTCGCGAAGAGGTACGTCTGGTGGGTGAGGCGCCCGCTGGACGCGGACCGGATGCGGAAGGCCGCCGCGCTCGTCCCGGGGCGGCACGACTTCGCCCTCCTCTGCGAGAAGCCGGACGACCAGACCAGCACGATCGTGGTGGTGGACTCCGTTAAGGTGGCCACCGAGGGCTCCCTGATCCTGATTCGCCTCTCCGCTTCGCACTTCCTCTGGAGGATGGTCCGCCGCGTCGTCGGGATCCTGGTGCGCGTGGGCGCGGGGGAGCTTCGTCCCGCCGATCTCGAGGGCCTGCTGCGGGGGCTGGCGATCTCGGCGGACGGCGGGACCGTGGCCGAATGGACCGCGCCCCCATCGGGGTTGTTCCTGGAACGTGTCGGCTACCCGGGCGACCCGCCGCTGCCGCCGATCGCGGCGGCGTTCCCGGTACCGTGACGCGGACGACGGGACCCTCGGCACACTAGCGTGCCACCAGCACGACCGTGCTCCGCGGGTTGACGAGGTAGTGGTCTTCGGGATCGAGAGGTACCGTGCGCTCCTCCTCGAGGAAGTCGTCCGGGGCGTCGAGACTCGTGTCCACGATGCGGTGCCACCGCCTCCCGTCGTGGGCCTCCGGAAGCCGGACGAACCGGAGCCTCCAGTCGGCGTTCAGGACGAAGTAGAGGAGGTCCTCGCCGGGCCGGCCGTCCCGTCGGCCGGACGCGAGCCGGTAGCCGACGGTGCGCCGCTCCGGATCGTCCCAAGCGGGAGCGCCGCCGTCGCACCCCAGCCAGTCGATGTCGGGCAGGCCGTCGGCGTCGAGGTCGCGGCCGAGCAGGAATTTCCTCCGCTGGAGGACCGGGTACCGGCTGGTGAAGCCGATGGCCCGGCGGACGAACTCGACGAAATCCGCGTTCCTCGCCGCCTCGCGCCAGTCGAACCAGCTCAGCTCGTTGTCCTGGCAGTACGCGTTGTTGTTCCCCCGCTGGGTCCTCAGGAACTCGTCGCCGCCGAGGAGCATCGGCGTGCCGCAGGAGAACAGCAGGCCGCAAACCAGGTTCTTCGCCATCCGCCGCCGCAGCCGGTTGACGTCCGGGTCTTCGGTCTCCCCCTCCGCTCCGCAGTTCCACGAGTTGTTGTCGTCGGTCCCGTCGCGGTTCCCCTCGAGGTTCGCCTCGTTGTGCTTGCCGTCGTAGGTGACCAGGTCGCGCAGCGTGAACCCGTCGTGGCACGTGACGAAGTTGATGCTGTTGTACGCGGAGCGGCCGTCGTCCCCGTAGAGGTCCGCGGAGCCCGTGATCCGCCAGCCGAGGTCGCGGAGCTGGCCGGCGTTCCCCTTCAGGAACCGCCGAACCGTGTCGCGGAAACGGCCGTTCCACTCGGACCAGTCCACCGGAAAGTTACCTGCCTCGTAGGCGCCGAGGTCCCAGGGCTCGGCGATCAGCTTCACCCGGGCGAGCACCGGATCCTGCGACACCGCGTCGAAGAACGACGAGCCGGTCCTGAAGCCCCCGTCCTCCCGGCCGAGCACCGACGCGAGGTCGAATCGGAACCCGTCCACGTGCATCGTCTCGACCCAGTACCGGAGGGAGTCCATCACGAGTCGGATCGCCGGCGGGCTCCCCAGGTCCAGGCTGTTCCCGCAACCGGTGTAGTTCAGGTAGTACCGGCCGGGAGTATCCGGCGGTCCCGTGAGACAGTAGTAGGAGGGGTTATCGACTCCCCTGAGCGACAGCGTGGGCCCCATCTCGCTGCCCTCGGCGGTGTGGTTGTAGACCACGTCGAGGATCACCTCGATCCCGGCGCGGTGCAGCTCGCGGACCAGCGTCTTGAACTCGCGCACCTCGCATCCCGGCGAGGTGCGGGAGCCGTAGGTCGACTCGGGCGCGAAGAACGCGACCGTGTTGTAACCCCAGTAGTTCGTCAGGCCGCGATCGCGCAAGAGGTCCTCCACGTAGTGCTCGTGCACCGGGAGCAGCTCCACGGCGTTGACTCCCAGCCTCCTCAGGTAAGGGACCTTCTCGGCGAACCCAAGATAGGTCCCCGGCCGCTCGACCCCCGAGGACGGGTGCGCGGTGAATCCCTTCACGTGCACCTCGTAGAGGATCAGCGACTCGAGCGGGAGAGCGGGCGGAGCGTCGTCCTCCCAATCGAAGGCGTCGTCCACCACCACGCACTTCGGGAGGACCGGCGCGCTGTCGCGGCGGTCCATCGCCAGGTCCGGCTGGGGGGCGGCGGGGTCGTAGGCCAGGAGCAGGTTCTCCACGTTTCGGGGCTTGCCGGTCAATGCCTTGGCATAAGGGTCGAGCAGGAGCTTGTGCTCGTTGAAGCGCAGTCCACGTGCCGGGTCCCAAGGCCCGCAGACGCGGTAGGCGTAGCACTGGCCCGGACGAACTCCCTCGACGAAGGCATGCCAGATGAACCGGGTCCGCTCCTCGAGTCGGATCACGTCCGACGGCTCGGCGCCGGGCCGGTCGAAAAGGAGGAGGAAGACCTCCTCCGCGCCGCGCGAGTACAGGGCGAAGTTGACCCCGCCGTCGCGGACGGCGGCCCCCAGCGGCCAGCTCCTTCCGGCGGAGACGCGTCTCGACGTGGTCGGCACGAGCTTGGACGACATGAGGTTCCCTCCGTGTGAGCCATCATGCCAGAAAAACCGGCCGAGGCTTCCCATGCCGCAGCCGACCCGCGGGGCCGCGTCATCTGCTATAGTGCGCGGCTGGCCGCGGATCTCCGCCACGGGGATTCGCCCCTCAAGGAGCAAGGTTCATGAAGCTCATCGCCGCGTTCCTGACCGCCGTTCTCTTGCTGGCCGTACCCGTCTGGGCCCAGGCCCCGGCCCCCGCTTCGGCCGCGGGCCCCGCGCTCGACACCGACGAGCAGAAGACGCTCTACGCCCTCGGCATCTGGCTGAGCATTAAAGTCGCGCCCTTCAATCTGTCGGCTGCCGACCTGGAAATCGTCAAGGCCGGCCTGATCGACGGCGTGCTCGGCCACGAGAAGAAGGCGGACCTGCAGACCTTCGGTCCGAAGCTCGACGAGCTCGCCAAGGCCCGCACCGCTGGCATGACCGCCGGCGAGAAGAAGGCGGGGCAGGAGTACGCGGAGAAGGCCGCAGCCGAGAAAGGGGCGGTGAAGAAGCCGTCAGGCCTCGTCTACCTCGAGATCAAGCCGGGCACCGGCGAGAGCCCGAAGGCGACCGACAAGGTGAAGGTCCACTATCACGGGACGCTCGTCGACGGCACCGTGTTCGACAGCTCAGTCAACCGTGGCGAGCCGGTGGAGTTCGGACTCAACCAGGTGGTCCCGTGCTGGACCGAGGGATTTCAGCTCATGAAAGTCGGCGGCAAGAGCAAGCTCGTGTGCCCCTCGGACATCGCTTACGGCGACCAGGGCCAGCGCGGGATCAAGCCGGGTGCGACCCTCGTGTTCGAGGTCGAGCTCCTCGAGATCAAGAAAGAGCTGAAAGAGCTCAAGCCCGCGACCAAGCCGGAGCCCAAGCCCGAGAGCAAGCCCGAGACCAAGAAGTAGAACTCCCCGACGTCAGCGGTACGGATCGGGGGCGAATTCCGGCTCCCGGAAGCCGCGGGCGCCCTCCCGTCGGGCCAGCGGATCGTCGATCGGCGCGTGCTCAGGGAGCACGCCGAGGCGGATCAGAGCATCGCGGTACTCGTAGCGGACCTGCAGCACCGCGCACGGGGACTCCTCGGCCGCGAACTCGACCTCTATGACCGGGTGGCTCGTCTCGCGGCCGATCCCGGTCGCGGCGAGATCCTCCGAGACCGCCCGTTGCTCGACCGCCTTGGACCGCGACGACGGCGGCGCCGCCTCGGCCTCGTCTCGCGCCTCTCCCGCGGCGGACCCGGCCAGACGCCCGTTGTCCGCGCCCGGGGGAAGGGCCGGCCCGCCCCACGGCTTCGTGATGCCGGACCAGGGCGAAGGCTCGGGACGCTTCTCGCGGAATACCGCCGCGGCGATGACGCCGAGGTTCCCGGTCTTCCCGAGCCACGCCCCGTACGACCGCTCCTCCGTGGTGAAGAAGAACCGCCTGGCGGTGCGCGAACCGGTCTGCCAGCCGGAGATCGTCACGGTCTCGAACGGGTCGAGGATCCACTTCCGCGCGTCCCGTGCCGTCGTGGTCCGTGCGTCGATGGAGTTCAGGCCGTCAACGGACAGGGCGACCGCGATCCGCGCGCCGGTCCTGTTGCGGAGACGGATCGCGAACTCGTGCCCCTTCGACGCCTCGACGTAGGTCGTGCGCCGGGCGGCGTACTCGCCGAGGGGCCGGCCGTCCACGAGGACTTCCATGGAATAGGCGCCGGCGTCGAGCGCCCTCGCGGGACCGCTCAGGATCGCCGAGAGGAGAAGGACCGCGAGCGCCGGCAGGCGCATCCCCCGCGTGGACCGCAGGGCGTTCATCGTCGGGTTCGTCATGGCCGCTGCTCCTTTCCGCCCGCCCACCGGGCTCCCGAAGTTGGACAGGGCCGAGGCGCGGGAGTTCCCGCGCGGCCCCGGTGCCTTGACGTGTCCGGCCCGTGGGCCTAGGCTCACACGACTCATGAAGACACCGTCGGAGCGCGCGGGACTCGCGCGGACGGCCGAAGGAGGGAAGCGATGACGAGGACGTGGAGTGGCGCCATGGCCGTTGCCGCCGGAGCGGCTCTGTCCCTGGCGTGCGGTCTGGCCGCCGGCACGGCGCGGGCGGACGTGACGGTGAGCGAAAAGACGGTCTTCGACGGGTTCGGCGAGCGCGGCCGCATGGCGAGCGAGGGGACGACCACCCTCGTCGTTTCAGGCGACAAGATGCGGCAGGATTCCGCGACGAAGTTCACCGGGAGGCTGGCGAAGCGCTTCACCGGCGAGGAGGGGATGAAGGCCGCGTCCATCACCCGGATCGATCGCCGGCTCAGCTACCAAATCGACTTCCGCAGCAAGAGCTACACCGAGATCCCCTTCGAGTCGTTCAAGGACCTCATGGGCGAGATGCCGAGCGCCGGCGAGGCGGAGCGCCCCCCCGAGGCGGAGCGCCGCGAGCCCCCGTTGAAATGCGATCCCGTTCAGGTGGAGGCGAATCGCACCGGCCGGAAAGAGGACGTGAATGGCTTCCCGAGCGAGGAGGCGGTCGTCACCGGGACCCAGGCGTGCCACAACGAGGAGTCGAAGCAGACCTGCAAGAACATCTACACTCTGGACACCTGGGCCACGCCGGTGACGCCGCAGCTCCAGGAGCTCCAAGCGTTCAACGCGAGGCTGGCGGAGGCGATGGGGCTCGACGCGCAGGAGATGCAGGCGATGGCGAAGGCCGCACAGGGGGCGATGTCGCAGCTCGGCCAGGGGTTCGGGGCGGTTTACAAGGAGCTGTCGAAGGTCAAGGGG
>JBGQAU010000014.1:0-43645 GCA_041494445.1 Acidobacteriota bacterium | reverse complement strand
CGGGCCTACAACACCGTCCAACCCCCCTCGGGGAAGGTGCTCTCGGGCGGCATCGACGCCAACGCCCTCCAGCGGCCGAAGCGGTTCTTCGGGGCCGCGAGAAACATCGAGGAAGGCGGTGCTTTGACCATCATCGCCACTGCGCTCATCGACACCGGCTCCCGCATGGACGACGTGATCTTCGAGGAGTTCAAGGGGACCGGCAACATGGAGCTCCACCTCGACCGGAAGCTCACCGACCGGCGGGTGTTCCCGTCCATCGACCTCGAGCGGTCGGGGACGCGGAAGGAGGAGCTCCTGATGCCGAAGGACCAGCTGAACAAGGTCTGGATCCTAAGGAAGATCCTGAGCCAGATGTCCACCGTGGAGGCGATGGAGCTCCTCATCGACAAGCTCTCGAAGACCAAGTCGAACGAGGATTTCCTCATGATGATGCAGCAGCCGAGCTCTTAGGGTCTGGCGTCCGCCCGGCGTCAGCCGATCCCGGCGAGGCTCAGGCGGCGCTTCCAGCCGGGGCGGAGGGAGCCGAGGACCCGCGCGGCGCGCTCCCGGCCCGCGGCGTCCCTCTCCACGAGCCCCTGGGCCTCCGAGCGCGCGGCATCGAGAAGCGCCGGGTCCTTCAGAACGACCGCCAGGAACTGCAAGTCGCTCAGCCCGTGCTGCTGGGTGCCGAAGACGGCTCCCGGCCCTCGGATCTCGAGGTCCTTCTCTGCGATCCGGAACCCGTCGTTGGTCTCGGCCATCACCGCGAGCCTCTCGCGCGCCTCCCGGCCCGGCTCCCCCTCACCGACCATCAGGATGCAGAAGGACCGGGAGGCCCCGCGGCCGACCCGGCCGCGGAGCTGGTGGAGCTGCGAGAGGCCGAACCGCTCGGCGTGCTCGACGACCATCACGGTGGCGTTGGGGACGTCCACACCCACCTCGATCACCGTGGTCGCCACCAGGATGCCGGTCTCTCCCGCGGCGAACGACCGCATCACGGCCTCCTTCTCCTCTCCCTTCATCCGGCCGTGAAGCAAACCCACCCTGAGGTCCGGGAACACCTTCTCCCGTAGGTGGGCGGCGAACGCGGTGGCGGCCTTGAGGTCGCTCTTCTCGCTTTCCTCGACCAGCGGGACCACGACGTAGACCTGCCGCCCGGCGAGGACCTCCTTGAGAATCCCCCGGTAGATCTTCTCCCGGTCCTCCTCGCCGCGGACCAGCGTCTTCACCGGCGTCCGGCCGGGCGGCATCTCGTCGATCACCGAGAGGTCGAGGTCGCCGTACAGGGTGAGCGCCAGGGACCGCGGGATCGGCGTTGCGGTCATCACCAGGACGTCGGGCCGCGCCCCCTTGCCCGCCAGCGCGGCGCGCTCCAGGACCCCGAAGCGATGCTGCTCGTCCACGACCACGAGGCCGAGGCGGCGGAACTCGACCCCGGGCTCGAACAGCGCGTGCGTCCCCACCGCGATATCTATCGCGCCGGTCCCGAGCCCCTCGAGGATCCGTCGCCGGCTCGCGGCGCCGACCGAGCCGGTGAGCAGCGCGCGGCGGTAGCCCGCGGCGATCGGGTCGAGCAGCCGCGAGAGGTTCCGGTAGTGCTGGTCCGCGAGGATCTCCGTGGGGACCATGAGCGCGCCCTGATAACCGTTCTCGACGGCGACCAGGAGGGCGAGGAGCGCGACGATCGTCTTCCCCGAGCCGACATCCCCCTGGAGGAGCCGGTTCATCGGGTGAGGCGATCTCAGATCCGCCCCGATCTCCCTCAGGACCCGCTTCTGGGCCGAGGTGAGCCGGAACGGGAGGAGCCGAGCCAGCTTCGTCCTGAGCGCGTCGGGGACCTCGTAGGAAATCCCCCGCGCCTCCTCCTTGAGACCGTGCTTTCTCACCGCGAGCGCGAGCTGGAGCAGGAAGATCTCCTCGAACGCGAGCGTCCGCTGGGCCGGGGTCGTCCGCGCGGCCAGGCCCTCGAGATCGGCGTCGGGCGCCGGGAAGTGGACCTCGCGGAGCGCGCGGGTCCGGTCGAGGAGCCCGTGTCGCGCGGCGATCGAGGCCGGGATCGGCCCCTCGATCGCCGGCTCGAGCCCATCCAACGCCCGATGGATCAGGCCCCGCTGCATCCGGGAGGAGAGGTCGGCGAGCTTTCGGTACACCGGCACGATCCGACCGGTGTGGATCCCCTCCGCATCCTCCGCGTCGAGGAACTCGTAGTCCGGGTTCTCGAGGATCACCTCGCGGCCGTACCGGTCCAGCGAGGCCCGGCCGAAGATCACCGCCCTCCGCCCCTCGACGAACAGGCGCTCGAGGTACGGCTGGTTGTACCAGACCGCCCGGATCGTCCCGCTGTCGTCCTCGAGGCTGGCCTCGAAGATCGTGAAGCCCGGACGCCGGGTCCGTATCAGCCGGCTCCGAACGACCCGGATCGCCAGCGTGGTCTCGGGGCCACCAGGTGCGAGCGCCGCGACCCGCGCGAAAGCCCGCCGGTCCTCGTACCGGAACGGGAGGACGTACAGGAGGTCCTCGACCGTCTCGAGGCCCGCCTCAAGGAGACGCTCCGCGCGCCGGGGCCCGACGCCCTTGAGGTACCGAAGCTCCGTGCCCGCGTTCACCATCGGGGCGATTATAGGGAAGAATCGGTCGAATCCCTGCGCCCTTCCCTCGTCGCCAGGACGATCCCTCCGCCGATCAGGAGCGCTCCGGCGTAGAACGCCGGGCCCGGCACTTCGTGGAACAGGAACGCCGCGTAAACGGTGGCCAGCACGGGCTCGCCGAGCACGGCCATGTTCACCGTGAACGCGGGGAGCCGCCGCACGCTCCAGTTCAGGAGGCCGTGTCCCATGAGGTGCGGCCCGGCGGCCAACAGGAGCAGCCAGCCCCAGGTCGCCGCGGGGTACCCCGTCAGGGTCGCTTTGGAGACCAAGGCGAGGGCCAGCAGCGTCGCCGCGGACACCGAGTTCACCAGCAGCAGGTAGCGGGGGAACCCGATCCGCTCCCGCACTCGTCGCCCGATCATGAAGTAGGCAGAGGCGGTGACGGCGCCCGCGAGCGCGAGAAGGTCACCGACGAGCGCGCGCCGGCCGACCGCCAAGTCCCCGCCGGCGAGGACCGCCGTCCCGGCGAGAGCCAGCGCCATCGCCGCGATCCCTCGCCCGCCCGGCTTCTCCTGCAACAGGTACGGTCCGAACGCGGCGGTGAACACCGGTTGGGTCGTCACGATGACCACCGAGGAGGCGATCGACGTGAACCGAAGCGATGTGATCCAAGTGGCGAAGTGCAGCGCGAGCAGGACCCCGGCGGCGGCCGCGAGGGCGTAGGTGCGCGCCGAAACCGATTCCCTGCTCGAGAGCGCCCACGGCAGGAGGAGGATGACCGAGAACAGCAGCCGGTAGAACGCGATGCCGAGGCTCGGCGCGTCCGAGAGCCGCACGAGGATCGAGGCCCACGACACCGACACCACCGCCAGCGCCAGCGCGATCCCGGCGGGAAGCCCGCCGCCCGGCTCGCGGGTCATGACCTCGCGCGCAGCGCGCCTCGGGTGAGGAGGGTGCAGATCGCCTCGGCAAGGTCCGCGTCGGGGAGCGGGCTCTCGTCCAGCATGGCCCGCACGGTCGCGCCCGTCTTGGCGCGCGCCATGACGTCCACCTCCGCGGGCGTGACCTCTTGCGTCTCGAGCCGCACGCGGGCATCGGAGGCGAGGTCCAGCACGGTCCCGTCCTCGGGGATCAGCTCCCGCCAGCGGTTCCACTCGTCGAGGGAGACGAGCCCGTCCATCAGCGCGCTCGTCGCGGGGGTGGAGAGGCTTCGCTCCTCTGCGCTCCCCTCGCGCGGAAGGACCCTGAAGACGGCCGAGGTCCACCCGAGCATTCGGAAGAGCGCCTTCTTCCCGATCGCCCGGCCGCAGGCGGCGTGCACCATCTCGCCATCGTCGAACACGATCCGCCCCTCCTCGCTCCCCTGCCGGAGGTGCACGACACCGTCCTTGCGGTTCAGGGCCAGAATCTGGAGCAGGTCCGGTATCGCCAGGTGCTCCCCGGAGCCGGCGAGAAGCACGTCCCCCCCGCGCCGCGCCTCGTCGAGGGCGTGGCGGCGCTCCAGGATCCGTTCGATCCGCGCGTGCAGCTCCTCGACGGCGAACGGCTTCACGATGTAGTCGTCGGCCCCCAGACGAAAACCGCGGAGCCGCTTCGGCAGCTCCGACTCGACGGTCAGAAAGATGAACGGCACGTCGGCCGTCTCCGATAGGCCGCGGACCCCCTCGAAAAGACCCCAGCCGTCCATGACCGGCATGAGGATGTCCGCGACGATCACGTCCGGCACCCAGCCGGCCAAGCGCGTGAGGGCGTCCTTCCCGTTGGCCGCCTCCACGACCTCGAAGCCGTGGGCGGAGAAGAAATCCCGGACCATCCGGAGGATGAGACGGCTGTCGTCCACTACCAGCAGCCGGCGCGGCCGGGTCGGTTCGGCGTCGGGTCCCGTCATCGAACGTGGTCGATCAGCTCGTCGAGGGAGGGGGTCGTCTTCGAGATGTCGTCGTGGATCCGCCCCGCGCGAAACACCGCGTCGAGGCGCGCGACGAGATCGGGGTCGAATTGCGTGCCCGCGAACTTGCGAATCTCCGCCAGCGCCCCGGCGACCGGCACGCTCTTTCGGTAGATGCGGTCGGTGGTCATCGCGTCGAATGCGTCGCCGATCAGGATCAGGCGCCCCGCCAGCGGGATGTCCTCCCCCGCGAGGCCGTCGGGGTACCCGGTGCCGTCCCAGTACTCGTGGTGGTGCCTGATCCCGGGGATCACCTCGGCGAGCGCGGGAATGTGAGCCAGGAGCTTCGCACCGGCCTGCGGGTGGGTCTTCATGATCTCGAACTCTTCGGGGTCGAGGCGCTGCGGTTTCTTGAGGATGTTGTCCGGGATCGCGATCTTCCCCACGTCGTGGAGGATTCCGGACAGCAGCAGGGGCTCCATCTGCTCCCGCGGGAGGCCCAGGTCCTCCGCCACCAGGAGGCCGATCCTGGCGACGCGCAGGGAGTGGCCGTGGGTGTAAGCGTCCTTGGCGTCCACGGCGCTCGCCATCGAGACGATGATGCTGAGGAACATCGAGCGCACGTCGCGCTCGAGCCTGGCGTTCTCGATGAAGATCGCCGCCTGGGAGGCCAGCGCGTAGAGCAGCTTCTGGTCGTTGGCCGAGAAACGGCGCTCCCTGGCCCCGAGGTCGATCTCGATGCCGCCCGTGAGCCTCTCCTTCGCCACCATCGGGACGAACACCGTGTTCCGGGAGGGGTCCTCGTACATGCGGATTCCGAGCGCTGTGTCCGGCGCGACCGGCGCCAGCAGCGGGAGCTTGTCCGAGATCCGGAACCGCTCGCCGTGCCGCGGCCCGCCCGACCCGTCGTACCCCTGCACTCCCTTGACCGCGAGGTCGCCCCGCTCCGGGTCGAAGAGCAGGATCGAGCCGCGGCGCGCCTGAACGGCCACCAGGGCCTGGCGCAGGATGATGTCGACCTCGTCGTCCACCTTGAACGGCGACGTGATGGCCGAGCCGATGCCGAAGAGCATCTCGAGATAGAACTGGCCGAGCCGCTGGCTGCTCTCGAACGCTTCCCTCACCCTGAGGTTCGTCTTCAGCCTCGCCAGCAGCTCCTTGGTGAAGAACGGCTTGGTGAGGTAGTCGTCCGCCCCCGCGTCGAACCCCGCTAGCTTGTCTTTCAGCTCGTTGCACGACGAGAGCATCACGACCGGAATGTGGCTCGTCGCGTCGGCGCTCTTGAGGCTCCGGCAGACCTCGTACCCGTCCACGTCCGGGAGCACCACGTCCAGGAGAACGACGTCGGGCCTCAAGTCGCGGGCCATCTCGACCCCCGCGCCGCCGGTCTCCGCGACGTGGACCTCCCACCCCTCCGCTTCGAGCTCCTCGCGGAGGATGCCCCGGAGCAGGTTCGAGTCGTCCACGACGAGGATCGAGGGACGCTCCGATGGCGGTGCGGTCATGGTCATAGGGGCCTTGGGCTCGCGGCAAATCCTAGGGGCGAGGTGGGGGGAAGTCAAGGAGCCGGCGGACGCGCCGGGGGCACTCGTTCACTGCCACGCGTAGACCGCCACGAGGACCGCCGCGGCCCAGAGAAGCACGTTGGCCAGTAGGGGGCGATCCGAGAGGACGAGGAGCGTCGGGTTCTCCCCTTCCCCGCGCCGGTGCACGAGGTACAGGTAGCGGAAGATGCCGAACAGGACGAACGGGATCGTGAGCCCGAGGTGCCGCGTCCCGACTCGCTCCGCCACCTCCGGAGAGAACGCGTAGAGCGAATACGCCAGGACCGTCGAGGCCGTGACGACGGCGATCATCTGGTCGAGGAACGGCAGCGAGTATTCGCGCAGGATCGGTCGCTGACCGGTCGCGCCCTCAAGCGCCTCGATTTCCTGCCGGCGCTTCACGAACCCGAGGAACAGCGCCAGGAGCCCGGTGCAGAGCGCGAGCCAATGCGACATGTCGACGCCGAGCGCCACCGCTCCGGCCCACGCCCGGAGCACGAACCCCGCGGCCACGAGCATCACGTCGAGAATCACGACCTTCTTGAGGACGAGCGAGTACGCGAGGTTCATGACGAGGTACGCCGCGGCCACCGCCGCGAAAGGCGCGCCCAGGGCGACGGCACCGGCGAGCCCGGCGACGGCGAGCACGACGGACAGGACCGACGCGGCCCCGGCGGAGAGTTCCGAAGACGCCACCGGTCGGCGCCGCTTCGTCGGGTGGAGCCGGTCCGCCTCGCGGTCGACGATATCGTTGATCGCGTAGGCGGCGGAAGAGAGCGCGCAGAAGCACGCGAACGCTCCGAGAGCGCGCAGCACCGCCGCGGGATCCCCGAGCTTCCGGGCGAACACCAGCGCCGCCAAGACGAAGACGTTCTTGACCCAGTGCTTGGGCCGCATGACCCGCACGGCCGGCAGCAGGAACGAGGCCCGGCCCGACTCCGCGATCAAAATGCCGCCCCCTTCTTGGGACCGCCCATCATACCGTAGGCGTCAGGCGGAGTCGGCGGAGCCGGAGGAGGGCTCGGGCTCCTTCTTGTCGTGGAGAGTCCTGAGCTCGACGATCTCGAATCGCTTGCGGCCCGAGGGGACGGGAATGGTCACCTTATCTCCCTCCTTGCGGCCGACCAGCCCCTGGGCGATCGGCGAGGCGATGGAGATCAGCCCGGTCTCGGAGTTGGAGATCTCCGGGATCACCAGCTCGTAGGTGACCTGGGCGTCCCTGTCCAGATCGAGCAGGACGATCGTCGAACCGAGCCCCACGCGGTCCTTCGGCACCCGGTCGAGCTGCAGCGTGCCGAGCTCCAACAGCCTGTCGCGGAGAGCGCTGATGCGGGCCTTCACGTAGTGCTGTCGGTCCAGCGCGGCCTTGTACTCCGCGTTCTCGCTCAGGTCACCCTGCGCCACGGCCGTCTTGATCTCGCGAGGCAGCTCGATCCTGAGCTCCCGCTCGAGAACCTTCAGCTCCTCCGCCAGCCGCTGCTGGATGTCCCGCATCTCATCCCCCGTACCCATCGGGCGTCGCGGAATGTACAACTCCCGCCACCCTTTCGCAAAACGCCTCTCGTTCACGAGCCGGCGGCGGAATCGTGCGCTGGCAGAAAAAGGCCCGAATTGACAGGTTTTGCACCGTTCCCTACAATGCACGACGATCGACGTCGGTCCCGCGAGGTTGCGATGGACAAGAGGAAGCTGAAGTTCGGGCTGATCGGCGCGGGCATCGTCGCCTGCATGGGTTTCCTGCTCGCGGTGACGCTCAGCAGCAAGAGCGGGCTCGTGTACTACTACACCGTCAGCGAGTTCGGGAAGATGAGCGGGACCCTGGACGGCGCGGTACGGATCAACGGCAAGGTCGAGGCCGGCTCGATCCTTCGCAAGACGAGCGGCATGGACGTGAGGTTCAACGTGACCGACGGGCAGGCCGCGCTGCCTGTCGAGTACCACGGCGTCGTCCCCGCCACGTTCGTGGACGGGGCCGACGTGGTCGTCGAGGGGAGCCTGAGGCGGGACGGGATCTTCGACGCGAAGAACCTCCTCGCGAAGTGCCCTTCCAAGTACGAAGCGGCCGCGAAGCGCGGGGAAAAGAGCCCTCACGACGACTCGAGGGCCAAGGGGCTCTAGGACGCGAGCATGGGCGACGTCCCGATCCTGGAGGCCCGCAGGCTGACCAAGCGTTTCGGGGCGCTCACCGCCCTCGACGCCCTGGATTTCGACGTCCTCCGCGGGGAGTCGCTGGCGGTCTTCGGCCCGAACGGCGCCGGGAAGACCACTCTCACGCGGATCCTCACGACGAGCCTCAGGATGTCCTCGGGCTCGCTGAGGATCGACGGACGCGACCCACGCACGCACGAGATCGAGACCAAGCGGATCCTCGGCCTGATCTCGCATCAGACGTTCCTGTACGACGATCTGAGCGCCAGGGAGAACCTGATCTTCTTCGCCCGGCTCCACGGTCTCGACGACCCCTCGGGACGCGCGGAGGCGCTGCTCGACTCCGTCAGGCTTCTCGACCGGGCCGACGATCCGGCGCGCACCTTCTCCCGGGGCATGCAGCAGCGCCTCGCCCTGGCCCGCTGCCTGATCCACGATCCCCGGATCGTGTTCCTCGACGAGCCGTTCACCGGGCTCGACCCGTACGCCGCCGCCCTCCTCCGCGCGACGCTCGAGCGGCTCAGGCACGAGGGGCGGACGCTCTTCCTGGTGACGCACAATCTGGCCGAGGGACTCGAGCTGTCGGATCGCTGGATGATTCTGGCCGGCGGCCGGATTCGCGCGCAGGGCGCCTCGGCGGACGCGGACCGGCTGGCCTTCGAGCGGTCGTACTTCGAGCACGTCGGCGGCTCGCCGCCGGGCGGGGCGAGAACGTGAGCGCCGCCCCTCGCCGTCCCGGACCGGGATTCCTCCGCGGCGCCTGGATCGTCGCCGCCAAGGACCTGAGAATCGAGTGGCGGACGCTCGAGACGCTGTCCGCCATGGTGCTGTTCTCGCTGATCGTCCTGGTGGTGTTCAATTTCGCCTTCGACCTGACGACGGTGCGGCAGGTCGGCGCCGCCCGCCTGGTGCCCGGCGTTCTTTGGGTGACCTTCTCCTTCTCGGGGATCGTCGGCTTCGCGCGCTCGTTCGCGATCGAGCGCCACCGGGACTCGCTTTCCGCTCTGATCCTCGCTCCGGTGGACCGGTCCGTCCTCTTCGCGGGGAAGACGCTCGCGAACCTGGCGACGGTCGCGGCGCTCGAGGCGTTCATCCTCCCGCTCTCGGCGGTGTTCTTCGACTACGACCTCCTCTCCCTCTTCGGGCCGCTGGTCCTCGTGGTGCTGCTGCACACGGTGGGGCTCTCGGAGCTCGGAACGCTCTTCGCCGCGGTCGCCGCCCGGGTCGGCCGAGGGGAAGCGCTGCTGGCGACCCTGCTCTTCCCCGTCGCATCTCCCCTGTTCATCTCGGCGGTCAAGTGCACCGCGGCGGTTCTGGACGGGAAGCCGCTGTCGGCGGTCTCGAGCTGGATGCTGATGACTGCGGGCTTCGACGTGCTCTATTTCCTCGTGGCGATCCTGACCTTCGAGTACATCCTCGAGGACTGACGGAGGGCTCCATGAAAGGTGGCAAGGAGATCCTGACGGTCGTGCTCCTCGCCGTCACGGCGGTCCTGATGCTCGGGGCGATCTACATGGTGTTCGTCTACGCGCCCGAGGAGCGGGTCATGGGCCCGGTGCAACGCATCTTCTACTTCCACGTCCCCTCGGCCATCGTGACCTTTTCATCGGTGATGGTCCTGCTGGTCGCGTCGGTGGGGTACCTGAGCACCCGGCGGGCGTTCTGGGACAATCTCTCCCGCGCCGCGACCGAGATCGGGCTGCTGTTCTGTACGGTGGTTCTGGTCACCGGACCGATCTGGGCAAAGTCGGCGTGGGGGGTCTGGTGGACGTGGGAGGCCCGACTCACGACCACCCTGGTCCTCTGGCTCATCCTCGCCGCGTGCCTGATGGTCCGCGGCTACGCCGAGAACCGGGACCAGGGAGCGCGCTTGGCCGCGGTTCTCGGGGTCGTCGCCGCGCTGGACGTGCCGATCGTCTACAAGTCGGTGGACTGGTGGCGCGGCCAGCATCCGGTCGTGTTCGGCCCCGGAAAGAAGGAGCCGCTGGCGCCGGAGATGCTCCGGACCTTCCTGTTCTGCCTGCTGGTGTTCTTTCTGCTCTACGCGCTCCTGCTGGTGCTGAGGACGCGCGTGGCCACGCTCGAGGACCGGGCGAGGTCCCTTTCCGAGACCCTCGGGGGCCGCTGAAAAGGAGCGCGTCGTGGGAAACGGGTGCGACTTCCTCTTCTGGGCGTACAACGTCGTCTGGATCGCGATCGTGGCGTACGTCGCGTTCCTGATGGTGCGCCTCGGTCGGATACGCGACCGGCTCGACCGTCTCGAGCGCAGGCTCGCGGGCTCCTAGGGCGCGCTCTCGTCGCCGCAGGCGTCCACCGCTCTCACCCGGTAGTACCCGCTTCCGGCCAACGGGTCGGTCCAGGTGGTGGCGGTGGTCTCCGCGGCGCGCGCGAACGACCCGGAGGCGCTGGTGCAGCGGTAGACGCGGTACTTCGTCGCCACGGGAGCGCCGCTCCACGAGAGGGCCGCGGATCGAGCCCCCGCTCGAGTCGCCGCCAGCACGTTGCCCGGGTCGGTCGCGCCGGGAAGAACCTCCACCGTCGCCTGCGGCGCGTCCGGGTCCACGTTGCCGCGATCGTCCACCGCGCGCAGCTCAAGCGTGTAGGTGCCGGGGGCGAGAGGCGCGCTGGCGAAGCAGGCCTCGACGTAGTCCCCCCAGGCTCCGTCCGAAGGGGTCGCGGGATACCAGGTCCCGCCGTCGACGCGCCACTCCACCCGCGTGATCCGGTTGACGCTGATGTTCGCCTGCGGCGTGATTCCGGCGGGATTCCGGTTCGTGGCGGCCACGACGGCCCCTTGCCCCTTGAGCACGACGGCTCCGCACGCGGAGGGGGGGACGGCGTCGAGAACCGTGTCGGGGTCTTCTCCGATCACGTCGTCCGCGCCGTCGCCGTCAAGGTCGGCCCAGCCGATCTGCCTCCGGGTGTCCGCGCACATCGCCGGCCCGTTCGAATCCATGACGCAGGGGACCGCGGAGGGGTTGCAGGCGTGGCAGTTCGCGTCGACTCCGTCCAGGTAGCCCCGATGCTCCGTGCACTTGCACCCGCTGGCGCCGTACTCGTCGAACGCGAAGAAGCAGTGCAGCACCTCGTGGCGCACCACCTGGTTCATCCGGTCGATGCCCCAGGCCTGGTCGTCGTACGTCATCACGACGTGGGGACCGCCGATCCACGCGTAGGCGAAGTAACCGTCGGCGAAACGGCCGTCGGGATCGTTCAGCGAGTCCGCGACGAACACGTTGACGCCCCAGTCCGTCCGATCGGCGCGCCGCGTCGCGTTCGCCAGCGCCCTCGAACGGGACCAGCGATCGCCGCTCGCGTACCCCATCTTCGTGAGGATCTCGTCCGCCCAGAGGCCTTCGCCGGCCACCCCCAGCGGATCGGCCTTCCGCGCGATCGGCTCGTAGCCCGTCCGCGCCCTCGCGTCCAGGCGCCCCGCGATCACGTGGTACACGAACGTGAGCCCGGCCGACGGCTCCTGAGCGCGTATCCAGTCGAGACCGGCGGCGACCTGCGTGACGACGGCCTGCTCGCGGTCCGCGGTCCATTTTTCGGTGGAGAGGTCCACGGTGCCGTCGCTCTGCATGAGGAATAGGTTGACCGAGACGGAGCCGGCCAGGAACTCGCTCGTGTTCAGATCGGTCGCCCCGTAGGGCTGTGTGAGGGCGGGAAGCGCGTCCACCTCGACGCCCCCATCCGGGCCGAGCCCCCCGTCAACGTCCGACGCCGTCGTGCGGATCCCGGCGGCCGCGGCCGGCGAGACGGGTGGGAGCCAGGAGTCCTGCCCTTCGGGCGCCGGCGTCGGCTCTGCCCCGCCGGAGAACTCGGCGAAACGCCGCGCCTGGCTCTTGAAATAGCGGTTCCAGGCCGCGAGTCCCGCCTCGAACCCGCTCGAGCGCCGTCGGTGCGCGGAGGCCGAGATCGCCTCGACGCTCACCTCCCGCACCGCCGGGCAGCCGAGCAGCTCGCGGAGAGATTCCCGCGAGGCCTCGACGACGAGGAAGCCGTCGAACACGTGCGCCACCGAACCGTTCGCGGCGCGCACCGCCTCCACCGCCGCTTCGAGCGTCTCGGACCGCTCGTCGGCCAGGACCACGGCGGCCAGTACCTCGTCGTCCGATCCCGCGGAGCGGTCCACCGCCGCCGCGGGGATCGAGACGAGAGCGAAGACGCTCGCCGCGAGGATCGCCAACACGGGGCGCGGGCGCGAAACGGATTCTTGCATGGAGTTCTCCCTCGGTCCGAACGGCCCGAGGGAGAATCTAGGGAGCGCGCGAGGCGCCGACAATTCGAGGAGTGTAATCCGGCCGGCCGTACCGTGGCACCACGCCGGAAGACGCCATCCCCCTCATCTCACGCGACTTGGGCGGACGCCGCGGCCGGCGCAGCCCGTCAGGAGGCCGGGTCGAGGCCGAGCATCTCCCGGATGCGGGCCTCGAACACCCGCTTCGGCACGGCGCCGACGTACCTGGCCACGATCTTCCCGTCGCGATCGATGAAGAACGCCGAGGGATAACCCAGGATTCCCCCGAAGGCGTCGCCGACCGCCTCGTTGCCGATCAGGTTGGTGTAGGGGAGCCCGGCCTTTTCGACGAACGGGCGAACGACCTTGGCCCCCTCATCGTCCATCGAGATCGCGATCAACTCGAATCCCCGGTCCTTGTACTTCGCGTAGATCTCCTTGAAGCCGGGGATCTCCTCGCGGCACGGCGCGCACCAGGTCGCCCAGAAATCCACGAGGCGGACCTTTCCGGCGCTGTCGGAAAGGCGCACGGTCTTCCCGTCGAGGTCCGGAAGCGAGAAGTCGGGCGCCTTCCGGGGCGCGGTGCCCCCCACCGATGCGGCCTCTTCGCCCGCATCCCGTACCGAGGGCCCGCCGCACGCGACGGCGGTGGCGAACGCGGCGGTGACGACGAGGAGGGCCTTCGAAACGGACAGCGGACGCGCGGAGCGCATGGTCTGACCTCGCATTCTCCGTCGGTGCGGTGCCCCGGACACCCGGAGCCCGGACCCCGGCGAGCCCGAGCATTCTAGTGGCTAGGCGGCGGCGCGTCGACGCCGCGTCCAGGCTGGGATATGCTCCTCCGTCCCTTCGCACGAGAGGAGAAGCGGAGTTTGCCGGGGGAATCGCACGGTCCCGCGGGCGCGCTCACGATCGCGGTCTTCGGTTCGTCCGAGGCGCGTCCCGGCGAGCCGCTGTACGAGCAGGCGCGAGCCGTCGGCCGCCTCCTGGCGTTGGCCGGATTCCGGGTCGTGACCGGCGGGTACGGCGGAGTGATGGAGGCGGCGAGCCGCGGCGCGGTCGAGAGTGGAGGTGCGGCACTGGGAGTCGTCTGCGGGAATTTCCAGGGGCGCGTGCCGAACCCCTACCTCGGGGAGATCGTCGAGTCGCCCGAGCTCTTCTCCCGGACCCGCACGCTCATCGAGACGGCCCGCGGCTACGTGGTGCTGCAGGGCAAGTCCGGCACCCTGGCCGAGCTGTCGTTCCTTTGGGCGCTCCACAGGGCCGGAAGCCTCGACCGCCGCCCCGTGGTATTGTTGGGCGACGCTTGGAGGCCGCTCCTGCGCCATCTCGTCCAGGCCGGCATGATCGAGTCGGAGCAGTTCGACGTCACCCGAGTCGTGGACTCCCCCGAGGAGGCGCTGGGCGTCATCGAGGACTTCATCTCGCGCGGCACGGAGGAATGAGCTTGGGCGGCCGGACCGGGTTCGGCGACGGGCGCGCGGTGGCGGCGAAGGAGCCGGCGCCGAAGGGCGTCCTGCGCGATTACATCGAGACCATCATCGTCTGCGTGATCTTCGTGATCTTCTCGCGGACGTTCGTGTTCCAGCAGTCGAAGATCCCGAGCGGGTCCATGGAGGACACGCTCCTGATCGGCGACTACATCATGGTGAACCGCTTCATCTACGCCCCGACATCCTTCGACTGGGAGCGGAAGCTCCTCCCGGTCCGCGACGTCCACCGGGGCGACGTGGTGGTTTTCAAGTTCCCGGCCGAGCCGGAGATCGACTACATCAAGCGAATCGTCGGACTCCCGGGAGACACGGTGGAGGTGCGCGACGGCTACCTCTTCGTGAACGGAACGCGCGCGAACGAGCCGTACGTGAACCCCTCCTATCGCCACGGCGACTCGTTCGGTCCGATCAAGGTGGACCCGGCGAGCTACTTCGCCATGGGCGATCACCGCGACCGCTCGGCCGACAGTCGGGTCTGGGGGTTCGTGCCGCAGTCGCTGCTCAAAGGAAGGGCGCTCCTGATCTGGTGGTCTTACGACGAGGACTCCGCGGAGGCGAACCCGCGCGGCGTCCTGGACTCCCTCAGGGCCATCGCGGGGAAGGCGGCCCACTTCCTCACCCGCTCCCGCTGGAGCCGCTGCTTCACTCTGATTCGCTGAGCGGGAGCGGGCCCTCCCCGGCCGGCACCGCCGCGACCCCGCTCCCGAGGCGCTGCACCGAGTGAACGCGGAAGTTCCGGTCGTCCACCTCGGGATGATCCGAGCGGAAGTGGGCCCCGCGGCTTTCCGTGCGCCAGGTCGCGGCCTCGGTCACCGCGCGCGCGACGATCCAGCGGTTTCTCGCCTCGATCCCGTCGCGGCTCGCCGAAGACGCGACGCAGCCCGCCGAGAACCCCTCGAGAACGGCTCTCGCGCGGTCGAGCCCGCCCCCGTTTCGGATCACGCCGAGCCGCTCCGACGCCTCGACCGCGACCCGCTCCGCCACCGCGGCAGCGCCATCCTCGGCGAAGAACGGCTCCGGATCCGGCGGCGGCCCCGGCTCGCCCGCGGCCCGGCCGAGGTCGACCAGCATCGCGGTCGAGACCCGGGCGCCGAACACGAGCCCCTCGAGCAGCGAGTTGCTCGCGAGCCGGTTGGCCCCGTGGACGCCCGTGCAGGCGGTCTCCCCCGCCGCGTAGAGGCCGGGCACGCTCGATCGTCCCAGAAGGTCCGTCCTGACCCCTCCCATGAAGTAATGCGCCGCCGGCAACACCGGGATTGGATCGCGTGTGAAGTCCAGGCCGCAGCGCGTGCAGAGCGCGTCGATCCCGGGGAAGCGACGGCGAAGAAACGCCGCGTCGAGGTGTCCGAGGTCCAGGAGCACGTGGTCGTCCCCGGAGCGCGCGATCTCCTGCGCGATGCTCCTGCTCACGACGTCACGCGGCGCGAGATCCCCGTCACCGTGATACTGCGGCATGAACCGCCGCCCCGAGAGGGTGCGAAGAACGCCCCCCTCCCCCCGGAGCGCCTCGGTCAGGAGCCATCGCGGCTCGCCCGGCACCGCGAGAGCGGTCGGATGGAACTGGACGAACTCCATGTCCATCAACTCCGCCCCCGCGAGCCACGCCATGGCGATCCCGTCCCCGGTCGCCTGCGGGGGGTTCGTGTTCTCGCGATAGACCCGGCCGGCACCCCCGGTCGCGAGCAGGACCCCCGCGGCCGCGGCGGTTCGAGTCTCTCCCGCGGCCTCGTCCAGGTAGTGAACGCCGCGGCAGGAGCCGCTCTCGATCCACAGATCCTGCGCGATGCATCCGGAAAGGATTCTGAGGCTCGGGAACATCGAGGCCTTCGCGAGCAGAACGCGGACGATCTCCCGCCCGGTGGCGTCGCCGCCGGCGTGGAGGACCCGGCGGGCGCTGTGCGCGGCTTCCCGCCCGAAGGCGAGTTGGATCCCCTGGCGGTCGAACTCGGCTCCCCACTCGATCAGCTCGAGGATCGCCCGCGCGCCGTCCTCGACCAGAGTTCGCGCGGCCGACTCCTCCGACAGCCCGGCGCCGGCGCGAAGCGTGTCCTCGAAGTGGAGGCCCACCTCGTCCTCGTCGGAGAGGACGACGGCGACCCCGCCCTGCGCGCGGTCGGTGTTCGAGTCGGTCGGGGTGTCCTTGGTCAGGAGGAGGACTCTTTCCAGAGCTTCCGCGAGGCCGATGGCCGCCCTCAAGCCGGCCACGCCGCTTCCCACCACCACGAACTCGGCCTGACGGGACCCGTCGCGACGCATCGGCACCTCCGCGCGGACGACAGGGGGCGGGATTGTAACACGCGAGGCGGAACGGTAGGCCGAGTGCGACTACAATGCGGGACCGGGGACGCTGATCTATATTCTCCCAACGGCTCGGAGGACGGAGTCCCCATGGGCGAAGACACCGGTTCCCAGGACACCAGAGAGGACGTCACGCCCCGGACGAGGGCCGATTGGAAGCAGGCGGCTTCCACCGGGATCCTCCTGGTCGCGGTGGTGGCCATCCTCGCCACGGGCGCTCTGCTCCGCGCGGAGAGGACCGTCGACGCGGCGGTGCCGGCGCGGGACGACACCCCGGCGGCGGCGCCGGCAGCCCCGTCCGCGCCCGGGTCCGGTTCCGTGGCCGTTTCCGAGGATGCCTTGGAGCCGCTCGCCGAGAGGCCGAAGCGTCCTGCCGCCGCGCCGGCGGCAGCACCCCTCCCGCCGCGCCCTCAGGCAGCACCCGCGTCCCCGGCAGGGAGCGACCTCGGCCAGCGGTCCACGCGGGACCTGCTGAGGCTCTCGCGCAGCCGGGGAAGCTTCACCTCGCAGGTGGCGGTGACGTGCAAGCCGGACAACACCCGGAGGATCCTCAAAAAGGCAGGAGGGTCCGAACAGCTGTTCCTGATCCCGCTGCCCGCCCGGGGACCCACCTGTTTTCGCGTCTGCTGGGGCCTGTACCCTTCCGCCGACGAGGCCGCGGCAGCGCACGATCTCCCCGCATTCCTGCGCCAGGCCGGCGGGCGACCGAGTGCCAAGCCCGTCGCGGAGATCGCGCCATGAATCCTCGCCGCCTGACCGCCGCCCTCGTCGCGGCCGCGGTGGTCTTCGCCGTCGCGCCGGTCCCGGCGGGCGCCGATACGATCGTTCTCGCCGGCGGAGGGGTCATCAAGGCCGAGCGCTGGTGGATCGAAGGAGACATGCTGCGTTACGAGAGCGCGGCCGGCACGGTTGGCCTTCCCCGGTCCATCGTGACGCGCATCGAGCCTGCACGGGAAGGCGCCGTAGAGAGGGCATCCGGCCCGGAGCGACGGCGCGGGGAACCGTCCCGGTCCGACCCATCGTGGAGTGCCGAGCGGCGCGCGGCGGAGGTCCGGCGGCTCCTGCGCGAGGGGACGGAGGCGCTCAAGACGAAGGACTACGAGACCGCCTCCTCCGGTTTCCAGGACGCGCTCCGCGAGGACCCCTCGATCTCCGGCGCGCGAATCGGCTTCGCGCTGGCGGAGATCCAGCTCGGCCGGGACGACCCCGCGCTCTCGTGCGTCCTCGACGGCCTCGCCCGCGATCCCGGAAACGCCGACCTCCACGAGATCCTCGGCGACCTCAAGGACCGGGCGGAGCAGGTGGACGAGGCGTTGCGGGAGTGGCGCGACGCATTCCGGATCGCGCCAAACGACAGGCTGCGCGACAAGATCATGAAGGGCGAGAGGGAGCAGAGCGCCGGGCGCGACTACGATTTTTCCGCGACGCCGCACTTCAACCTTCGCCACGACGGCGACCTCGACCCGGCCCTGGCGCGGCAGGTGGCCGGCTACCTCGAGGACCGATTCCGCGACCTGTCGGACGCGTTCCGTCATGCGCCGCTCCAGCCGATCACGGTGCTGCTCTACCCGAACCGGCAGTTCCGCGACGTCACACGCGCACCGGACAACATCGTCGGCCTCTACGACGGCAAGATCCGCGTCCCCCTCGGCGGGATAACGCGGCTGGATCCACCAGCGCAGCGCGTCCTGGCGCACAAGCTGACACACGCGGTGATCCATTCGAAAACGCGAGGGACGTGCCCCCGCTGGCTGCACGAGGGCCTGGCGCAGCGGATGGAGGGGCGCGTTCTCTCCCGCGCCGACCGTGAGAACGTGGCCCGGCTGCTCCGATCGTCCGACCCCGCCCGTTGGGCGTCGGCGAGCAGCCTTTCTTACCCGGCGGCGCTATCGCTGGTCCTCTTTCTCGAGGAGCGGAGGGGCTTCTCCGGTCTCGTGGACCTCCTGGACCGGATGGGGGCGGGCGAGACGCCGGAAGCCGCGTTGGAGCAGGTGTACGGCGAAGGGTACGACGGGATCTGCCGCAGGTGGGCCGAAAAGGTCCTCGGGGAAAAGCGGCCTTGACCGACGGCGCCCCCCCGCCCGAGAGGCATCTCGCCCTGGCGCTCGCCGCGAGGCAGGGCGAAGGGGCTTCCGGGATCCTGAGAGCGACCCGCGGCCGGCTGAAGCGCCTATTCTGCCTCGACCAGGGGTGGATCGCCTTCGCCGCGTCGAATCTCATCGAGGAGCAGTTCGCGGAGGTCCTGGTGCAGAAGGGCGTCCTTTCCCCCTCGGCCCGCGTGGAAATCCTCGACGAAGCCTCCCGAAAAAAGGCGAAGTTCGGCAGCGTGCTCGAGATGCGCCGCATCGTGCCCCGCGACGCACTGCGCGAGGCGATGGAGCGGCACGTCGAGGCGCTCCTCTCCTCGTGTCTCGAGTGGCCCGATGCCGTGGTGACCTTCGATGGCGGCACACCGGAGCTCGCGGGCGAGATCACGGTCCGCCTCGCTCCGATCCCGCTGATCCTGAAGCACGCCCGCAGGTACCCCGTGGCGCTGGACGCGCTCCGCGTCCGGATCGGCCCCCCGGACCTCCGCCCCGTGAGATCGGCGGCGATGGCGCTCGTCGCGGCGACGGTCGAGACGGACGCGGCCGGACGCTTCGTCCTGGACCGCGCGGACGGAACCATGACGGTCGGCCAGATCGCGAACGCGTCCGGCGCGGGAGAGGAGCCGGCGCTGCGGGCGATCTACGGACTCCTGCTGGCGGGACTCATCGAGCCGCCGGCCGAGCGCGCGGCAGCGAAGCGAAGCGAGCCTGCGCTCACCCGTCAGGAAGTCGAAGCCCGGCTGGCCGTCTCGGGCGCGGCGGACCATTACGCAGTGCTCGGGCTCGACCGCAGCGCGTCGCGAACCCGGATCCGCGACGCCTATTACGCCCTCGCCCGGCGCTACCACCCCGACCGGTTCCGCTCGGGCCCCCTGAAAGGCCTCCGCGAGCAGGTCGAGCGCTACTTCACCCAGGTCACCGAGGCGTACAACACGCTGTTCTATCCCGACAGGCGCGCGGAGTACGACGCGCAATTCGGGGCGGCGATGCAGCCCGACGCGGCCCGCACCGGGGACACCGCATACCTCGCGCGCCAGAACTTCCTCCGTGGCCGCCAACTGGCCGAGCGGAAGCGGCTCGGCGAAGCGCTCACCTTCCTCGACAACGCCGTGAGCCTCGATGAAAGTGTGGCGGAATACCACCTGGAGCTGGGTCTCCTGCTCGCGAAGAGCGCGAGGCGTCGCGAGGATGCGGAGCAACAACTCATCGCCGCGGCCCAGATCGACCCATCTCTCGCGGCGGCCTACCTCGGCCTCGGCCACCTGTACCAGCGAGCGGGCCGCGACGGGGATGCGGCACGGATGCTCCGGGAGGTCCTCCGCTGGGAGCCCGGGAACGCGGAGGCCGCCGCCCTCCTCGCGTCGCTCGGGGCCACTCCGGAAGACAAGGGACCGGGCGAGTTCCTGAGAGCGGTACTCAAAGGGTGATCACGACGGAGGACGGTCCGTGCCGAGGCTCCTGGACGGCGACAACCTCCTCGGTTCCTGGCCGGGGAGGTCCCGATCGGAGGGCGAGCGGCGATTGCTCGCCCGTGAGATCGCGTCGCTGGCCCGGGACCTGAAGCGCCGGATCGTGCTCGTCTTCGACGGCGAGCCGCCGCCCGGAATCCATCCGGGTCCCGACGTCCTGTTCTCGCGTCGGGGATGCCGCGCCGACGACCTGATCCTCGAGATCCTCCGCGGCCAGGACGACCCGAGGGGGTGGACGGTCGTGACCAACGACCGGTCCCTCCGTGACCGTTGTCGCGACCTCGGGGCACGGGTCGAGCGCTGCGACGCGTTCCGCGAGCGCCTGTCCCGGGTCTCCTCGCCCGAGAAACCGGACAGTACCGGGGATGTCCGCTACTGGATGGAAGTGTTCGGGGAGGAGGAAGAGGGGGGAGAGTGAGTCGGTGCGGCCGTCCTTTTCACCGCACCCGCACCACCGTGGCGCCGTCTCCCCCCTCGCGGGGCTCGCCGGAGCGGTGGCTCTCCGCGTGAAGATGCCCGCGTAGGAACCGCCGGATGGCGGCGCGCAGCCGGCCCGTGCCGTGGCCGTGCACGACGCGGACCTCTACAGTCCCGTGAAGCGCCGCCTGATCGAGGAATCGGTCCAGCTCCGGGATCGCCTCGTCCACGGTCTTTCCGATCAGGACGAGTTCCGTCGGCGTTTCGTCCGTGAGACCCGGACCGGGGACCGGGAGACCTCGAGCCAGCCCCTTGGCTGCTGCGGATGGACGGGGCCCCCCGGGCGGTGCCTCCTCCTCGGCAGGGGCCAGGTCCGCGCTACGCACGTAGATGCCAACGCTGCCCATCTGGACCTGGACCTTGTCGCCTCGGACCGACGCGACGACCCCCTCTCGATCCAGGGAGAGCACGCGGACCCTGAGGCCGGGGCGCGGCTCCACGGGCCCCGGCGGCGCCGCGGGCGGTTCACCCGCGACAGGCTCCCTGCTCGTCTTGCGCCGGATCTCGCCCTTGAGACGCAACTCCGCCTTGACCTGCTCCTTCTCGAGCCGCGCTCGCTCGTGCTTGTCGCGGATCGCCTGGATCTCCCGCCTCCCCTGCTCGCGGAACTCGCGGAGCGCCTCCTCCAGAGCCTCCTGCGCGTGGCGCCGCCGGCGCTCGGCCTCGTCAGTCGCACGCGACGCGAGCCGGCGCTGCTCCTCCGCGAGCCTCTCCCCCTCGGCCGCGACGCTTGCGCGGCGCTCCTCGATCTCGCCCACCAGCTCGCGGAGCCGCGAAAGATAGGCCTCGGTCTGCCTCCCACCCGGCGCGATCAGCGCGCGCGCGCGCTCCACCACCGTCTCGGGGAGCCCGAGCCGGGCCGCGATCTCGACGCCCGCCGATACCCCCGCCGCCCCCATCAGGATCCGAAAGGTGGGTCTCAGCGTCTCCTCGTCGAACTCCATCGCGGCGCTCGCCGCACCGGGTGTCGTGAACGCCCAGGCTTTGAGCACTCCCTGGTGGGTCGTCGCCACCGCCGTGATCCCGGGCGCCAGAAGCCGCTCGAGCACCGCCTGCGCCAGCGCAACCCCTTCGCTGGGCTCGGTGCCGGTCCCGATCTCGTCGAAGAGGAAGAGCGCGGGCGAATTCATGTTCTCCAGGAACCTCGCCACCGCACGAACGTGCGCGGAGAACGTGGACAGGTCCGCCTCGATCGACTGGTGGTCGCCGATGTCCGCCCGCACCTGCCGGAGGAGCGGAAGGCTCGCCTCCCGCGCCGTCACCGGAAGGCCCGAATGCGCCATGACCACCGCGAGGCCCAGGGTCTTGAGCGCGACGGTCTTTCCACCGGTGTTGGGGCCCGAGAGCACAAGCACCTGGTCGGGCGGATCCAGCTCGAGGCTGGCCGGGACGCACCGCGCGCCCTGCTCCCGTAGCCTCCGGTCGAGAAGCGGGTGTCGCGCCTCGCGGATCCTGAGCGGGAGGCCGGGGCCGACCCGCGGCGTGATCGCCTCCGCCGCCACGGCGAAGAGCGCGCGGGCCTGGAGCGAATCGGCCGACGCGAGTCCGTCCACCGCCAGGAGGACGTCGCCGTGGCGCTCACGGAACCGGCTACTCCACCGCTCGACGACCCGGTCCTGCTCCACCGCCTCGGCCTCGGCGAGGCGCACCATGTCGTTGTTCAGGTCCACGGACTCCATCGGCTCGACGAAGAGCGTGGCGCCCGACGACGACGCCGCGTGCACGATCCCCTTGAGCGCGCGCGGCGCGTCGGAGCGCACGGGAATCACGTAACGGCCGTTTCTCTGGGTGATGAAGTCGTCGCGAATCACCGTCTCGGCGCCGGGCTCGTGGAGATAGGACTCCAGCATCCGGCGCAGCCGTTCGGCGACCCTCGCGGCCGAGAGGCGAATTCGGCGTAGCTCCGGGCTCGCGTCGTCCGAGATCCGGCCGTCGGGCTCCACGTGCGCGACCACCTCCCTCGCCACGCCGCGGAGGTCGGGGAAGGAGGCCCCGAGATCCCTGAGCCGGGGGTGGTCGGCGGCGGGAAGTCGGAGAAGCGCGGCACGGAGCTCGCCCGAGGCGACCAGGACGACGGCGAGATCGCGAAGGGCCGCCGCTTCCTGGCGCAGCCCCTCGACGGCGATCCCTCGAAGGGCCGCACCGGCGTCGGGAAGACCGCCCTCGACCAGTCGGCCGCGCTCGACGAGGTGTCGCGCCGCTTCCGCCACGGCCGCGTGCTCCGCCTCGAGCCCCTCGGCGTCGAAGCGAGGCGACAGTGCCCGGATCCGGGCCGACCCGGCCGTGGTCGCGGCGTGAGCGGCCACGGCATCGAGCACGGCGTCGAACTCGAGCGCCCTGCGCGACTCGTCGTCCAGATCGAGCAGTGCGACCAATGCCACTCCCGCGGTCCCTCTGTCCGACTCGATGCGTTCGCTCCGTCTCCCGGAGCGCCGAGCGGCGGTTATAGCCCAGCCCCGCGAAGGGCGTCAAACCGGATTGACTCGGCCGGCCCCGGCACCTATGTTCAATATGTTGAAGATTGCGGAAACGTCCGCCCGGGAAGCATGTGGAGAACATGGCACCCCTGAAGATCGACGACCTGCTGCGTTTCATGGTCAAGCAGGAGGCCTCGGACCTCCATCTGAAGCCGATGCGGCCTCCGCTGGTCCGCATCCACGGCAAGCTGCTCCCGCTCAAGCTCGATCCGCTCCACCCCGACCTGATCCGCGAGATGCTCATGAGCATTCTCAGCGAGACGCAGCGCAAGAGCCTCGAGGAGCGTATGGTCGCGGACTTCGGGTACAGCCTTTCCGGCGTGTCGCGCTTTCGGGCCTCGGTGTTCCAGCAGCGCGGCACGATCTCCGCGGTGTTCCGGAGGGTCCCGTTCGAATTCTGCTCGCTCGAGGACTGGGGGCTTCCGCAAGTGCTGTCGGAATTCGCCCAGCTGCCGCAGGGCCTCGTGTTGATCACCGGGCCCACCGGGACGGGCAAGTCGTCCACCCTGGCGAGCCTGCTGCGGCTCATCGCGAACACGCGCCTCGTGCACATCGTGACCATCGAGGATCCGATCGAGTTCCTCCTGAAGGACAACCTCGGCTCGGTGACCCAGCGCGAGGTGGGCACGGACACCCCGGGGTTCGCCGAGGCGCTGCGGAACGTGTTTCGGCAGGACCCCGACGTCGTGATGGTCGGCGAGATGCGGGACCTCACCACGGTCCAGACCGTCCTCACCGCGGCGGAGACCGGCCATCTGATCTTCTCCACGCTTCACACGAACAGCGCCGCGCAGACGATCGATCGCATCATCGACATGTTCCCCGAGGGACACCACCGGCAGATCCGGCAGCAGCTCGCCATGGTCTTGCAGGCGGTGGTCTCGCTCAAGCTCGTGGAGAGGAAGGGCGGCGGGGGCCTCGTCGCCGCGGTGGAGATCCTCCGCCAGACCCCCCGCGTCTCCAAGCTGATCCTGGAGGGCAACCTCGAGGCCCTCGAGGAGGAGATCGAGAACTCGGTCACCTACCACCGCATGCAGTCGATGAACCAGTCCCTGGCTGCGCTGGTGCTGAACGGCGTCGTTTCCAAGGACGTCGCCCTCGCGGCGAGCAGCCGGCCCAACGATCTCGACCTGTTGCTCCGGAAGTTCCTCTACGCCTCGGAGCGGACGGGAGCCGACGAAGGAGCGTCCATGGCCGAACCCCTGAGCGATTTCTCCAGGATCATCGAGCTCCAGGAGATCAAGAAGCTGTACGAAGAGCTCCAGGAGCGCCATCGCCTGGACGTTTCGGAGCGTGATGCGGAGATCGCGCGCTTGAAGGGCGAGGTGGACCAGCGGACCCAGGGGAGCGCCCCGGCCGACGACGAGATGACCGCCCTCCGCGCGGAGAACGAGCGGCTCGGTCGCCAGTGCCAGGTGGTACGCCAGGAGTACGAGGCGAAGCTCGAGCGACTCAACGCCCGCGTCCGCGAGATGACCGTGGTCCAGCCCGCCACCTTCGGCAGCGAGGGGGAGCGCAAGGGCTTCTTCCGGCGCTGACCCGCCCGGGAATCCGTGCTAGGTGCTCCCGGCGGCCGGCCGATCGGTGGTCCGGCCCTGGGCGTCGCGGTGCGCCGCCTCGTCGTCGGGGTGAGCCCACGCCTCGGCATCGCCGGCGACGCTCACGGTGGAGATCGCGTGCTTGAACAGCATCAACTCGCCGTGCGGCCCGTCCAGCAGGAGCGTGAACTTGTCGAACGACTTGATCCGTCCCGTGAGCCGCTTGCCGTTCGTGAGGAAGATGGTGACGGTCCTGTGCTCCTTCCTCGCACGGTTGAAAAAGTCGTTCTGAAGGTTCGCCTCGTCTCCGTTCATGGCGTCCTCCGGAGGAACCCCCGGCGGGGCGAGCGCGAGTATAACACGGGGTCTCGGGCGCGCCGGGACGGTTACGAGGCTCCGAGCCAGAGGCTCGCGATCCGCGCCGCGAGGCACTCGGGCCCGAGGGCGGCGTCGAGCCAGACGATTCCCGGCTCGCCCCGAAACCAGGTGCGCTGCCGCTTCGCGTACCGGCGGGTGCTGTTCTTGACGGCCTCGCGGACCCCATTCGGTTCTTCCCCCGCGCGGAGCGCGGCGAGGACCTCCCGGTAACCGATTGCCTTGAACGCGTTCACGGCGTCCGGCACGCCGTTCGCGAGCAACGCGCGAACCTCGCCGGCGAGTCCCGCGTCGAAGAACGCGTCCACGCGGGCGGCGAGCCTCTGCCCGAGCATCTCGCGATCCATGTCCAAACCCAGCTTGAGCGATGCGTAGCGCTCGCCCCCCGAGGACCAGGTGCCCTGGCGGTCGAGCCTCTCGCTCCAGGTCTCGCCGCCCCCGAGCGCCAGCTCGAGCCCGCGAACGATCCGCTGGGTGTCCGCCCCGGAAAGCCTCGCCGCCGATGCCGGATCCAGCGCCGACAGCCAGCGGCGGAGCCGTTCTGGGCCGTGACGGGCCGCCATCTCCCGGAGCCGCCCCCGAAGCGCCTCGTCGCGTCCCGGGGACTCGACGACGCCGCGCAGGAGGCCCCGAAAGTACATGCCGGTCCCCCCGACCACGATGGGAATCCGCCCTCGGCCGACGATCCCGCGGATCGCCTCGTCGGCCGCCCGCACGTACTCTCCGAGGTTGAAGTCGCGACGAGGATCCGCGAAGTCCACCAGATGATGCGGCGCCCGGCGCCGAAGGTCCGGGGAGGGCTTCCCCGTGGCGACGTCGAATCCCGAATAGACCTGGAGGGCGTCGCAGCCGACGATCTCGCCGCCGAGCCGCTCCGCGACGAGAACGGCGGTCTCGGACTTGCCGGTCCCGGTGGGCCCTACGACGACGAGAAGTCGGAACGCTTCGGGTCCGGCCCGGCCTGGAGCGTCTTCCTCGTCCGGTCGCGGGCCTCGTCCAGCGCGGCCTTCAAGTGGTCCCGGCAGAGACGATGCCCGTGCTCCGCGGGAGCCCCGCAATGAACGCAGCGAGGGCGGCCCATCTCGCGGCGGAGCGGCACGGACAGCCGCAGCAGCGTCCCCGCGCCGAGACAGGCTAGGCCGATCACGATCCCCCTCAAGGTCCATCGGTCCGAGGTCCCGTCTGGAACCCAGCCCGCGAGGTCGGCCAGGAGCAGCCAGGCCGTGGCGGCCAGGATGAACAGCCCGAGGTGGCGGAGCGAGCGGCCCATCGTCGAGCACCCCCTGGCTCGGATCGGGGCGGCCTCCGGGGCCTCCGTTCCGCCCTCGATCCATCTCTTCGAAGGACGGGGCGACACCCCGGCCCCCCGGGCGCGGGGCATCCCCTCCATTCAGGAATATAGGCACGGCGGGCTCCCGCGCCAGATCACGGATCGTTTGCGCCGGAGGCGGCGATTCGCTCCAGTTTCGCGCCTCGGTAGTAGTGGGACAGGATCTCGCGGTAGCCGGAGCCGCGGAGCGCCATCCCGTAGGCGCCGACCTGGCAGAGCCCCACCCCGTGGCCCCAGCCCTTCCCGGCGAACACCACGGCCTCGAGATCTCCCCTGCGGTCCCTCTGCGGCTCGACGACGGCCAGGTTCTCCCTGAGGTCGAGGAGCCCGCGGATGTCGAACCCCCTGACCGTCGCCGTCCCCGCCGCTCCCACCACCTTGAGCTCGACGATCCGGCCCGACTTCCCCCGCCGCACGACCTCGAGATCTTGGAGTCGGCCGACCGCGAGCTTCCTGTCGATCGCCTCCTCGACCTCCTCGCGGGTTCGCCGAACCTCCCACGAGTAGACGGAAGCCAGCCGGTCGTCAGACGCCCCCTTGACCGGTCCTTTCACTTCGAGGAAGTCCACCGTCCCGTCCGGGCCGGTGCGGAACCGAACGCGGTCCCCGGGCCAGAGGTCGAGACGCGGAGCCGGAACCGCCCGCCCGCCCGAGAGGGCGAAAAGCGACGCCGTCCGCGAGACTGGCAGCGTGAGGTCGCCTTTCCCCTGCGCGAGGCGGATCAGGCGGTCCGCGCCTCCAGCGACCACCGCCTCGCGGAGGCCGAACGCGTCGTACGCATCCCCGATCCTGGCCAGAAGCGGCACCAGGCGCGCTGCGGTGGGCGGATCCGACGGGTGGAACCCGCCGTCGGGGAACGGCCGCAATGCCCCCACCCAGGCGAGATACGCGAGCGCGCGTCGCTCGCGCTCGGGCAGAGTTGCCGCCTCGGGGTCACGGAGCAGCGGGTCGAGGTCTTCCCGCGCGAGGAGGACCGATGCCCTCGGCTCCCATCCGACCGCGGCCACCAACTCGGCGACGGCCGCGGAGAGCGTGCGGACCTCCCCCACGTGCGCGGCGGGCTCGCGGAGCCCCGCGAGCGACGCGACGCCCCGGGCCCACTCTCGCACCTCGGCCGCACCCGCCCGCGCCAGGGGATCGCTTCCGCGCCCGCCGGGATCGAGAACCCCCGTCACGGAAAGCAGCGCCCAGTCCCGCGTCACGTCGTCGCCGTTCTCGGCAATCGCCTCGCGGACCCTCGCCCCTTCGAGGCGCACCTTGAGCGTGGCGCTCGCGCCGTCCTCCGCCCGGCAGGCGACGCCGACGAGGTACGGCGCCGCCTCCTCGGGGAAGACCTCCGCCGCATCTTCGGTGTGGCCGCCGCACGTCGCGGTGTAGAGCGCGTTTATCGGCTTTCCATTCCAGGTCAGGATCTCGCCACGGGTCTCCGCGACCGCCCGGTCGGAGAGCGGATGCTCCGCCGCTGCGCCCCCGTAGACCTGGCACCGCGGGGTGGCGCACAGGTCGAACCCTTCCTCCTCGAATTGGCCTCGGTTCCGCCAAGCGTAGGTCCGGGCGGCGACCGCCTGCGCCTTGAGCGCCTCGAGCCGAGGCCACACCTCGGGCCCCAGCTCGGAGGGCACGACGCCGAGGAGGTACGGCTCCAGCCCGACCCAGTCGATCGCCCTGACCATGCCCGACGGCGAGACACGAATCTCGATCACGCCACGGTAGGGCTTTCCCTCGACCCGCACGCGAGCGCCGGCGTCGGGGATCACGGCAAGGCGCGCGCCGGCGGTCGAGCGACTCTCGTACGAGGCGTCCACCAGGCGGAGGGTGACCCCCTGGCGGACCTCGGTCGGCTCCTCGGAGATCCACGCGGAATCGAAGCCCGCCGCGCGGACCTTCTGCAGGAGCGGCAGCAGCGCGTCGCGTCCCCTCGCTTCGCCGAGCCGGACGCGCCATGTGCCACGGTCGAGATTCTTGCGCACGACCCCCGAGGCACCCATCTCCCGTTCGAGTCTGACGCGCTCCGACTCGGCCCGTTCGGCGCTCGCGAACGAGCCGACCTGGACCCGGAAGATCCCGACGGACTCCCTCTCGGGGCCGCCGTCGGCGACCACCGCGGTCTCGCCGGAGAACGAAGGCTTCCAGACGGGGCTACCGGTCGCGGCATCGAGGATGCGGTAGGGCCGGTCGCAGGAGATCAGAACGTGGTGGGCCGGGTCGAGGCCGATCCTGAGCAGCGAGTCTCCCTGTCCCGAGGCCGTCGCGAGCGCGCGGAGCCGATCGTCGGCGTCGCCCGCCGGGATCGGACCCGTCGCGGCGGCGAGCCCGGCCGCGATCGCTACGACGGCCGCCAATGGCGCCGCCATCACCTCGCGCCGGTGAGCCCGCCGTTCGCCGGGGCCAGGAGACCCAGGAGGTCCCTCCGGAGGGAGGCGTCGGACTCGTACACCCCCGAGGAGGCCATCGTGACCAGGCGGCTTCCCTCCTTTTTCACTCCTCGGAGGGTCATGCAGGTGTGCTCGGCGTCCAGCACGACCATCGCCCCTCTCGGCTCGAGAACGCGGCCGAGCGTCGTGAGGATCGCCGACGTGAGCCGCTCCTGGATCTGCAGGCGACGCGCGTGGATCTCCGCGACCCGCCCCAGCTTGCTGAGACCGGCGAGCCGCGAGCCGGGAAGGTAGGCGACGTGGGCCATGCCGACGAACGGGAGGAGGTGGTGGACGCACATCGACGCGAAACGGATGTTTCGGACGAGCACGAGCCCGGTTCCCGGAGGGGCCGGGGTCCAGGTGAGCTCGCGCTCGGGCTCCTGGCCGTAGCCGGAGACGAGATCCTCGGCCCAGGCGCGGGCGACGCGGCCCGGCGTCGCGTCGAGGTCGTCCCCGGGGAAGCGCTCGCCGACCCCCTCGAGGAACCGCCGGATCCCGTCCTCCATCCGCGCGCGGTCCATGCTCACTCCCCCCGGTACACGACCGAGCAACTCTTCGTCTCGTAGAGTTCGATCTCGACGAGGCCCGAAAGCGGGCCGGTCAGACGGCCCCAGATCCAAACGGCCATCTCCTCAGCGGTCGGGTTCGCCACGAGGTCGTTCACGTACCGGTGGTCGAGGAGGTCCACGATCTCCCGTTTCACGACCGCCTTCAGACTGGAGAAGTCCACGGCGAGGCCGGTGGCCGGGTCCACCGGCCGGTCCACGGTGACCACGAGCCGGTAGGCGTGGCCGTGCAGATCCCGGCACTTCCCGGGATGATGGGGCAGCCGGTGCGCGGCATCGAATTTGAAGCTCCGGCGGACCCTCACCTTCCGAGCACCTCTTCGCGCATCCGGCTCATCTCGACGCCGACGGAATCCACGATTCCGTCGAGCACCGGCGTCTCCTTGCGGACCCGCACGACGATCCGCTCGGCCGGGAACTCTCCGAACAGCGACCCCATGAGCGCGAGCGCGAACGATTCGAGCAGCTTGTGCGACCGCCCCCTCCCGACTTCGAGCACCCTAGCGTGCACCTTCCGGTAGTCGATGGTGTCCCCCACCCGGTCGGAGCGACCGGAACGGGACAGGTCGACTTCGAGGGCAACGTCCACCGCGAGCCTGACGCCGATCTGCCGCTCCAGCCGCGTGAGGCCGTGGTAGCCGTGGAACTTGATCCCCTCGATGAAGATACGGTCGCTCAAGCCCACCTCGACGCGCGCGGAGTGTACTTTCCGGTCGGGAGGGGTGTCAAATTCTCGGCGGATCGTCGTCGTTTCCGACGGCGGCACGCGGACGGTCGCCGGTCCCGAAGGGCAAGGCAACCTCAGCCCTATCCGCGCGGGGCCGGTGGCCCTATAATCCCGACATCATGCAGCGCCGCAGCCTCCTGGTCACCGGCGCCTCGGGTTTCGTCGGGAGGCATCTACTCGAGGCCTTCAAGGACACTTACCGGATCTTCGGCCTCGCCCGCCAGACGCAGAGCCGAAGCGGCGCGCCGAAGCATCCCAACATTTCGTGGTTCCAGGTCGACAACGGAGACCGCGGCACGCTCGAGTCGGTCTTCCGCGCGATCCGGGACAGCGGGGGCGCCGACGTTGCGATCCATCTCGCCGCCCATCACGACTTCACCGGCGAGAAGCACCAGGAGTACTGGCGTGCCAGCGTCGTGGGGCTGCGCAACGTGCTCGACATGTGTCGGCTCATCGGTATCCGGTCGTTCGTTTTCGCCAGCTCGGTGGCGGCCTGCCATTACCCTCGACCGGGGCAAGCCCTGACGGAGATCAACCCGGCCGACGGCGAACACATCTACGCGACGACCAAGCGGGTGGGCGAGGAAATGCTCCGGGAGTATCGGGACGACTTCCACTCCGTGATCGTCCGCTTCGCGGCCCTCTTCACCGACTGGTGCGAGTACTCCCCGCTCTTCATGTTCCTCAGCACGTGGCTCTCCAAGGCCTGGCACCGACGCATCCTCGCGGGTAAGGGGCTCTCGGCGATTCCCTATCTCCACGTACAGGACGTGGCCCCGTTTCTCACAAAGCTTCTCGATCGCCTCGACCAGCTCGAGCCGGAGCAGGTGCTGCTGGCGAGCCCCGATGGCGCAGTCTCCCACCGGGAGCTGTTCGACGCCGCCTGCCTCCACTACTACGGGCATCGCGTCGAGCCGATCCTCATGCCAAGGCTCTTCTGTGCGCCGGGCGTCTACCTCCGCGATCTCGTGGGCCGTGCCGCCGTCGACAGGCCCTTCGAGCGCCCGTGGATGCTCGAGTACATCGACTGCCAGTTCAACGTGGACGCCCTGCGGACCCGCCAGCTTCTGGACTGGGGTCCGCGAGCCCGTCTCGAGATCCTTCGCAGGATGCCATTCCTGATCGAGAACCTCAAGACCGACCCCCTGGAGTGGCACCGGCGCAATCGAGCCGCCCTGAAGGCGGTCCACGTCCGGCGCAACCTGCGGATCCATCACCTCCTCGAGAGGCACGAGCAGGAGATCAGCGAGGAGTTCACGAGGAGGCTCACCGGCCCGGACGGGCCGGGACGATTCGCCAGTTACCAAGCGATGGCCCCGGACGAGCTTCAGTGGAGTCACAAGGTCATCCTGCGCCATCTGATGAACACCGTGCGGACCCGGGACAAAGCAGTGCTCATTTCCTACTGCCGGGACCTGGCGGCGCATCGGTTCCAGAAGGGCTTCAAGGCTCAGGAGGTGTGTGACGCGCTCGACCTCCTGAATCAGGTCTGCTTCAAGGTCCTGCGCAAGGACCCCGACTCCGAAGGCCTCCGAGAGGACATGTTCGACCATGTCACGATGACCCTCAGGGCGGGATGCGACCAGGCGCAGGACGTGTTCGAGACGCTGGAGGCCGACGGCGCCAGGCGAACGACGCCGCGCTCCGACCCGCCGGGCTGACCCCGGGGAACCCCGACCGGACGCTCAGGTCGAGCCGGCGCCTCGCGTCTCGCGGCCCGCCGCGGCCATACGGTGGATCGCGAGAATCGCGAGCACCATGAGCCCATCGCCCGCCGCGGAGAATGGGACCACCCAGGGAGTGCTGTCCACGGCCATCATCGCGACCAGAAAGGCGACGGCGATCGCCTTCGTCGTGAGGACCACGATCACGCCACCGTACCGGAAGTACTCGATCAAGTAGGCGCTGGCGACCACGACGTGGAAGACCCCGACCTGGCGCGGGAAGAAGAGCGGAGCGGCGCCCTCCCATCCGGCGAAGCGGACGCCCCATTCGGTAGCGATGAGGGCTCCGATGCCGACCGCGGTGCTGTGCAAGGCGACGAGGACAATCAGCCACGTCTCCAGACGCCGCCAGCGGTTTCGCCCTGACGAGGGTTCGAACGCCCGCTTTGGCTCCTCGCCGCCCATCAGGCACCGTCCGCCGGCGTTTCCCACCAGATCTCCGGCTTGTCCGGCGGAACGCGCCCGGCAGCCGGGATGCCGAGCCGCACCAGTTCCGCGAGCACCTCCGCCTCGACGGCGGCGATGGCGCCTCGCGCGGCAAGGCTCATGCCTACCCCGGGGCGGACCCGCTCGGGGATCACGCCGATCAGGAGCACCTCCCTGGGGCCTTCACCCGCGAACTCCAGGGAAAGCAGCGCTTCCTTCAGCCCCGGCTCGTGAGGGCCCAGGCGGCTCGGGGGAGGGTGCCTCAGGATCTGGTCGCGGCGGTAGAGCCTCAGGCCTCCCGGTTCCCCCTGCGCAAGCACGGCGTCCACGATGATAACCGCCTCCGTGTCGGCGAGGTGCGGGGTTAGATCGAGACCGGGGGTGCCGAGATCGATCACGGACACTCCCTCCGGGAACTCGTAGCGGGCTTCCAGGGTCCGCACCGCGTAAGGCCCCACCGCGTCGTCCCCCATCAGGACGTTGCCCAGTCCGAGTACCGCGACTCGCGTGCGCATGCCGCCTAAGCGATCCCTCCGCCCGACTCGAGCTAGAGGGCCCTCACCCGCCCGATCTCCTTCCCGTCCACGTCCAGCGTGTGGATCGCACAGGCCAGGCAAGGATCGAACGAGTGGATGGTGCGCAACACCTCGAGGGGCCGTTCGGGGTCGGCCACCGGGTTCCCGATGAGGGAAGCTTCGTAGGGCCCTCTCTGCTGCCTGTCGTCCCGAGGACCGGCGTTCCACGTGCTGGGCACGACCGCTTGATAATTCGCGATCCTGCCGTCGCGGATCACGATCCAGTGGGACAGCGTGCCGCGGGGGGCTTCGTGGAAGCCGAATCCCCTTTGCTCTCCCTTCGGGAAGACCGGCTCGTTGAAGATCGCGGTGTCCCCCTTCGCGATGTTGCTCACGAGAAGCTGCCAGTGCTTCTGCGCCAGCTCGCAGATCATGGCGGTCCGGACGGCCCTCGCGAGGTGGCGTCCCAGGGTGGAGTGGAGGACCTGGGGCCCGAGTTTCGCCTTGGCGATGGAGCCGGCCGTGGACAGCGCGTGGTCCGCCCAGCGCCGGGTCGGCTCGTGCCCCGTCGCGTAGCCGACGAGAACCTGCGCCAGCGGCCCGACCTGCATGGGCCTCCCCTGGAACCGCGGCGACTTGACCCAGGAGTACTTCCCGGAAGGATCGAACTCCGCGTACTGCGGAACCGTTTCTCCCTCCCAGGGATGGCGGGTCGCGTCGCCTTCGTACCAGGAATGGGCCACGCACTCCGCGACGTTCTCCTTGAAGTACGGATCCTGGAAGCTCGTGATCGGCTTGACGTCGGAGAGGTTGCCGTCGAAGATCGTGCCTCCGGGCAGGTCGAACTGGGTCCCCCTGGTGTCCAGCGGCAGATCGGGAACCGCGAGGTAGTTCTTGACCCCGGCGCCATACGGCAGCCATTCCGCGTACAGCGCGCCGATGGCGCAGACGTCCGGCAGGTACACCTGCTGAACGAAGGCGGTCATCTCGTCCAAGAGGTCCTTGATCGTGAACAGCTTCGTCATGTTCAGCGCGTCCTGGCTGTCGAGGTTGATCGCGTTGGTCACGCCGCCCACGGCGAGGTTCTGGATGTTCGGCGTCTTGCCCCCCAGGATCGCCACCGCCTGGTTCGCCTTCCGCTGGTACTCGAGCGCCTGCAGGTAGTGCGCCACGGCGAGGAGGTTGACCTCGGGCGGGAGCTTCATGGCCGGGTGGCCCCAGTACCCGTTGGTGAAGATCCCCAGTTGGCCGCCCGCGACGAACCCGGACAGCCTGTCCTTGACCCCCTGGAGGTCGAGCCGACCGTTGCCGGGCCACGGGGAGAGGCTCTCCGCCAGGTTCGAGGCCTTCGCAGGATCCGCTTTGAGCGCGGAGACGACGTCGACCCAGTCGAGCGCCGACAGCTGATAGAAGTGGACGATGTGATCGTGCAGGGCGTGCGCGATCACCAGCAGGTTTCGAATGTACTGGGCGTTGAGAGGGATCTCGAGCCCCAGGGCATTCTCGACGGCGCGCACCGACGCGATAGCATGTACGGTGGTGCAGACGCCGCAGATCCGCTGGGTGAAGAGCCACGCCTCTCGCGGGTCCCTCCCCTGGAGGATCAACTCGATTCCACGCCACATCTGCCCCGAGGCCCAGGCGTCACGCACCACCCCCCCGTCGACCTCCACGTCGATGCGCAGGTGCCCCTCGATCCGCGTGACCGGGTCGACGACGATCCGTTTGCTCATGGCGTTCTCCCTAGGCTTTCGAGGCGGCGGCGACGTGGCCGCTCAGGATCGGGAAGTTCTTGACCAGGATGACGTAGGCGAGGACTTCCAGCGCCACGATCCCGATGGTGACGAAGACCTCCGGGACCGCGGGGAAGTAGGACCAGCCCTTGCCCGGGTCGAAGGCGATCAGGTAGACGTCGAAGCGGTAGAGCGTCCCCGCCAGGAGAACCAGGCCGGCCGAGCGGAACAGCCAACCCGCATCGCGCCGAAGCCGCGGCGAGAGGAGCACGAGCGCCGGGACGAGGAACAGCAGGAACTCGACCAGGAACAGCAGGCCGTGCCGGTCGAACGCGAAGATCAGGCCGAAGCGTCCCCGGTACGCGACGTCGACGAGCCGGAGCACCAGGTAGAGGAACAGCGTGACGGACGCGGCAACGGACAGGGATGCCAGCATCTCGGTCTCCCGCTTGCGGCGCAGGAAGGCGCTCGAAAGCAGGGACTCCACCACCACGACCGCGTAACCCATCCCGATGCAGGACACCAGGAAAAGCAGCGGCAGCAGCGGCGTCTGCCACAACGGGTGGACCTTGTGGCCCGCCAGCACCATCACCGTGCCGAGCGACGACTGGTGCATCGTCGGCAGGAGCAGGCCGAGGGCGACGATCCAGATCAGGGCCTTGTCCAGGATCGGGGAGGCCACCGACGACACCTTCCGGAGGAGCGGCCACCGGCTGTCGCGCCAGCCCTCGAGGAAGGCCGGCGACAGCTCGATCCAGAGGACGACGACGTACGCCATCACGCAGAGGGCGACCTCGAGAAGGGCGGAGTCCAGGTTCCACTTCGTGACCGCGGTCGGAATCCGGTAGATGTACCAGTACCGGCCGACGTCGATGACGATCGCCGCCGCGGCCATGCTGTACCCGAGGGCGCTCGTGAGGATCGCGGATCGGACCATGGGGTGGTAACGCCCCCGGTTGAGAACGTAGACCAGAATCGCGACCGCGTAGCCGCCGCACCCCAGCGCTGTGCCCGTCACCACGTCGAAGGCAATCCAAAGGCCCCAGGGATAGCCGTCGTTCAGTCCCGTGGTCGCGCCCAGGCCGGCCAAGAGCCGCCAGAGGATCAGGATCGCGCCGAGGGTGAAGATCCCGACGAGCGCCTTGAACGGCCGCGTCCAGATCGGGCCGCCGACGGCCTCGTGGACATGAGCGCTCATGACGACACCCCCTCCTGATCCTCGGAGGCGCCCTTCCGGCGGTTTCGCAGGAGAACGGCTCCCAGGAGGACGTAGAGGGCCGCCGGGGCGATGAATCCTTTGTAGACCCCGTGCTGCACCGTCTGCGCCACCTCGGGAACCGGCTCGTCGCCGATGTCGGGCAGTCCGAGCTTCTCGAAGGGAAGATGGGACAGGTAGAGAACCTGAGTGCCCCCAAGGTCGGTCTCACCGTACACCCTGTCGACGTACCGTCCGGGGTGGTCGGCGATGCGCCTCTTCGCGCTCTCCAGCAGGTCCTCCCGCTTCCCGAAGATGACGGCCTCCCGCGGGCACACCTCGCAGCACGCCGGGATGCCCCCCTTCGCCAGCAGATGGTTGCACATCTCGCATTTGACGATCTTCGGGAGGGCCTTGTCCCACTCGAACTTGGGGACGTTGAAGGGGCAGACCACCTGGCAGTACCGGCACCCGATGCACCGGTCCGGCTCCCAGGTCACGATGCCGTACTCGCGCTTCTGGAGCGCCCCGATCATGCAGGCTCCCACGCACGCCGGATCGACGCAGTGCATGCACTGCGCCTTCATGTAGGACCGCTCATTCCCTTCCCGGTACAGCTTGATGATGTTCTTCGTCTGCCCGCTCAGGTCGATCGGCGCGTCGTAGATCTCGTTCGGCGCGGGGCCGCGCTCGGGCTTGAGGTCGTTGGCCTCGCGGCAGGCCACCACGCAAGCCTTGCAGCCGATGCACCGAGTGGCGTCGTAGAGCATGCCGACGGCATCCGGCGGGGGCTTCCTGCGCTCGCGGGCCGCGCACGGGATCGCGCCTGCCGCGGCCGCGGTCCCGGTCAAGAGCAGGACCTTGAGAGTGGAACGTCGATCCACCGTCATGGTTCGACCCCCTTCTTGGGCTCCGGGTCCTCTTTTGCGGCGCCGAGCTTCTTCGAGGCCATGTAACCCGCCCCGACGAGCGCGCCGCCCACCAGGCCCGCGACGCCCGTGGCGACGGGGCTGATCCCCCCGTGCTCCGCCTGAATCGGCGGATAGGTGTCGGGCGGCGTGGGCCGGTCGATCTCGATGGTGGTGTGAATCGGAACCCTGAACCCGAGCTTCTGCTCCGTGCAGCCGACGCACGGATGACCGATGCCGACCGGCCACGCGCCCACCTCGCCGAAGTGCAGCGTCGAGCAGTTGGCGTGGGTCGCCGGTCCCTTGCATCCCAGCTTGTACAGGCAATACCCGAGCCGATGCCCGTCATCACCGAACTTCTGAGCGAACCGCCCCGCATCGAAATGAGAGCGCCGGGGGCAGTCCTCGTGGATGGTCCGCGCGTACGCGAACATCGGCCGGCCCTTTTCGTCCAGAGCCGGCAGCGTTCCGAGAACCACGTATTGGAGTGCCGTTCCGAGGAAGTTGTAAGGATTGGCCGGGCAGCCCGGGATCGTCACCACGGTCTTCCCCTGGAGAACCTCGGAGGCTCCCTTCGCCCCCGTGGGGTTGGGGTCCGCGGACGGGATCCCGCCCCAGGACGCGCACGATCCGATGGCGATGATCGCGCCGGCCCTGCCGGCCACGTCGTTCACCATGTCCACCGCCGTGCGGCCCCCGACTTTGCAGTAGATGCCGCCCTCCTTGGTCGGGATGGCCCCTTCGACGACGCAGATATACTTGCCGGCGCCGCTCTCCATGGCGCTCTTCAGCGCTCCCTCCGCCTGCCGCCCGGCCGCGGCAAACAGCGTCTCGTGGTAGTCCAGGGAGATGAGGTCCAGGATCAGCTCGGCGACGGCGGGATGCGACGTCCTCAGGAGCGACTCGGTGCAGCCGGTGCATTCCTGGAAATGCAGCCAGATCACCGAGGGCTTGAGCCCTCGGGTCGCGGCCTCGACGATCCTTACCGCAACACTCGACGACAGGCCCACCGAAGCAGCGGCCATCGTCACGAGTTTGACGAAATCCCGTCGGTCGATGCCGTGCCGGTCCTGACCCGTGCCCTCGGAAAGTCTCGGCTGGCGATCCATGATCGGCCTCCTTGCTTTAGGCGGGCGACGAATATACCGCAGCACAACGAGTTAGCGATCAGGAAAGTCGGACAATTGAACATGCGGTATTTGTCGACGCATATTATCCCGCATTGTCCATGCCGGCGACGGAACCGAGGAAGATATCATCACTCTATCGTGTGCATGTATTGTCTTTTTCAACACACTGTCGACCGGTAACGTTGTTCTTGTTTCCCGGCCCCCGCTTACCGTATAGAGGTCACGAAGATGGCATAATGAGGGTGGTGAACCGCGGAGGAGCGTCCGATGGAAAGCCACAGCCGGGACCTGAAGGAGTCCGAGTTTTCCGTACTCGAGAGATACGGCGTGCGGTGGGCGGTCCTTGCCGCCTGGCACGCCGATCTCGCCGGCCGTGGCGTCGCGTTCGAAGCCGGCTTCGACGGCAAGCTCGATACGGCCCGAACCAAGATCGCGACGGGCACGTATTCGACGTGCACGATCGGCTGCGACCTCGGCGGGATCGAGGGCACGCTCGTCTCGATGGCGGCCACGTTCGACCCTGCATCGGTCGATTCCTGGCTGGAGAAGCTCGGACATGCGATGTCGCGGCCGGACGAGGTGCGGAAGCTGATCGGAATCCCCGCGATCCGGACCCTGTACATGAAGTGCGGATTCCTACCGTGCGACTGCAAAGAGTGACTCGGGATCCGCTGGCGGGCTCGCTCGTCGCAGTGTCCCTCTTCGCGAGTCGCCTCGCGAGCGCGTCCCGGTAGACGGCCCATGGCGCTTCCCGCTGTCATCGTGACCGGCGCTTCGGGCTTCATCGGGCGCCACCTCCTGGAAGAACTCCGCCGCGACTTCCGGATCTTCGCCATCGCCCGCCGCTCCCAGCGGGAGTGCGGAGCCCCGATCGACAGCAACATCGCGTGGATGCAGGTCGACGTCGCGGACGTAGAGGGCCTGTCCAGGACTTTCCGGGAGATCGCCTCCGCGGGCGGCGCCACGTTCCTGATCCACCTGGCGGGCTACTACGACTTCACGGGGCTCGACAATCTCGAGTACCGGCGGACCAACGTCCAGGGAACCCGGAACATCCTGGATCTGGCGAAGGGAATGGGACTTGACCGTTTCGTGTTCGTCAGCTCCGTGGCGGCGTGCGCCTTCCCGAGGAAGGAAGGCGCGCTCACGGAGGCCACGCCCCCGGACGGCGAGCACGTTTACGCCTGGAGCAAGCGCGAGGGGGAGAGACTGATCAAGGAGTACGCGGCGACGATGCCGGTCTGCATCGTCCGCCTCGGAGCTGTGTACAGCGACTGGTGCGAGTACCCGCCGCTCTATGTCTTTCTCGGCACCTGGCTCGGCGGGTCGTGGAAGTCCAGAATCCTGGCCGGGAGGGGCGAGTCGGCCGTCCCGTACGTCCACATCCGTGACGTGGTCGCCTTCCTGAGGCTCCTCCTCGTCCAGGAACCGGGGCTCGATCCCGCGGAAGTCCTGATCGTCAGCACCTCGGGCTCCACCTCCCAACGCCGGTTGTTTGATCTGTCGACCCGGCACCACTTCGGAGCGGTCAGGGAACCGCTCCTGATGCCGCCAACGATCTGCGGCCTGGGACTCCTGGCGATGAACGCGAGCGGGCATCTCACCGGCACCCCACCCTTCGAGCGACCGTGGATGCGTCGCTACATCGATCGGAAGCTCGAGGTGGACAACTCCAGGACCCTCGCGAGGACCGGCTGGGCGCCCTCCCCCAGGTACCACGTCGAGCGGAGGCTTCCGTTCCTGATCGAGCGGCTGAAGAGCGAGCCCTTCCAGTGGCACACGAGGAACGCCACCTTGATGAAGCGCGAGACGGCGCGGCCGGCGCTTCGGATCTACAAGGCCCTCGCGACGATCGAGGACTCGGTCGTCGAGACCGTGACGGAGAGCATCCGGGCCGGAGGAAAGGAAGGCGATCGGTACCCGAGCTTCCTGGCCATGGGGAGGGACGAGCTGCACTGGTGCATCCGGCTGCTTTTCCGCCTCCTGCTCACGTCCGTCCAGAGCAGCAATCGGATGCTCATCCTGGACTACCTGGAGGTGACCGGCTTCAGCCGGTTCGCCGCGGGCGCCACTGCGGGAGAGATCTGCCGTTTTCTCGATCTCCTCGACGAAACGATCCTCTCGGCGCTGGCGGGCCAGGACGAGGTCGCCGGGTTGCAGCAGCAGCTCTACGACTGCGTCACCCTCCCCCTCGAGTTCGGAAAGGACGAGGTCGTCGAGCAGTACGAGCGCTTCCTCCGGGGCGGCGCCCCCGGCGGGGAGCACGGGCCGGAAACGGCCCCCTCCCGGACGCGGACGGCGCGGGAGATGATCGAGGAGACCATCTGGAGCTGCCTGGTTCAGAGGAAGTAGCGCCGGGCCTGAATCTCTCGGGCGGCCCCGGAGGCCGAAGATGAAGCTGGCCTACCGCACGAAGCTGCTGCTGGGGTTCGAGCTGGTCGTCGCGATCACGGCGACGGTCATCACGTGGGCCGGTTTCTCCTTCATCTCGCGGACGGTCACGAAGGAGGCGATGCTCCGCGTGGAGATGGATCTGGGAGGCGCCTGGTCGGCTTACGAGGCGGAGAAGTCGCGTCTCCAGACCGTGGTCGGAATGGCCTCGCAGCGTGAGTCCCTGAGGGAGGCGCTGCGGTTCCGACGGGGACTGGACACGATCTCCGGTGAGCTCGACGCGTTGCGGAGAAAGTACGATCTCGACTTCCTCAGCCTGGCTGACAGCCAAGGACGGGTCGTTGCGCGGGGGCGGTCCCCGTACGCGGCCGGCGAACGGGCCTGGGCGAGCCCGATCCTTCGGCGTGCGTTGAGCGGGACCGCGGGCGTCGGGACGGTTGTGGTTCCCGCCGAGGCCCTGGGCGCCGAAGGAGAGGAACTTGCCACCCGGGCGTACATCCCGGTCGTCTACACCGAGAGAGCCCTCCCGACGACCAGAATCGCAGAAGACCGGGGCCTCGCCTTGCAGACGGCGATCCCCATCCTGGACCCGAGCGAGCGGGTTCTGGGGGTCCTTTACGGCGGGATCCTCCTGAACAGGAAGTTCGCCCTCGTGGACCGCATCCGCGACGTGGTTTTCGGGAACAAGACCTACGAAGGGAAGCCGGTGGGAACGGTCACGCTCTTTCTGGGGGACGTGAGGATTGCCACCAACGTGATGCTCGATCCCGGTACGCGCGCGCTGGGGACACGAGTGTCGGGGGAGGTCTACGACAAGGTCCTCGTGCGGGGGCAGCGCTTCGCGGATAGGGCGTTCGTGGTGAACGACTGGTACCTGTCAGCCTACGATCCGATCCGTGACCCCGAAGGTCGCATCATCGGCATCATCTACGTCGGCCTCCTGGAGAAGAAGTACCTCGAGTATCGCTCGGGGCTCGCCATGCAGTTCCTGGGGATCAGCTTCCTGGCGCTGGTGCTGTCGGGGGCGGTGGCATTCTCCGTGTCGGGAGGCTTCCGCGGCCCCGTCCGGAGGCTGGTCCAGGCGACGCGGGAGGTGTCCGCCGGCAACCTCAAGACACGGGTTCACGTGGACCGCGCGAGCCGGGAGATGGTGGAGCTGGCCCAGGCGTTCAACTCCATGACCGACGCCCTGGAGGTCCGGACCGGCGAGCTTCAGCAGGCGTCCTCGGCCCTGGAGAAGGCCCTGGCCGAGGCCGAGGACAAGAACCGCGCTTATCTCGAGACCCTCGGCTTCGTCACCCACGAACTCAAGTCCCCCCTGGCGTCCATCGTCTTCGCCATCGGCTCCCTTCGCGAACACATCCTCGGGCCGCTGAACGAGTCCCAGGAGGCGCTCCTGAAGGCGGCCGCCAACAGCGCGGAGTACCTGCGCTCCACCATCGCGAACTACCTGAACCTGAGCCGGATCGAGGAGGGCGAGCTGAAGCTCACCCCGACCCCGGTCTCCTTCCGGAGCGACATCCTGGATCCTCTGCTCGGCCGGGTGTCCGAGCTGGCGGCCGATCGGAAGATGCGCATCGTCTGCAGCGTCCCGGAGGACCTCGTCGGCACGTGCGATCGGGACCAGATCGCCTGCGTGTTCCAGAACCTCCTTTCGAACGCCATCAAGTACGGCCGGGAGCAGGGCGAGATCCGCATCGGCACCGAGCAGGACAGCCGGACCGGACTCCGGCAATTCAACGTCTGGAACGAGGGGCCTGGCTTCGATCGGGACGCCGCCGAGAAGCTCTTCCAGAAATTCTTCCGGCTCGGAGCGGCGGCCGCGAGCACCAAGCCCGGGACCGGCCTCGGCCTCTTCGTGTCCCGGAAGATCGTGGAGAGGCACGGAGGTCGCCTTTGGGCCGAGTCCGAGCCCGGCCAATGGGCCAACTTCGTGTTCACGGTGCCGCTGAGCCCCGGCCGAAGCGACCCGTCGCGCGCCTGAACCGGGGCCTTCCTGCGGTCGGTCGCTGGTGAACGCTCAGGGTAAGGACGAGGACCCCGCGGGGCTCTCCTGCTGGCTCCGGGTCAGGATCTTCTCGAGGATCGCGAGCATGTCGGCCGGCTGGACCGGCTTTTCCACGAACGCGTCGACGGGCAGGAGCGCGGTGCCGATCCTCTCGTTGAAGTTGACATGGGTCCTCGACGTAACACTGGTCAGCATCACGATGGGGACCTTGGAGTACCCGGTGAACTGGGAGCCGGGACCCGGCGTCCTCAGCTCGCTCAAAACCCGGAACCCCGCTACGAAGTCCTCCATGATCACGTCGAGGATGATCAGGTCCGGGCCGACCTCCAGAATCTTCTTCAGCCCCTCGGTGGCGGAATAGGCCGCGTGGAACTCGTATCCCTTGGCCATGCAGACGAGGCGAAAGACGTCCACGAGGTTCGCGTCGTCATCGATCATCAGAAGCTTCTTGGGCTGCTCCATGACCCCGCACCCGGACCGCGCGCGATGTGTCGCACGCACGCGGAGCCCTAAGCTAGTCCCCGTCGCCAGTCACTGTCAAGGGGCCTGAGAGCCCTCGGCCTAAAGGCGCGCGTGTCCCGGGATCGCCTGTGCCGCACGTCCGTGAAAGGAAGAATTCCGACTAAGGCCACCCGTTTCATCCTTGGCAAAGCGCTGCGCCGGCCAAGGCGCGGCCGCGAGACCTGACGCATGTTCATGGACGCCATGTGGGTGTATAGTGTCGTATCCACGCGGCCCGACCGCGACGAGCATCAGCATCGTATCGAAAACGGTACCTCCCATGCGCCACACGCAGAGTGAGAGCCTTCCGGAGCTTGCGCGCGTCGCTTCCCGGCAAAGGGACCGGGCCACGAGCGAGCCATCGGCATTTCCAGGCAGGACCGCTCGCCGTCCAGGGCACGCCTGCCCTGCTGGAGAACGGGGTGTAGCCACATGGACGCTGTAACGAAGATCGGGGTCTACTTCTGTCAGGAGGGCACCGGGACGGAACGGGCGCTGGACCTCGCATCGGTCGCGGGCTACGTCCAGCTTCTGCCCAACGTCGTGCACGTGGAGCACCGCGGGGTGCGACCGCGCCTGGACCCGGAGACGCTCGCCCGGGAAATCAAGAGGAAGGACATCAAGACGGTGGTCATCGCGGGGGACTCCCCGGGCTACTTCAAGCCCGCGTTCGCGCGCGCCCTCGCGCTGTCCGGAGGCGACCCGGCGCGGGTGCGGCTGGCCTCCTTTCGTCAGCACGGCTCGGGGCTTGGCGACTTCACGGAACGCGCGAAGGCGATCGTGGCCTGCGCGGTCCACGGCGTCCCGTTCGGCCTCGCCGCGGTGCCGCAGTCGACACCGGTGAACCCGGTCACGCTGGTCATTGGCGCAGGGGTCGCCGGGATCCAGGCGTCGCTCGAGATCGCCGAGGCGGGCCAGAAGGTGATCCTGCTCGAGAAGACCGGGACCATAGGCGGCCACATGGCCATGTTCGACAAGACCTTCCCCACCCTCGACTGCGCCGCCTGCATTCTCACGCCGAAGATGGTCGCGGTCGCGCAGCACCCGATGATCAAGCTCATGACGTGCTCCGAGGTCCAGGAGGTCAGCGGCTCTCCCGGCGCTTTCCGGGTCAAGGTCCTGAAGCGGGCGCGTTACGTGGACCTCGAGGCGTGCGTCTCCTGCCACGCCTGCATGGAAGTCTGCCCGGTCGTCGTGCCCAGCGAGTTCGACAACGGCATCACCACGCGCAAGGCGATCTACATGCCGTTCCCGCAGGCGGTCCCGAACACCTACCTGATCGACCGCGACTCGTGCACGTATCTCCTGACCGACGGGAAGAAATGCGGCGCGTGCCTCAGGAAATGCGCGAAGGAGGGGATCCACTTCGACGAGAAGGACGAGATCGTCGAGATCGAGGTCGGCAACATCATCGTCGCCACCGGCTACGAAGTCTTCGACGCCCGGCGGATCGAGCGCTTCGGCTACGGG